>CAKKPE010000127.1 GCA_919901565.1 bacterium
TATGAAGAAAATATACCATATTATTTACGACATTACAAGGTTGACTGGACACTAGCCTCTCCTATGTGAAGTATTCGATTTCTTGGCCAAAATAGTTGCTCCTGAATATTCTTTGATGGTGATTCCAATTCCATGTTTGGAGTTACTTTTGTCATTATTTCTCGCAGTTCCAATGTAGAACTTACAAATTCATCAAAACCGCGCGGGTCTAGAAGTTCACCTACCACCTTTATCTTGACCAGAATATTTGAATATTTCCTAAGCTCCTCTTCAAGCTCTTGATCAGAAGGCAGATAACCTTTATCCATAGCATCTATTTCTTTACATTTTCGGTAGACTCGAAATAGCTCACATTCAAAAGCCGCAGCGGAAAATACTATTGAAAGAGGATAGTCCTCATTTATTTGAATCTCTCTCAGACCTCGAAGAAGAAGTTTGTAACCGATCGTAATATTGTGTGCCAGTGAGTCAAAAACAACATTTCCGCAGGACACGCATTTTTGAACGGATGATGTTTCATAAAGATTGATAAAAATAGTCGTTGCTGTCCCGCATTGATCACAGGAAATCTCAAGAGGGAATTTCATTTAATATCCAAATATGGTGATACTATATGGCAAAAAGGTCATGTAATAATCTGAGCAATATTAAGAAATGTGAATCTTAGGGACGTTGTTACTTACGTTGCGTTGTGGTCTCGTCCTTATTCACTGCGTCGATCAAGAAAGGCCGTCACATACACTGGGGAAGCTCGTGATCCAGCTCATATTGGATTATTTCCAACCTTGAGTAATAATCCTAAATCCGACCTGTTCCTGTGGAACCTGAACCGGTCCCTGCGGTGTTTGCTGCACCACATTCATTTGCTGTTTTCGATAGTCGGCAGAAATCTCGTAATAATTTGACATCTGCCAACTTTCAATGTAAGCGATTTTGTAATCCTTCTTATTTTGTACCGCATTTAACCCAAGTTCATTTTCGGGATTCCATATTTTCCCGAACTCTAATTCTTTATTGTATTCCTCATATAGATCAGTCATCGCTTTTGAAAGGATGTCATTTGCGTTTACAACTGTTTTGATACCTAAATCTTCTCCCGCCTCTTTCCTTCCAATTAAATACTGGTGGGAATATAGTTTTTCCGTAAAATAATCAACGATCTTTTCAATTTCATCTTCTTTAAGTTGCATTTTGTGGCTTTTAAGGAGCCGCTTTGCGAGAATGCGGATAAGGTTGTGGATACGATTCACATTCCCAAGCGCTAACGGATGGATTTGTGGGTTCGATTCAATAAACTTCGTGAATATGCTTGAAAGTTCTTCATTGCCTTTAATTCCGAATTTATTTTTCGCCAGGTCGAAGTATGCCATCACGTCCTCAACGCTTATTGGGATTCTATTTTGTGGATTCGTCGGATCAAGAGGGTTAAACACATTCGCTGTTGAAGGATCGATGGGTGAAAGCTCGGAGAGGTTGCTCATCACAATTTCATCCGCACCAAGCGCAATCATTGTCGCAGAACTGTGGGCTTTATAAGGAACCAGCACGGAAAACTTATCGCAATATTCACGGACCATGGAGACCAGTCTCCACGGGACCATTGTGTCCCCTCCCGCACTATAGAGGAACAAGTCAATGTTTTTTATTTTACCGATAGTCTGCAGTTGCTTGCCTATGAAAGGTATAACATCCATCGCAATCCGTGCATTAAACGGCCCCTGTCGATCACTCGTCAAGTACGTAATTACTCGCGATTCCCGCAAACCTTCGATTTGTTGTATAAGTTGTTTTCTATCCATAATTCTAATTCTCCTGAGGGAAGCCTCTGAGGGTCATCTTCAAATACCAATTAAACGCCAAACCCAATTCGGAGTCAACTGGAATCTTCTTGAGGTGAGTTGCGTGAGTAAGTGGTCCTGTTCGTAAATATGATGACGTACCGAGATGCTTACGGGACGCGGATGTCCGCCGGCTGCAGCCAATTTTGGCCATGGGCCGGCAGATCAATGTCAAGGGGTTTCAGTGTGTGGTAGTTGAGAAATAGGGATTCCCAATATCTTCCAGGCAGAATTGGTAGTACGCCTTGATCTTCTCCGGAAGGCCGATCAGATAGAAATAGATTCCTTGTCCTGAATTGTCCATGAGATCGTTCATGAGCATGACCATGCCTGCCTCGTCGATGGTGTCCACATTGGAGAGATTAATGGAAACCGCCCTGGGCTGCCTCTTCAGGATAGGTGTAATGGCTTTATGAAACTCACGCGAGGTGTGGATAGTCAGATCACCTTCAAGATTGAGAATAAAGGTATGTTCTTCGATCTTGTGAACATTGATCTTAAACATTATGGGAACACTCCTTTCAGTCCGGGTCATTCAGAATTATAAGTTTATTATAATATATTTGATTCTTTATGTCTCCTGAAATCGTGCCCTTTAAAAAAACAATATCAATGTAGGCATAGTAGCATTTTTTATGCCATTTTTCAGGATATTCTGATAATTATTTTGTGTTTTTAACGTTATTGAGTGTTTAGGTGTGAAAAAAGGTAAAATATTGCCATATTAATGGATTGAGTCTCGATTTTTAACCCGATCAGCTTGGTGAGATAGGAAATATTTTGCCCAAAATAGGAAAATATTTACCACATCTATGTAAAATCTTTCCACTACTCCGCCCTTTCAATGATCCCGCCTCCAAGGACAATCTCTCCGGAATAAAATACCATGGATTGCCCCGGAGTAATGGCTTCCTGCGGCTCATTGAAGGTCACGCGAAATGCATGCCCTGATTCATCTGCCGGATCCAATCGAACTTCCGCATCCCCGTGCCGGTATCGGATCTTTGCACTGACCCTGTCTGAGGCACCGGGAGAATGGCCGGAGATCCAGTTGATTCCGCTTACCAAAACGACCTGCTTCAGAAGGTCTTGCCTGCGTCCGACCACGATGACGTTTTCAGCAGGACGGATCTCGACCACATAAAGCGGGACCGGATGGGCCACGCCCAGGCCTCTGCGCTGGCCGATGGTATAATGCATATATCCCGGGTGCGTCCCGACCACCTTCCCCGACATATCCAAAATGTCACCTTTCTCCCAATCTCCCGGAAACCGCCTCATCAGGAAAGAGACATGATCGTTGTCCGGTATGAAACAAATCTCCTGGCTCTCTTTTTTCCCGGCCACGGAGAGCCCGTAGGTCTTTGCCAGATGCCGGATCTGATCCTTGTTAAATTCTCCCACCGGCAGGAGTAGGCGGGAAAGGACCTCCTGGTTCACGCCGTAAAGAAAATAGGATTGGTCCTTTACCGGATCCATCCCCCGTTTCAATAGAAATTTTCCGGTTTGGCGGTCCGTTTCCACCCTCGCATAATGACCCGTCGCAATAAAATCGCATTTTAAAGACTCCGCTTCTTTCAGAAAATGATGGAATTTGAGCCGGGAATTGCAGAGGACACACGGGTTCGGGGTGCGGCCCTGACGGTACTCCCTGCAGAAATCCTCGACAATCTCAGACTTGAAATATTCCTGGTACTCAAGCAGCCGGTAAGGGACCTTGATTTGCTCGCAGACAGCCATGGCATCCTCGACCGCTGAGAGGGAGCAGCAGATCCTGGGGGAAGGGAACGGGACCTCTCTTCCCTCGTCCCATATCTTCATGGTCGCGCCCATGACCTGATACCCTTTCTCTTTAAGGAGCGCGGCCGCAACCGAACTGTCCACTCCGCCGCTCATGGCCACTAAAACCGATGCTTTCATATTCAGTGCGCTGCCTTCCTTAACTGATTAATTTTCGTTCATCTCCAACCAGGATTCCCACTCCGACCTCAGCCGTTTTAAAGGGAAGGGGTAGGTCTTGTCGAAGGCATCCATGAAGGAATCCCCCAGTGTAATCCGGTGGAGGAGGTCCCTGACCCGCTCTTCGCCGCAGGTCTCGATCAGGTAGGTTACCAGATAATGGGCCGATGAATAAACCAGTTTCTCACGGTCCCGAATATCCTTCTCCGCAGGAGAGAGGGGGTCAAACGCCCGGTCCGACCGCAATTTTCTCAAGAGCACCTTCCTGGAATATCTTCGATATCCCTGCCCGGCAGTGACCGAGGCCAGGCCTTCCCCGAACCAGAAAGGGGCATTTTCACTTGAGCGGCTGGCCCTGATTCCTGCAGTCTGGTAGCAGACCACATGGGTCAACTCGTGTGCCATGAGGTCAAAGAGGTATTTATCCCTGAATACCGGCCAGGAACGCGGAGACTGGAGGGAGATGGCCTCTTCAGTGGCCCAGGCCTTGAGCCACTTGTATCCCTCTTTATGAACGGCCTTCTCCAGTGCCTTATGGTCCGGGTAGACGGTCACGGTGAAGGCGCTCCGGATCTCCCCCCACCGGCCGGCCTTTTCCATTCCTGAACGGATCGACTCCTCAACCAGGGGGAGAATGGGTGCATCTGCCGGAAGGTAACGGATGGTCACAGGTAACCCGCCGACCGGATGGGTGATAAAGACCTCTTCGCCATAGCCTGGAGCGGGCCTGAGGCGGGCGCACCCCTGCCCCAGAGACAAGAACCCCGCTAAAACCGCGAGAACAAAAATATTGACTTTATAATTTCTATATATTAATATTTGCATCACTTTTTGAAATCATTGTACCCGGGACAAGGTTCGGCTTTACATGTTTTAGGAGAACAACGATGAAAAGATCGGCATGGTTCGTCATGGTCCTTTTTTTAATTCCCCTCTTCTTTTCAGCTTGTGAACAGAAAAAAACAACGACCCCGCCGCAGCCGCAGACGGAAAGTCAGGCGCTGCCTTCAGCCAACCTTCCTCCGAATCCGGCCATGCCCATGCATGCAGGCCATGAAAGCACGGCGCCCCAGGCGCCCAAGACCATTACCGTGCCTGAAGAGGTTGCGGGCAAGTGGGACTCCGTGGTCATTAGGATCGAGGATAAAACCAAAAAGACCAGTGTGGAACAGACGATTCCTATGCATACGGATTACCCGATCCCGGGAAGCAGCCTGATCATCAAGGTCGGCGACTTTCTGCCCCAGTTCACTATGGACCAGAATGCTATCACGTCCCTTTCCAACGAAACCAAGAATCCGGCCTTGAAGGTGACAATCCTGAAAGAGGGCAACGAAGTTTTCAATGGATGGCTTTTTGAACTTTACCCCGACATGCATCCTTTCCAGGACGACCGGTTCGCCATCGCCCTGAAAGGCTACAACAAGAAAGACGCTGCAAAGTAAATCCCGTTAGAGAACAAAATTTTTCAAACAAGGGTGGGAGATTACGCTGTACCCTTCCGGGTCTTCTCTTCCCGTAGAAAGCGCTGATACAGGACATGCCATTCGCCGCTCCCTTCAGGGATCGTCCTTTTGTATGAAGCGATCTTTTCCCGGATCTTTTCGTCCAGCGCCTCCCCTTTCCGTAGTTCCTTTACAAAGACTTTCTTGACCAGTTCCCGTACGGTAGGTTCATCATCCTCTCTCATGAAGACCAACCCCCGGTCCAGGAGCTGATTCAGGATCAGGTGTGAAAGGTGTGAGATGCGGTCTTCAGAAAGTTTCAAAGTATAACCCCTCTCTCCTTGGCCAGTTTCCTCTTGATCATTGAAAACATCTTGTGAGGGTCCATATCTCCCCGGTCAATCTCCCTGGCATACTGGTCCATGATTTTATCAGAATCTGCATTGAGTTTCATTTCCTCCTGCATGTTCTGAGCGAGAACAGATGAGATTTTTTCCTCAACCTCCTTGTCTGAACCGAGAAACTCCACATCTTTGTCCTCCGAAAGGACTCCCGCAATCTCCCTCGACAGGCCTTGAATCTCATCTTCTGACAACATCTTTGCCGCCTTTCCAAGACCTTCATGTCCTGTTTCTCTTCAGATGTGACGGGATCCCTTTCACAAATTTTTCCAGAAGACGCTCAGACCTTGCCCCATGGGGTTCCATGGAGATCTCCCTGATCTGCTCGTCAACGCACTGTAATCCGGCCATGAGATACGGTTCAGGTATGGCGCCCGGAATGCGGTCCGCCCATTCAATGACCGTTACGGCTGACTCGTCGAAGGCATCGTAGAACCCGATGTTCTCCAGGTCATCCATATCCTTCAATCGGTACAGGTCCACATGAAAGAGCTTCAGCGTCCCTGTCATTTCATGGATCAGCGTATAGGTGGGACTGACGACATCCTCCTGCTTGATCCCGAGTCCCCTGGCTATCCCCTTGGCCAGAGAGGTCTTGCCCGCACCGAGCCTCCCTGCAAGGGCAATGATGTCACCACCGGCCATGGATAAGCCGAGCCGCTCTCCGATTAAACGGGTTTCCTCTTCGGAGGAGGACCGTAGAATCTCCTTCATCATGAATCCGAGACCCATTCTCCCATTTTTTATTCAATCATGGACCGGACGATGTCCGCCTTACCCACGATCCCAATGAGTTTCCCTTCCCGGACCACGGGGAGAAGATCCTTTCCCTGATCCGACATGATCGCCGCGATATCGCGGATGGAGGTATCCTCTCCGATGGTGACCACCTTCCGGACCATGATGTCCTCAACCCGGGAGGCAGCCATTTTTCTCAGGTCTTCCTTGAAGTGTTTCTCGCTCTCGAGATAAATGACCGCGTCGAAGAGCGTCACTACGGTCGGAAGGTGAAGGTTCTTATTGCTCTCAATCAGATCCTTGTCGGTAATAATCCCGGCCAGGTTCCCCTCTTTGTCGACCACTGGAACGCCGCTGATATGATGATCAAGCAGCAACTTGGCCAGATCCTTGACCGGCATATCAGGTCCCACGGTAATCACGTCCCGGGTCATAATTTCTTTAGCTGTCAGCAATGTTCATCACCTCGTTTCTTTACGGCGAAAAAGATCATCTCGTTGAGTTTATGCGCTCTCCTTAAAAGCGGAAGGTCGCTGACAGGGTCGGGCCATCCAGCTTCAGGTTCGCCGTGTCATTGGTCTCGGATACATCAAGATGGATCATCCGGTATCCGGCCGAGATCCCGAGGTTCTTCATCGGATAATAGGAAAGAGCGGCCGATCCGTCCCAGAAACCGCTCCCATGCCACCAGAGCCCTGCGAATTGCGCAGCGAGTTCAAGCTTGTTCTCCAGAAATCCCATGCTGAACCGGATCCCGGGAAAGGGGAGGATAACATCTATTTTCTGGCTGTTGGTTGAGGGGAGCAGGTTGGATTTCAGTTCAGGGTCCATGGAATAATAGTTGACATTCAAAAGAAAGCCCAGACGGAAGCTCTCGGAGTTGAGCAGATCAAAGGCGTATCCGACTCCATACGAGTCCAGATCAAAGGACGATGTGACCGTGGAACCCAGGGTATAGGTCTGACCGTTATAATCAAAGTCCCGCGTCAGGGTCTTTCTTCCATCATATCCCACGGACCAGTAAGAAAATATGAAGTGATGGCTTGTCCCGAGTTTCAGGTCCACGGTCACTCCAGGGATCCCTTCATCATCCATCCCCAGGTCGTCTGTAAAGTCGATCTCGTCTCCAAGGTTGCTCTTCTCAAGCTTGGCCTTTGCACTTAGATCCGGACTCCAGTATACAGGTGTAACAGAGACCTCCACTGCAAACGCTGAAACAGAAAGAAAAACCAAACATGCAGCAAGAACAAGAATTCGTTTCATTTTTTCCTCCTTTTCTGGTTGAATGTTTTTGAAAACATGACCACAGTGAACAGAGGATACTTCTCTGTGCACGCTGTGGTTTCATCTGGTCCCTTTCTTCTCATCAAGGGACCGCAAGACATGCGGGATCTCCCGGATCAGGTCCCTGGAGAGAAGCCCTCTTTCCCCGCGGCGTTGAGCGGCCCGGTCCCCGCAGAGTCCGTGCATGAAAACACCGGCCATTGCAGCCTGCAGAGGGGCCATGCCCTGGGCAACCAATCCGGCGATCATTCCGGTGAGCACATCCCCGGTCCCGGCCGTGGCCATGCCCGGATTCCCGGTAGGATTGATCCAGGCCCGGCCTCGGGGGTCCGCAACCACGGTCCGGGCCCCTTTCAGGACCAGGATCACCCCGAACTTCCTGGCGAACTCCCTGGCCACGTCCACACGGCGTGTCTTCAAGACCTGTTCCGGGACACGGGTCAGCCTGGCCATCTCACCGGGATGCGGGGTCAGGATCACCGGAGCCTTAGATTTCCTGAGGATGCCGGGATTTCCGGCCAGATGGCTGATCCCGTCTGCATCCAGAACCACGGGAATCCGGATCTTTTGAATGAGGGATCGTACCATGTCACCCGTTTCCGGGTCAAGACCAATTCCTGGCCCCACCGCAGCGACGTTTTTGCCCCTGGCCGCTCCGAGGATTCCCGGCAATGCGGAAAGGCCCAGGTGGTTTTGGTCTGTTTCAGGAAGAGGAATCGAGATCCCCTCCACCATACGTTTGTGAAAAAAACCCAGCACCCGCCCCGGAACCGCGGCGTAGACCAGCCCGGCACCCACGCGCAAACAGGAAAGGCAGGTCATCACCGCAGCTCCGGGCATCTCCCCGGAACCTGCGACCACAAGGGCCCTGCCTGCCCCGCCCTTGTGAAGGTCGGGCCTCCTCGGCGGAAGGGCCTGCAGGACCTCCTCGTCCAGCAGCTCAACCGGGATATCCGCCTTGTCCACAAGTTCAGCAGGAAGACTGATGTCCGCCACGCAGACCTCTCCGGCATTCGATAATGAGGGATACTGGACCAGGGAGATCTTGGGAAGGCCGAAGGTGACGGTCAGGTCCGCGCGGATCACCTCTCCGATAACTTCAGATGAGTCTGCGCTCAGCCCCGTGGGGAGGTCCACGGAGATCACCGGTTTGCCGGACCGGTTGATCCGGCGCACAACCTGTTCCACCAATCCGCGGACCGGCGGCACGATCCCGGTCCCCAGGATCGCATCCAGGATGAGATCGGCCTTCCTGATCTCTCTCGAAACGGCCGTAAGATCCTTCGAAGATCTTACCGGCCTGATCATGATCTTCATGCGTTTGCAGATGGCGTAATTGGCCGCTGCATCTCCCTGAAGACTCTTGCCCCCCCCCAGGAGGAACACCTGAACGTCCGCGCCCCGGTTTGCAAGGTGCCTGGCCGCAGCCATGCCGTCCCCGCCGTTGTTCCCCTTGCCGCAGAAGATCAGCACGGCCCGCCCCTGCATAGGACCGTACTTCATCTCCATGGACCGGACCACCCCCAGCGAGGCGTTCTCCATAAGCACGATCCCGGGGATCTTGTACCCATGAATGGCCTCCCGGTCCAGTCTCCTCATCTGCTCCGCATTGGCGACCTTCATACTCGGCTCATGGTCAACTAAGTTAATAGAGGGTTCAAGGG
>CAKKPE010000128.1 GCA_919901565.1 bacterium
AAATTAGTCCGCAAGAAACGGGGGCGGCTCGATATTGAAATCAATGTCCCGCTCTATCTTCATAAACCAAAACTTAAAATCGAAGCTGTCTCCGATGATTTTTTTTGTCAGGACCGCCGCGTTTTTGTACCCTATGGATTGTCGAGTCTGACAGCCGCATACTATGTGGTTCCGGATTTATTCAAAACAATATGACTTGGTCCTGTCTCGGGTTTACGAGGGCAATCGGTCCGGTAATGGGCCCCCACACTCTCTTTCCTCATCAACGCCGCCCGGGTGATCAGGGTTGCAACCGTGATCATATTCTGAAGTTCCAGTCCCTTGCTGTGACGGTAGGTCCGTTCCATGAAAGGCTCCCATTCCTGAAGCATGGCCATGGCTTCGGATAAGGATTTCCAGCATCGGATGATTCCAACCCTGTCCCATAAAAGTTTTCTGAGGATCCCCCTGACCTCGTTCACCTCGCTGATCTGATCTTTTCCTTTTTCAATCCTGCCCTGAAAAGGATTCCGGACCTGTTCCGGAAGCTTTTGTATCTTTCTGGCATGTTCAGCAGCGGACTTTCCAGCCCTCGCTCCGAAGACCACCCCTTCCAGCAGGGAATTGCTGGCCAGCCGGTTGGCGCCATGGACACCGGTGCAGGCCACTTCTCCTGCGGCATAGAGCCCGGGTATGCTCGCGGCACCGTTCAGGTCGGTCCGGATGCCTCCCATCATGTAGTGGGCCGCCGGGCTTACCGGGATCCGGTGGCGGGTGACATCAATCCCGTAGGAGAGGCAGGTGGAACATATCCGGGGAAAGCGTTTACGGACAAAGTCAGGGTCCAGCCGTGTGAGGTCCAGGTAGACATGCAGGCTGTGCGTCTCCACCATCTCCGAAACAATGGCCCGGCTCACAATGTCCCTTGGGGCCAGGTCCTTCTCTGGATGATATTTGTGGGTGAATTCCTGCCCATAGATGTTGAGCAGACGGGCGCCTTCTCCGCGCATGGCCTCTGAAAGAAGAAAGAAAGGCGCTCCCGGCAGATAAAGCGTGGTCGGATGGAACTGGACAAACTCCATGTCCACAAGGTCGGCCCCTGCGCGGTAGGCCATGGCCATTCCGTCCCCGGTGGAGACCGGCGGGTTGGAGGTCTGCTGGTAGAGGAAACCGGAACCGCCTGTAGCGAGTATCGTGGCCTTAGCGGTGACCGCGGAGATCTGCTTTCCTTCTTCATCCAGGAGATAGACACCAAGGCAGACACCATCCTGAATGATCAGGTCCATGGTGTAATGGAAGTCGAGCTTTTGGACATTGTTCAGGGTCCTGACATGAGAGAGGAGCGACCGTTCGACTTCCTTGCCGGTTGAATCCCCCTGGGCATGGACGATCCTTCTCTTGCTGTGGGCCGCCTCCTGCGTAAAGGCGAGTTTTGTCCCCTCCCGGTCGAACTCGGCCCCCCATGAGATCAGCTCCAGGATCCTTTCAGGCCCCTCCTCCACCAGGACACGGACCGCCTCTTCATCGCAGAGACCAGCCCCGGCCCGGATGGTATCATCGAAATGAAAAGTGATCTCATCCTCGTCGCTCAGCACCACGGCGATCCCGCCCTGGGCGTATCCCGTGCTACCGGCCGTGGCCTCGTCCTTGGTCAGGACCAGAACCCTCCCGTGCCTGCTGAGTTCGATGGCGGCCCTAAGCCCGGCCACTCCGCTCCCGATCACAAGAAAATCCGTGGACTTGACCGGTAGATATTTGGAAGAGATCCTGACCATGCTTATCTTTCCTGATGCCGCTCCGGAAAAAGGGTCCGTCCCTTTTTACGCCCTTTGGGCAGGCATAGTTTTGCCGGACGCATTGACAAACGGGACCAGGTCCTCCATGAGCTTCCTAAACCGCTCGGGTTTCAGCGACTGGGGGCCGTCGGAAAGGGCTTCCTCGGGATTGGGGTGCACTTCGATCATCAGGCCGTCAGCCCCCGCGGCCACCGCGGCCCTGGCCATGGACGGGACATACTGCCAGGTCCCCACGGCATGGCTCGGGTCGATCACGATCGGAAGATGGCTCATCCTCTTCAGCACAGGGATACAGCTCAGGTCCAGGGTGTTTCTCGTCGCGGTTTCAAAGGTCCGGATCCCCCTCTCACAGAGGATCACCTCTTCGTTCCCTTCAGAGAGGATATATTCGGCGGACATGAGAAGCTCCTGCAGCGTGGTGGCCATGCCGCGTTTCAGCAGGACCGGCTTCTGGGTCTGTCCGACTTCTTTCAGCAAGGCGAAGTTCTGGACGTTTCTGGCCCCGATCTGAATAATATCGGTGTACTTCACGATCAGGTCCAGGTCCCGGGGATTCATCACCTCGGTAATGATCGGAAGCCCCGTGGCATCTCTTGCAGCGGCCAGGAGCTTGAGCCCTTCCTCCCCCATCCCCTGGAATGCGTACGGCGATGTCCTGGGCTTATAAGCTCCTCCACGGAAAACATTGGCCCCGGCGGCCTTCACAGCCCTGGCAGAGGCCAGGATCTGTTCCTCGCTCTCCACGGAACAGGGTCCGGCAATCACCATCAGCTCCTTGCCGCCGATGCCGGCGCCTTTCACCTCGATGATTGTCCGTTCCTTGCGCACCTCCAGACTGGCCAGCTTATACGGCTTCAGGATCGGCACCACGGATTCCACACCGGCCATGTTTTCGATAGTCTGGAGCCTGGCCTTGCCGCGTTCATCGCCGATCGCTCCGATCACGTTCCGTTCCACGCCGTGCATGACGTGAGGCCGGTATCCCAGATCTTCGATTTTCTTGATCACATGTTCGAGTTGTTCAGCCGTGGCACCGGCTTGCATGACAATAATCATAGAGGCCTCCCTTTATTATCGTATTTTCAAACCCCCATCACAGAACACAGAGTATTTCTCTGTGCACTGTGGTTCCATCTCTCATCCTTAATCTTTACCATACTCCCTCACAGCCCGCAAACCTGTCATGTATAACTCGGACTCAACCTCTGCAGTTCGGCAGATTGTAAGGCCTTTTTCAGATAATGGCCTGTGTAGGATTCCGGGGACTGCATCACCTCTTCGGGTGTTCCCTGGGCAACGATCATGCCCCCCCGGTCTCCCCCCTCCGGACCCAGATCGATGATATAGTCAGAGGATTTGATCACATCCAGATTGTGTTCAATAATCACAACGGTATTGCCCGTATCGACCAGACGGTTCAGCACATCCAGAAGTTTCTGGATGTCCGCAAAATGAAGCCCCGTGGTCGGCTCGTCCAGGATGTAGAGCGTCCTGCCCGTGCTTTTTTTGCTGAGTTCCCTGGAGAGCTTGACTCGCTGCGCCTCCCCTCCGGAGAGAGTAGTGGCGGACTGGCCGACCTTGATATATTCCAATCCTACGTCATACAGAGTCTGCAGTTTTCGCTGAACCCCGGGAATGTTTTCAAAGAACCGGAGGGCCTGCACCACGGTCAATTCCAGGACCTCGGAGATATTTTTCCCTTTGTAGCGGATATCCAGGGTTTCCCGGTTGTACCGTTTGCCCTTGCAGACGTCACAGACCACGTAGACGTCCGGGAGAAAATGCATCTCAATCTTGATCAGGCCGTCGCCCTGGCAGGCCTCACAGCGGCCTCCCTTGACATTGAAACTGAAACGCCCCGGCTTGTATCCTCTCATCCTGGCCTCCGGCACCTGGACAAAGAGGTTCCGGATATCGGTGAAGATCCCCGTATAAGTGGCTGGATTGGATCTCGGCGTCCGGCCGATGGGAGACTGGTCCACATCAATTACCTTGTCGATATTCTCCAACCCGAGAATCTCCTTGTGGCCGCCGGCCTTGATCCCGGAACGGTAGAGCCTCTGCGCCAGCGCCCTGTAGAGGACATCCAGGACCAGGGTGCTCTTGCCTGAACCTGAAACACCGGTCACACTGGTAAAAAGGCCGATGGGGAAGCGGACATCCACCCCCTTGAGGTTATTCTCCGAAGCCTGGATCACCGTGATATATCCACGCCTGGGCTTCCGCCTTTTCCGTGGGATCGGGATGGAGAGTTCCCGGCTGAGGTATCTACCGGTCAGGGAGTGTGGGTTGTGCATGATCTCATCGGGTGTTCCATGGGCCACGATCTCACCGCCATATTCCCCGGCGCCAGGCCCCATGTCGATCACGTAATCACTGTTCAGGATCGTCTCTTCATCGTGTTCCACCACAAGGACGGTGTTGCCGAGATCCCGTAGCCTCTTCAGAGTCGCAAGAAGGCGCTTGTTGTCCCGCTGATGAAGGCCGATGGAAGGCTCGTCCAGGATATAGAGGACCCCGACCAGCGAGGAGCCGATCTGCGTGGCCAGGCGGATCCGCTGCCCTTCTCCGCCGGAGAGGGTTGCGGCCGTGCGGTCCAGGCTCAGGTAGTCCAGCCCGACGCTGATCAGGAAACCCAGCCGCTCCCGGATCTCCTTGAGAATCCTCTCTGCGATCTTGGCCCCCTTGTCGTCGAGCAGGAGGATCTTGAAAAATCCATCGGCTTCCCGGATCGACATCCGTGTGACCCCGGCGATATTCAGTCCGCCGACTATGAAAGAGAGGCTTTCCTTTTTCAGCCGGGCCCCGTCACAATCCGGACAACGGTCAACGCCCATATAACTCTCGATATCTTCACGAACATAAGCGGAATCGGTTTCGCGGTACCGGCGGTCCAGACTGCTCAGGATACCCTCGAACGGACGTTTGTAGGTATAAAGACTTCCCTTGCCTTCCAGCTGGAAAGAAATTTCCTCATCACCGGAACCATAGAGTATGGCCTTCCGAACTCGTTCAGGAAGATCCTTGAACGGCGTATTGATGTCGAACCCGTAATGCTCGGAAAGGGACATGATCATCTGATGAAAATAAAATGAGTTCCGTTTATTCCAGGGTTTCAGAGCCCCTTCCCGAAGAGAGAGGTTCTTGTTGGGAACGATCAGGTCGGGATCCAGGCGCATGAGGGTCCCGATCCCTCCGCAGCCCGGACAGGCGCCATGGGGGCTGTTAAAGGAAAAGAGCGGCGGCTCCACATCGGGATAGCTTACCCCGCAGTCGATGCAGGCCAGCCGTTCGGAAAACAGGAGGCGCTCGCCGCCGATAATCTCCACGACCACAATCCCCTCGGAATGCTTCAAGGCCAGTTCAATGGAGTCGGCAAGCCTGCGGCTGATCTCCGGCTTGATAGCCAGGCGGTCGACCACAATTTCAATATCGTGCTTCTTGTTTTTATCGAGGACGATCTCTTCGGAAAGCTCGTACATCTTCCCGTCCACCTGCACGCGGATAAACCCTTCCTTGCGCATCCTGAGAAACTCTTTCCTGTATTCCCCTTTGCGTCCCCGCACCACAGGGGCGAGGATCTGGATGCGGGTCTTCTCAGGAAGGAGGAGCACATGATCCACAATCTGCGAAACGGTCTGTGATGTGATGGCCTTTCCGCACCGGTAACAGAACGGCTTCCCGACCCGGGCAAAGAGGAGACGGAGATAGTCGTAGATCTCGGTGACCGTGGCTACCGTGGACCTCGGGTTCCTGCTGGTGGTCTTCTGCTCAATGGAAATGGCCGGGGAAAGCCCTTCAATCGAATCCACATCGGGCTTGTCCATCTGCTCCAGAAACTGCCGGGCATAGGTCGAGAGAGACTCTACGTACCGCCTCTGCCCTTCGGCATAGATGGTATCAAAGGCAAGAGAAGATTTTCCCGAACCCGAAAGACCGGTGATGACAACCAGTTTGTCCCTGGGGATCGTCAGATCGATATTCTTGAGGTTATGCTCCCTGGCCCCCCGGATTTCTATAAAGTCGGGTCTCACAATAAATCCTCAAATAATTAAAAGAAAAATATTAACAAACCTGCCTGGCAAAGTAAAGTTCAATTAGAAAAGGCCGTGTCCCAATAGGCTATGCAGCAGATTAGTGGCCCTATTCGTAAATACGGTGGCATTCGAGTGCCGTAGGGCGGTCTCCTCGGCGTTGCGCTCCTTGCGGTGTACCAGAGGGGTACGCCTCAGTCACGCGCCTTGATGAGACCGCCCTACGACCCTCTCGGTACGTCACCATATTTACGAACAGGACCACTTAGACGGACGGGGGCCCGGATCCCCTGACTAGTGGATGGTTCATCCACCTTTTTACTTGACATCCCGGTGCGTCAGTAGTATACATCTGGTTCATAACATATTGAATTTATATAATTTTTCTTTCTTTGAAAGAGCCTTTGATGAATATTCGGAATCTGTTCAGGACTGCGGCATTGCTGCTGGTCCTTGCGTCTTTTCTGGTACAAGGCAGCTGCTTCTGGAAGAAAAAAAACCCTGAGAAGGAACTCCCGGCCAACGTCCTCTACCAGCAAGGGCTCGAACTGATCCAGAAAAAAAAGTTTAATGAGGCCCGTGAGGCCTTTAACAAGGCTAAAGTCTCATCAAAAGAGACAAACCTCGAACTTCTGGCACAGATCGCCGTGGCCGATAGTTACTTTGAAGAGGAGGAATACGAGGCTGCTGGGGCACAATATGAGGAGATCTTCAAACTGCATTCCGGCGGCGAGACCGCGGATTATCTACAGTACCGGATCGGCGAATGCTCCTTCTGGCAGATCGACACCATAGACAGGGACACCACCCATGCAAAAGAGGCATTGAAGGCCTACAATCTTCTAACTGATAAATTCCCGAAGAGTGAGTATCTCCAGTTGGCCGGGCTGCGGGTCAAGGAGATTCATACCTTTCTGGCTGAGAGCGAATTCTTTATCGGCGAGTTCTACCTGCGGAAAAGCGCTCTTTTCGCCGCCATCAACCGGTTCAAAAAAACGCTGGAGCTTTATCCGGACTCGGGTATCGAAGACAAGCTGCTCTTCTATCTTTACAAGTCTTATACCTCTCTCAAGGATGATGACCATGCTGAAGAATACCGAAAGCTCTTAATCGAACGTTTCCCTAACAGTGAATATGTCCCGATGGCCTCATTGGGAAAGAAGCAAGGCATTGAGCACGGTTTTGAAGGTTTGCCGGTAAACCGGCAGCAGGATACGGAGCCTTCAGCGGCTATTCCTCTGCATGACGATTCCGCTCCCGAAACAGGGACCGGCGATTCCCGTCAGGAGCCTCAGGACATCGCTCAGCCGGATAAACCTCAGACCGAAAAAGATCAGCCGTCCATAGGGATTGCCGGAACCTATCAGAAGGATAAGGCCCCATGGTACCGAAGGATCTTTTTCCCAGGCGCAGGCACCGCGGATCAACCCGTTGAGGCCGCCCCGGATAAGCCTTCAGCGGAACCGCGTGAAGATCTGGAGAAGCGGTCTTTCTTCGATAAACTCTTCCCATGGTAGACTGCCCGACATGAATATCTATTACCCCATCTTCCTTGATCTCCAGGGAGAAAGGACACTGGTCATCGGCGGGGGCCGCGTCGCAGAACGCAAGGCCCGGTCTCTGCTCAAGTCTCATGCCCATGTCATGGTGATCAGCCCCGAGCTGACATCCGGACTGCGCCGGCTGGTCCAGGCCGGACGGATCATCCATAAACAGAGAAAATTCATCTCCTCGGACCTGAACGGGGTCCGCCTCATCATCTGTGCGACCAATGACACGGCCGTCAACCGCAAGGCCGCCGGTCAGGCAGAAAAGAGAGGGATATTATATAATGTGGTCGATGTTCCGGAACTCTGTAATTTCATCGTCCCCTCCACGGTCCGGCGCGGGGACCTGACTGTGGCCATCTCGACCGGAGGAAGCAGCCCGGCGCTGGCTAAAAAAATCCGCCGGGAAATCGAAACGCTGATCGGCCCCGAATACAAGGCCTTTCTGAAGCTCCTGAGGGACATTCGTCCGATAATCCAGCGGGAAATTCCGTCCAAGGACCGCAGGATGCGGGCCTATGGAGATGTGATCGAATCTGAAACCTTATCCCTGGTCCGGGCAGGACGCATCAAGGAGGCACGGCAGAAAGTCAGGGAGATTCTAAAAAATCAAAATTAAAAAAGGCCTTGCTCACCTGAAGCAAGGCCTTTTTTAAATTTGAGTTCCAAAAATCTTTAACCGGTCTTAAAATGGGAGACCAGTTCTTTCAAAAGGCTCTGCTCATCCAGCAGCGACCGGATGGATGTATCCAATTCTGACGAGATCCCCACCCTTTCCTGAGTAGATTTACGGATATTATCGACCGACTTGACGATGAGCTCGCTCCCTATCTTCTGCTCCTTGACCGCTCTTTCCATCTGCTGGACCTGATGCAGGACATTCTCCACGGCGCCGCCTATCTGGCGTCCACCCTTGGCCTGTTCGGCCATGGCATATTTCACCTGCCTCGTCAGGTCGTTGATCTGCTCAGTAGCGGTCTGAACGTTTTCACTCCCGATCTTCTGACTATTGATCGCCTGGTGGATCTGCTCGATCATGGTGTTCATATGATCAACCGCACTGCGCACCGATGTAATACCCTTGGATTGTTCCACGGTGGTTCGTTCAATCTCCCGCGCCATCCCCTCGGCCACAGCAGTGTTGTCCCTGATCTTCTTTATTGCCTGGCCGGCTTCCCAGGCGAGGTTCTTCCCCTGCTCGGCCTTCTCCTTACCTACCTGAATCGATTCCACAGCCTCCTTGGCCTCTTTCTGGACCGCCTTGATAATGCTGGTAATCTCCTTGGTTGAAGACGCAGTCCTTTCGGCCAGGGCCTTGATCTCGTTGGCCACCACGGCAAACCCCTTGCCGTTTTCACCGGCTTGGGCGGCAAGAATCGAGGCATTGAGGGACAGGAGCTCGGTCTGTTCAGAAACTTCGTTAATCACAGTGAGTATCCTGCCGATCTCCTCGGACCGCTGATACAGGCTCATCACAATCGTTGCCGACCTTTCCACTGCCTCCTGGATCTGGTCCATCCCATCTATGGTATCCACCACAGACATCATCCCCCTCTCTGCGGCATCGGTGGCAACATTCTCTGCAATCTCCACGGATTCCTTGGCATGGGAAGCCACCTCATGGATGCTCGTGTCGATCTCCGCTATGGTGGAGACAAGATCCTCAGACGAGGCCGAGAGGCGCTCCACCCCTTCCGCAATCTGTTTAATGGATGCGGTCATTTCAAAGATCGAAGAAGAGGTCTTCTCCACGGATTCGGAAAGAAGGCCGGTGCTACCGGCCACCTGATCGATAGAGGCCGTCATCTCCAGAATGGAAGAGGAGGTCTCCTCGGCCGAACTTGCCAGGCTCTCGACGCTCTGGCTAACTCCCTGAATGGAACGGGTGAGCTCTTCCAGAGACGTATAGGCCGTCTCCAAGGCATCCGCTTCATTTTTGGCGCCCCGGTTGAGCTTCCTGGAGTTTGTGGAGATGGTTTCGGCCATGACTGAAAGGGTTCTCGTGGTATTGATAATGTTCTTTAATACGGTCTTCAGGTGGGTTGCAATGCCCTGAATAGCTGTCGAAAGTTCCTGGATATCGGTCAGCGTGCTGGTCGTCTCCCAGATATCCAGATTCCCATCGGCAACCTTCCGGGCTGCCATCAGCATATCCTTCAGCGGACTCAGGATCTTCTTCTGGATCAGCCAGGATGCAATGGGAATCATGATACACATGGAAAGGAAACCGGACAGGAAGACCTTATGCACAACCTCCATGGAGACCAGCTCCCCAGCGCCTTTTGACAGCAGAATAAACAAAGGCAGAGAGGCAAAAATCAAGGTCAGAAATGTGATGGCCCCGAGGAGCAGGACGATGCGTCCGGTCAAGCTTTTTGCCACAGAACGGTTCAGAGAAAAATCAGCCAAACCAGAGTCCTCCTTTTGATAAAAGGATGTTGGATCTTATTCTCTTTGCCTGGAACATCTTTGATGATTACGCTTATTACAGCGGGAAGAGGTTCGATCTCCCATATAAATATTACATCACAGATGGCCAATCTTGTAAACGTTTTTTTCTTGAATCCTGCCGGCTTATGCATTATTTTCTTATAATCATGAAGGGGTTGCTGCATGGAATCCTCTGACGAACAGTGGAGAACCGGCAGGGAGCAACTGTGAAGAGGGGCTATAGATGCATATCTTTGCATTAAGTTAAGAAATCGAGCGTAATAAGTGGACAATCCCGGTAATAACCGATATAAACAGCTGTACATGATTTTCATAACAGGATTGACAGGAATAATCGTCCGATCATAGGCGGCATCCGGGCCAGCCCATACCCCACAAGTCCTCATTCTTGAGAGGATCGGAGATAAAAGCATGGTTTTTTTTCTGGTCAAACGGGTCCTGATGATATTTCCGATGCTTCTGGGAATCACGGTGATCACGTTTATCGTGATCCATCTCGCGCCGGGAACTCCGGCCGATGCGATCACTGAACTCAATCCGAGGGCATCGGCACAGGCCCGGGAGAATCTCAAGCGGATCTACGGCCTGGACAAGCCCCTCCATGTCCAGTATATCCATTGGGTCTGCCGCCTTGCCGTGATGGACCTCGGAAGCTCTTTCACCGATGGTAGGAAGGTCCTCGATAAAATAGAAGAACGCCTTCCCATCACTATCCTGATCAATGCACTTTCCCTGTTCCTGATCATCATCATCGCCGCCCCCATAGGGATCATCTCTGCCACACGGCAATACTCCCTCTTCGACAAGGTCACAACCGTATTCGTTTTTCTCGGGTTCGCCATGCCCACCTTCTGGCTGGCACTCCTTCTCATCATTCTATTCGGAGTCCAGCTGCACTGGCTGCCGATCTCCGGCCTCCAGTCCATGCATGCAGAAGGACTCTCCTTCTGGCAGCTCTTCCGGGACCGGTCCATGCATCTGATCCTCCCGATTTTTGTGAGCAGTTTCACGGGCCTCGCAGCCTATTCCCGGTACATGCGCTCCAGCATGCTGGAGGTGATCAGGCAGGACTATATCCGGACAGCCCGCGCCAAGGGCCTTCCGGAAAGCAGCGTCATTTACAAACATGCCCTGCGCAACGCCATGATGTCCACCATCACGATCATCGGTCTGGCCATACCCGGCCTGATCGGCGGAAGCGCCATCTTCGAACAGATCTTCGCCATTCCGGGAATGGGGAAGCTCTTTCTGGATGCCACATGGGCCAGAGACTATCCTGTGGTGATGGGAATACTCGTCATCGGCGCCTTTCTGACCCTGGTGGGCAATTTCATAGCGGACATCGCCTATGCCCTGGTGGACCCAAGAATACGTGTGGAGGATATCGGATGAAATCGAACCAGTCCTACGCGAAAATTGTCATGCGCCGCTTCAGGAAGAATAAACTCGCCATGGCCGGTTCCATAATCATTCTGTCCCTTTTCTGCCTTGCCATGTTCTCTCCATTTATCAGCCGGTATGATCCGTCCAGGATCGATGTCGGACAGATCCTGATCCCGCCCAACGCGGAGCATTGGATGGGGACCGACGAATCCGGGCGGGACGTGATGAGCAGGATGATCTACGGGGCGCGCATCTCCCTGCAGGTCGGCTTCGTGGCCGTGGGGATCACCACCCTGATCGGAATCTTCTTCGGGGCCATTGCAGGATACTACGGCGGGATGATCGATGCCCTCATCATGCGCTTCGTGGACATCATGCTCTGTTTCCCGACATTTTTTCTCATCCTCGCCGTTATTGCGGTCCTGGAGCCGAGCCTCAGGAATATCATGATTGTCATCGGCGTCACCAGCTGGATGGGCGTGGCCAGGCTGGTCCGGGCGGAATTCCTCTCCCTCAAGGAACAGGAGTTTGTTCAGGCCGCGCGTGCCTTCGGCGCCTCGGATTTCAGGATCATCTTCCGCCACCTCCTCCCCAATGCCATGGCCCCTGTCCTGATCTCCGCAACATTCGGGATCGCCGGCGCCATCCTCACGGAATCCGCCCTGAGTTTCTTCGGACTCGGCGTCCAGCCGCCGACCCCAAGCTGGGGAAACATCCTGAGTTCCGGATACAAATATATTGATTTCGCCCACTGGCTTTCCATTTTCCCGGGGATGGCCATCCTGATCACCGCACTCGGCTACAACCTTCTGGGCGAAGGGCTCAGGGACGCCCTGGACCCGCGTCTGAAGGGGTCTTAGATAACGCATGGAAAAAGGGTTTACAAGCGAATGAGGTTGAGTTAGAGTATCGGTCTGTAATCAAGGGGGCCATTAGAATTAAACTCCGGATTGAAACGATTCAAACCGTTCAAACCGTTCAAACGACTCATCATGCCGAGAATCATTCAGCGATATATCCGAAACGAGATTCTCTCCTCCTTTACCCTGTCGGTCTCTGTCTTTACCCTGGCCCTGTTCATGCAGAATGCTCTGGGCCTGTCCGACATGATCATCACAAGGAACGTGAAGTTAATCAATCTTCTTCTGATCGTGCTCTACACCCTCCCCTCCCTCCTGTGGTTCTCGATCCCCATGGCCTTTCTCATGGCCTCCCTGACAGGCATAGGGAGGCTATCCATGGACAATGAGATCATCGCCATGCATTCGCTCGGCATCGGCACACTGAGCTTTCTCAGGCCTGTCCTGATACTGGGGTGCATCCTCTTCACCCTGAGCTTCTCGATCGGGAGCGTCGGGGTCCCCTGGGGGCGTTCTTCCATGAACCATCTGATCTACCGGATTCTGCAGGAGAGCGCAACCGCAGGAATCCAGGCCAATACGTTCAACGACCGGTTCACGGACCTTGTGATCTATGCCGAAAACGTCAAACCAGAGGAAAACACCCTCCAGAAGGTGATCATTGCCGATTACCGGGGTGATGTCCCCGAGACGATCACCGCACTCGAAGGGACTATCAGGACCAACCCCTTGACCATGGTCAACACCCTTCAGCTTACCCGTGGGTCGGTACACCAATATGATTCAGAACAACAGCGGTACCGGCTGATCCAGTTTCAGGAATACACCGTCTCCCTGAGCACCGATGTTGAGGCATCCAGACAACTCAGTCTCATGCAGGAAAAGGAGCCGGATGAGATGACCCCCAGCGAACTCAGGAAGGCCGCTGCGACAGGGAATCCGGCTCAAACGAGGGTATTCCGGATCCACTACCAGGAAAAGTTTTCACTGCCATTTTCGTGTATTGTCTTCGGAATCTTTTCTATCCCCATCAGCATCCGCCTGAAAAAGTCCGGCAGCTTCATCGGTTTGTCCTGGAGCCTCCTGATCGTCTTTCTGTATTACATCCTCCTCGGAGCCGGACGAAAGCTCGGATCCGAAGGGTTTATCCACCCGATCCTGGCCGCCTGGCTCCCCAATACAGTCTTTGGAATGTCAGGGATCTATCTCCTTGTGAACGCTTCCAGAAAGATCCCGGCCGGACGCGGCGGAAATGACAGCGGCCTTTCCCAGATCAGGAAAAAGATAATGAAAGTTTTCGGCCACTAAAAAAGGAAGAAAGACCGGAATGAAAATCCTTTCACGATACATTGCGAAAGAGTTCATAAAAATATTTTTGTTATGCTTTTCAGCCGTGGCCATCATCTACCTGCTGGCCCACTTTCTCGGCAAACTTGATGAGTTTATCGAATTCAAGGCCGCTCCATCTCTCGTCGCAACCTTTATCCTGCTGAAACTCCCCGGCATTTTCTACGAGGTTCTTCCCGTGGTGGTCCTTCTGGCAACCCTCTTCACCCTCGGCTTTCTTTCGAAGAACAACGAGATCACGGCATTGCGTTCGTGCGGGACTGGCCTTGCCGTGATTCTCCTTCCGGTCTTTTCCGTTGTCCTGCTGCTCGTCTTTTTGTCCATTGCTGATGGGGAATGGCTTGTTCCTTATGCAAACCAGAGATCGACCTATCTCGATGACGTGGCATTAAAAAAGAGGGCGCCCATCCTGGCCCTGAGGAAGAACCGGATCTGGTTCCATACCGGCGAGAATACCTTCTGCAATATCCTCAAGGTGGATCCGGAAAAGAAGGTTTTAAACAATATCACCCTGTATGTTTTCAACAAAGATTTTGATCTCATCACACGGATGGATGCGGACCAGGTGTCCTGGGACGGACGCCGGTGGACCACCAGCGACGCAACCGAATGGACGTTTACCGGATCAGGGGTCATCGAGCAGGAACGTCATTTTCAGGGCCCCTTCCCGCTCACCGTCTCCCTAGAGGATATGATCCACGTGGAAAAATTGCCAGTCGCTATGGGATATGCTGAACTTCGGGATTATATCCGGATCCTGAAGCGGAATGGTTATCCAGCCGCCTTCTATGAAGTAGATCTTTATGCCAAGACCGCCTATCCTATCATCAGCCTGATCATGGTCCTGCTCGGCGTGCCGTTCGCTTTACAGATCAACAGGAGCGGCGGGGTGGGGATCAGTATCGGACTGAGCCTGGGAATCGGCTTTATCTACTGGGTAACCTTTGCCGTGGGACTTTCCTTCGGGCACGCGGGGTTCCTTCCCCCGCTTTTAGCCGCCTGGATGGTTAATGCCCTGTTCGGGGTTGGAGGATTTTACTGGACGAACCGTCTGCGCTATTGAGCGGACTTTCCCCCTCTTTTGTGTTTAGGTTGAATCACGCAGAAATTAAAAATCGAAGTACTTCTTGCGAAAGAACCCATTTTTCTAAAAACAAAGCTATGACCTGCCATCGGACACGGCCAGTTTTGCCAACTCCGCCATTTGTGCAGGTTTGCCCGCGCAGATCAGGCGGTCCCCTTTGCCCAGAACGGTTTCCGGGGTCAAATTCGTGATCAGCCGGCCCTCTTCCTTCTGGATGGCCACAATCTGCACACCGAGTTCCTCCCGGATTTTGGACCGGCCGATCGGAACTCCGTCGTAAACTGAGCCCTGGGCGATCTGAATGGAATCCAGACGAAAGTCCATGTTCGAACTGCTGCTCACCGCCGTATCCAGAAAGCTCGTGACGTGGGGATGAAAAACGCTCTGGGCGATTTTCATGGCGCCGATCACATAAGGAGAGACCACGATGTCAGCCCCCGATCGTTTCAATTTTTTCTCCGACCCTTCTTCTCCGGCCCGGGCGATGATCTTCAGTTCCGGATTCAACCCGCGTGCGGAAAGCACAACAAAGAGGTTTTTCGCATCCGTATTCAAAACGGATATCAACCCGTTGGCCCGTTCGATCCCAGCGGAGAACAGGACCTCGTCGTTGGTTGCATCCCCCTGGATGACCATATAGCCCTTCTCCTGAATATCGGTGACCACCTCAGTGTTCTTCTCGATCACAACGAAGGGGTGCCCGGCAGCGTCAAACTCTGCACAGATATGTTTTCCCATGCGGCCGTATCCGCAGATCATATAATGCCCGGTCAGCTTTTTGATCTTATCGTTCACTTTTTTCCTCCCAAAGATGTCCCGGATCTCTCCTTCCAGGATGATCTCAATGGCGTTTTTAAAGACATAGGCCACTGTTCCAACGCCGCAAATGATCAGAAAGATGGTAAAGATCCTTCCGGGCCCGTCCAACTGATGAACCTCCTGGAAACCGATGGTGGACAGGGTGATCACGGTCATGTAGAGGGAATCGATTAGCGTCCACCCCTCTAAGATCATATACCCGGAGGATCCCAGGAATATGATGCTCAGCAGAATCAGTAAGGAATATTTCAACCTCTTCAGCGGATCAACCAAGGACTCCCTCCATATAGAAAGTTTAAGGGTTCAAGGGTTACGCTTCGCGTGCCCTGCTTTTCTCTATCTTTGCCGTCTGCGACGGCTACTACATTAAGGTATCTTGGGGTCAAGGGTTTCTCTCTGGAGACTTTATTTGCTTTTCAGTATGTTACTTGAATCCTTGACCCCTTGACTCCTATAACCCTATGTTTGCACCCGCTCTTTTGGAGATGCTCTGAAAATCACAACAGCCTTTCCTGCATCTCCTCCACCCCTACTCTTTCCCTCAAGGTCCTGACCATCTGCCGGTAATGGGTCCCCTGCCAGTAGACCCGCCCGCACTTGAGGCAACGGCCGAACTTCGACTCCGTGAGGCAGACATGTTCAGGGACTCGCTCTTTGAGATCTTCTTTTCCAGCGCTCACCAGCAATGTATTGCATCGGACGCACCGGCCCAGGACATGTCCGGGATCGGGCGGATAGGCCCGGACCACCTCCATGAGCTGATCCATGGGATCATTCTCACGGATCAGCATATACTCGCCAACACCCCTGCGCCGGACCAAACGGGTATCCCGGGTCATCAGGACCCGGTGCCATTCCCGTGCCATGGCAAGAAGGGTCTCGTCATCCACAGGGTTCTTATACCAGACGTCGTATCCCAGGACCCGCATCCAGCGGGCCAATTTCCCCAGCATCATGTCCGCTACAAAACAGGGATCCAAATGGTCCTGCACCATCTGCATCACCTCCTGGAAACAGGGAAATCATAACCGCGTCACCATAACATTTATCATATCATGCATGGGAATTACAAAATAAAAAAGCCCGCCGAAGCGGGCTTTAAAGGGGGATGGGGTTAGGGATAAGCAAGGGGGATTGCTTTGTTTTCCTTTCCCCAGGGGTACTCTCGTACCATGTTTCTGTATGTATAGTAACTTTTGGAACCCAAAAGTCACAAAAAAAAATGAAAAAAATGCATTTTTCTTGTAACGCATTGTTTTTATACGTTTTTTATGGGTCCTGTACGTGCCCATCCAGGCCCCCAAATGGCCGGATTCATGATGAACGCTCAGTATTTCAACCCGATCAGGGCACAGAGGTGAGCCCTGACAGATTTTTTAAGGGCTGAAAGGTTATACCCCCCTTCCAGAACGGAGACGATCCGGCCATGGGCGTGCTTACCGGCAAGGCGGGCAAGGCATTCTGTCATACCGCTAAAACCCTTTTCGGTCACCTGCATTCCGGCAAGGGGGTCGTCCTTGTGGGCATCAAAACCCGCTGATATCAGGATCAGATCAGGTTTGAACTGATCCGCTGCCGGGGCCAGGAGATTTTCAAATGCATCCAGGTATTCCCGGTCCCCGCTCCCGGCCGGCAGAGGATGATTGAGCGTAAAACCGGCCCCTTCCCCTTCTCCGGCCTGATTCCGGCTGCCGGTGCCGGGATAATGGGGATACTGATGGATGCTGAAATAAAGAACCGATGGATCGTCATAAAAGGCGTTCTGGGTCCCGTTACCGTGATGCACATCCCAGTCCGCGATCAAAATTTTTTCAAGTCCATGTTTCTTCTGCGCATACCGGGCGGCCACGGCCACATTGTTGAACAGGCAGAACCCCATGGCATGATCCCTTTCCGCATGGTGCCCCGGAGGGCGGACCGCACAAAAGGCATTGCTCACCTTTCCATCCATCACTGCATCCATCGCGGCAAGGACCCCGCCGGCGGCGAGGCGGGCCTCTTCATAGGATTCCGTAGAGATAACCGTGTCCGGATCGAGCGCACGGACACCCCCGGCACAGGCCTCCTTGACCTGCATGACATACAGCCGGTCATGGACCTCCGAGATCTCATCTACCTCAGCCGCTCTCGGCTGAAGCCGCAGGAGATGCGGATGAAGGTCCGTATCATGGAACAGATCCTCCAACGCCGCCAGCCGTTTCGCCGATTCCGGATGCGCGCCGGTATCATGCCGGTATCCAGAGACCAGTAATCCTGTTCTGTTCATCGTTCCTCCGATCATCAAGCAAAGTAAAACAAAACCGGACATCTGTCAATTCTGTTGTCATGAGAGGATCTTGCTGATAAAATAAGGGAGATTTTTGGTTCTTTCGTAAAAGAGTTGACCGGCTATAGAAATTAAAGATAAAGAATCAAAAATCAAAATGACAGAGTAAAAATAAAAAATGAATACCAATACGGGTTCTGAGATGGACTCTTTTATGATTCGAGTTTATTAACGTGCGATAGCAGGGAGAGATCTCCCGATTCATTCGTCATCTGATACTTCGGCGTGTTGCCAGTTTGGGTGCTCATGTCTTGAATCCAAGGCAGGCTTTCCAAAATAGGCTGCGTCATTTTTATATTTTGATTTGTCATTTTGATTTTTTATCTTTGATCTTTGATTCTTGAAGCGTACAAGAAAACCTTTGATTTTCAATTCCTGCATGGTTTAACTTAAACACGAAAGAGACAGCTTTTTTAAATGACTGCCGGGAGGATTATGTCCGAGACCAACTATGAAAAGGCCCTGAACCAGGCCCTGGAAGAGGCACTGGCTTCCCTGCGGGAAAAGGACCTCAAGGAGACAGCCTTCAGAAGCGGCGCCTCCTGTGAGGGAGATGGACGGCTCAAGATCTCCTTGCTCAACCGGGCTGCAGATGTGGATCTTCATCAAGGACGGATCATGATCCACGGCTCGCCTGCAGATATCAGGGTCTCGGTCCTCATCCTCCATTATCTTCTCCGGGCTTCCGGGTCCCCTCTCACCGGCCAAATGATCGGCTTCAAGGAGATCCCGCAGGGAGCGCTCTATTTCCAGCCCTTCCGAAACCGGGTATACCTCCCTGTTCTCAGGATTCTGGAGAAAGATCAGGCCGGGTTTGAAGCGTGTGCGGAAAAAATCGGAGGCGAGCGTCTCCAGGCCGGCGATCTCTGCTTCCGTTTCAAGGTATTCCCTTATGTCACGGCACAGTATGTATGGCATCAGGGCGAAGAAGGGATCCCGCCGGATCTGAACATCCTCTTCGATGCCTCCATACCGGAATACCTCTCCACTGAAGACGTGGTAGTCATGTGCGAAGAGATCAATCGGACAATGAAGTCAGTGAATCTCTAAGGCATTGAAGAAATAGCCGATCTCAAAGGCGGCGGTCTCCGGCGCATCCGAGCCATGGACGATATTGTGCTCAATATCCGAGGCGAAGTCCCTACGGATGGTCCCGGCTGCGGCTTCCTTGGGATTGGTGGCCCCCATGAGATCCCGGTTCTTCCGGATCACATTCTCCCCTTCGAGGACCATGACCACACAGGACCCCGAAGACATGAACTCGGTCAGGCTGCTGAAAAAGGGCCGCGCCTTATGCACGGCATAAAACCCTTCAGCCTCGGCCTTGGTCATATGGATCATCTTGATGGCGGCAATCCGGATCCCCGCTGCCTGGAACCTCCGGATGACCTCACCCAAGACCCCTTTTTTCACCCCGTCGGGCTTGACAATGGATAGCGTTCGTTCCATACCAGGAACTCCTTCCCAATTTTGCATTGCATGAATGATTGTCTATATTTGGACTGTATGCGAATGGTATCCTATGCAAACACCAAACGTCCCTTAGGTTTGGGGATAGGCCGGCCTAACTCCTTTGCAGTTTCAATCCATTCTTGAATTACGACCTCCAGATTGGTCAAGGCTTCCTGATATGTTGTTCCGTCCGCAGCGCAGCCTGGTAGCTCCGGAGCTTCGGCTATAAATGACTGATCATCATGACTCCAATATATAATCACTTCATACTTAATCAATTTGCTCACCTCCCAATTTATATTTTATGATCACATTCCGAACCTGCTTAACCTGATAGGGTTTTGCCTTCGCACCCTTGGGCTGCAGATTCAAGATTTCAACAATTTTACTGTTTAATTGAATGAAGGTCAAGAAAAAGTCCACAAAAACGCCCGCCGGTCGTGAAGACCGATGGGCGTTTTTTATATTCAATGAACCGCTATGACTCTTTACTTCTTCCTCTACATCCGGCCTTTCCACCTTCTCAGCCCGGTCAATCCAGCCAAACCGGAACCGAGGAGGAACAGGGTGGATGGTTCGGGGACGGCCGCGAGTGGAGAACCGGAGACAAGAATATTATCTGAGAAAAGCTGTTCGCCTTCGTCACCATAAAGACTGTAACCTATCCATAGGTTGGGTGTGTCGGCGGCAGCTGTTCCAAGCATATAATTTTTGTGAGTCCAGGTCTCATCAGAGGGTAAACTGGCCAGTTCGGTGAAGTCAGCCCAGCCCGTAGGTTGAGCGGCACTGACCACCCAGCCTATCTTCATTCGATCCGGATCTTCAAGATTAATCGAACGGATATCAAAATCAAATTCTATTGAATCAAAACCTGTTGTATTAACTTTTGCAGCAATAACGGCTTCATCCTCAACCCACATATATCGGTTTCCATCATTCGTGCCCGTCTCTGAATAATAATCACTATATCCCACATCGAAGTCAGGACCGCTATAGACAAGTGTCCAGTCTGGAAGACAATCTATCCCAAAGCACCCGGCTGTCTGGCCTGAACCGAAGGTCTCAGTAACATTCACCGTTACTGCTCCTGCTATACCTGAAATATTTAAGACCAGAAAAAAACCGATAAAAAATGTTAATATTTTTTTCATTGCCTCCTCCTCTTCTTATCTGGTGATGGTGATAGAATGGCAGCATGTTCCGGCCAATCCGGAACCGGGATTCCTCCTCTATTTTTTATAATTAGAAACCTAACTGTGAACTGCTACATGATTAGTAACATTTGAGGCTGAAAAGTCGCGAAAAAATTAAAAATTATTTAAAATAGATAAAATTTGGGCTCTATTTTTTACTTATGGATCTGGAATCATTGGAACAAGAGTGAGTTGGCAGATTTTTTTTGCTGCAACGGCGCAAAGATACGAAAACAAGGACCGCTTATGGTATCATACACCATTGTCCCATGGTCGTCCGTCATCCGTCATCCGCCTTCGGTCTTCTTCTCCTTCCTCCGGATCTTTGACCAGAGGATCTTTTTTTTCAGGTCGGAGATGGCCCCGGTCACATTGATCTCCTTGGGGCATGTCTCAACACAGTTAAAGATCGTGTGGCATTTGTAGGGGCCGGTCCGGTCATTCAGGATGGCAAGCCTCTCCGCCTGGGCCTCATCACGCGAATCAAAGATGAACCGGTGCGCCTTGAGCAGGGCCGCCGGCCCCAGGTAGGCCTTGTCAAACCAGAAGGTCGGGCAGGACGAGGTGCAGGAAGCACAGAGAATGCATTTGGTGGGCCCGTCGATCTTCTGCCGTTCTTTTGGACTCTGAAGCCTCTCCCGCTCGGGCGGAGGGGTCTGGTTCACAAACCAGGGTTTGACCGCGAGATTCCTTTCGAAAAATTCTTCGGTATCCACGTAGAGGTCCTTGATCACGGGAAAACTTTTCAGCGGCTCTATCCTGATAACCCGGGTATATTTCAGGTCACGGACCAGGGTCTGACAGGCAAGCCGGTTCCTGCCGTTGATCATCATGGCATCGGAACCGCAGACCCCATGAGTACAGGAACGCCGGTAGGAGAGGCTCCCGTCGAGTTTCCACTTGATTTCATTCAGGCAGTCGAGAACCGACCATAAAGGCTGCACCTTGATCCTGTATTCCTGGTAATGAGGCTTCACATCATACAGGGGATTGAAACGAAGGATCCTGAAACGTCTTTCCATCTCAGTATGTCCTTTCCATGGGCTGGTAACGCGTGATCCGGACCGGCTTGTACGAAACAAGCGGCCCCTCCGGGCCCTTCCGGGCCAGGGTATGCTTCAGAAAACCCGCATCGTCCCGTACTGGGAAATCCTCCCGAAAATGCGAGCCCCGGCTTTCGGTCCGGGCCAGTGCACCGGCCACGATGGTTTCGGCCAGAGAGAGGAGACTGCCGAGCTCCAGGGCCTCCAGAAGATCCGTATTGCAGATCCTGCCGTGGTCCATGATCTGGACAGCGGCATAGCGTAATTTCAGCTTCTTCAACTCGCTCTCCGCTTCCTTGAGCAGCTTCTCATTCCGGAACACGGAACAGCGGACCATCATCATCTCCTGGAGCCTTTCGCGGATCCCCACAGCCGTTTCATTTCCCGATCCTTCCAGGAGGTCTTCCACCCTCAGGCGGACCTCCTGCGCTGTCTTATCAGACGGTTCAGAAACCCCGATACCCCTGATCTCTTCGATGATCTTTTCCCCCGCCCTTTTACCGAAGACCAGGATGTCGAGCAGTGAATTGCACCCCAGGCGGTTGGCCCCATGCACGGATACGCAGGCGCATTCTCCGGCCGCGTAGAGGCCCGGGAACAGGGTCTCCTTATCATCAACCACCACCCGGCCGTTCACATCCGTGGGGATACCCCCCATGGCATAATGGCACGTGGGCTGGACCGGAACTGGCTCTCGAACCGCATCGATCCCGAGGTACGTCTGGACGAAGCTGTGGATCTCGGGGAGTTTCTCAAGGATCTTCTTCTTGCCCAGATGACGCAGATCGAGGTAGACGTAATCCTTGCCATCGATCCCCATTCTATTCCGGATCTCCGTATAGATGGCCCTGGAAACCACATCCCTGGGGGCGATATCCTTCATGGAAGGGGCATACCTTTCCATGAAGCGTTCGCCGTTCCGGTTTATCAGGATTCCCCCTTCGCCTCTTGCCGCTTCGGTGATCAGGATCCCCATCTTGTAAATCCCCGTGGGGTGGAACTGTACAAACTCCATATCCTCCAGAGGGACGCCGGCCTCGTAGGCCATGGCCATGCCATCGCCTGTATTGGCAAGGGCATTGGACGTGGTCTTGTAGGTGCGTCCGTACCCGCCTGTGGCCAGAAGCACAGCCTTGGCATGAAAGACATGGATCCCGCCCTTGAGGATGTCCCACGCCGCGAGCCCCTGTATCCGGCCGTCCTCTTTGATCAGCGAGATGACAAAGAATTCCTGATAGAACCGGACCTTCTTGCGCAGGCAGTGTTCGTACAGGGTCTGAAGGATCACATGGCCGGTCCGGTCCGCTGCGTGGCAGGCCCTCACGGCCGAATGCCCGCCGAAAGCGCGCTGGGAGATCCGTCCGTCTTCCAGCCGGCTGAAAGGCACGCCCATGTGTTCAAGCTCATAGACGGTCTCCGGGGCCTCCCGGCAGAGGACCTCGATGGCATCCTGGTCCCCGAGGTAGTCCCCGCCCTTGACCGTGTCGAACATATGATGCTCCCAGGAGTCCTCATCAACATTCCCGATGGCGGCCGCCACGCCTCCCTGGGCGGCGCCGGTATGGGAACGGGTGGGAAAAACCTTGCTGATCACGGCCACATCCGCCGCTTCTCCGATTTCAAGGGCCGCTCTGAGCCCGGCGCCGCCTGCGCCCAGGATCAACACGTCGTGCCGGTGCACGGGAAATGGAGAAGATAATGACATAGACCTGCCTTAAGGAAGTATCTCTATCGTGTTTAAGTTGGAGCACGCATAAATTCTAAATCAAAGTATTTCTTACACGCATTAATCATCAAGGATCAAAAATAAAAAATCAAAATGACAAATCAAAATATAAAAATGGTGCTGCCTCTTTCGGAAATCCTGCCCTGGATTCAAGAGATGAGATCCCAAGCAGGCAACACGCCGAAGTACCCGATTACGAATGACTCCGGAGATCTCCACATTCTATCGCACATCAATAAACTTGAATCACAAAAGAGTCCATTTCAGAACCCGTCTTGATACATTCATTTTTTATTTTTCCTCTGTCATTTTGATCTTTGATTCTTGATTTTTTATCTTTAACTTCTATAGCCGTTCAATTTTCTTGCAAAAGAACCAAAAAACCTACGGTTTTACCGCAAACGTACCCACGGAAAATATACCAATCCCTAAAAAAATAAATCCGATTCCCATGAGTACAAAAAGCAGCTGCCGCTGAGCCCTCTGTGTGTGCACATATTCAAGGACCACGGTCCAAAGACCGTTCATGGCATGGAACACAGCCAGAACCAGAAAGGAGATATCCATGACTTTCCAGGAAGGAGACGCAAGGCGGGCAGCCACCTTGTCATAGGTCACAAAACCTTCCTCGGCATAGTGCAGGAAATAAAAATGACCGAGAAGCAGGGCCAGGAGAAAGAGCGCGGAGAGGCGCTGCAAAAACCAGAGGGCGATTCCTCCCGGATGCCTGTACGCATCAAAAGCCATAGAACATCCTGTCAAAACCTCACAGAGGAAACGGCATCCCCAGGAGGCGAAGTATTGGAAAGGCGCCGATCACGAAGAGAATCATTCCGATCCCCATGAGAAGAAACAAGAGCCCCTTCTGGTGCCGGACGCCCAACCCGGTATCCACGATGAGGAGACGCATGCCGTTCAGAGAATGATAAAGGACCGTGCCCAGAAGGCAGACCTCGAAGAAAATGAACATAGGGGTTTGCACGGCTGCCATGACCTGATTGAATCCGGCAGGCCCATGGCTTACGGTACTCACGACCCAAACGTGAATGACCAAATAGACCGAGAGGAGGACCCCGGTGACCCTGTGCAGAAACCAGGACAAAAACCCGACATGCCAGCTATATTTCTGAACGGCCATGGCCCAGCCCTTTTTTCAACAAAGGAAACGGTCTAAAACAGATTGAAGCAGACCACCCACTTAGGAATATAACTGAAAAACCTACTGTTTTCAATAGTTTTTTCTGTATCTTCAGACATAAAAAACAACTTGACACAAATAAAACAGTGTTATATATTTTCGGTATCATAATATTATAATTACTGGATGTTCTGATAAACATCCATGACTCGGACATGAATACCAGGCATCTCTTCTTCCGATTCCAGCCTGAAAAAGTGAAAAACCTATGCAGAAAGAAAAACAAGACTACATGATTCGATGCGTTTCCAATGCCCTGGACATCCTCGAGGCCTTTACGGGGGATGACGCGGAACTCGGCGTCACCGAACTGGGGAAGAGACTGAGCCTCCACAAGAATAACGTGTTCCGGCTTTTGGCAACCCTGGAGCTGCGCGGATATATCGAACAGAACAGGATCTCGGAGAATTACCGCCTCGGCCTCAAGCCCCTGGAACTGGGGAAGGCCTTTCAGCGGCACTGCGGCCTGACCAGTCAGTCCAAGGAGATCCTCAAAGGGCTGGTTGCCGCCTGCAACGAAACAGCCTCGATCGGGATATTCCGGGGCGGAAAAGTCATCTATATCGATGTGGAAGAGACCACCAAGTCGGTGCGCGTCGTTTCCCGGCTGGGTGCAGTCCTCCCGGCCTACTGCACCTCCATCGGGAAGGTTCTCCTGTCCTTCAAATCCGATGAAGAGCTGTCCTCATTCTTTCAGGACATGCCGCTCAAGCCTTATACCGGCAAGACCGTCACCGACAAGGAGGCGCTGCTCCACCAGTTCGACCAGATCCGCCGCCAGGACTATGCCATCGACGATGAGGAATTTGAAGAATCCGTGAAGTGCATTGCCGTACCCATCAGGGATTATACGAGAAATGTGGTGGCCGGGCTTTCGATTTCCGGGCCTGCGCATCGCCTTACCGAGAGCAGGACCCACGATGAGCTGGTCTCGCTGATCCGGAACGCTGGACAGGAACTATCCAGAAGACTGGGGTACAATATTTCATGAAGATCGCAATCTCCGGAAAAGGCGGCGTAGGCAAAACTACCCTTGCAGGAACCCTGGCGCGGCTCCTCTCGGACCGGGGATTCTCGGTGATTGCCGTGGATGCAGACCCGGACGCCAACCTGGCATCGGCCATCGGCTTTACGCAGGAAGAGATCCGGCAAGTCCAGCCCATCGCCGAGATGGTCCATCTGATCGAGGAGCGTACAGGCGCCAGGCCCGGGAACATGGGCGGCATATTCAAACTCAATCCCGTGGTCAGTGATATCCCGGATACCTATTCCCTGAAGAAAGACCGTATCCGCCTGCTCACGCTCGGGCGGGCCAAAAAGGGAGGGGCCGGCTGCTACTGCCCCGAAGGGGTCTTCCTGAAACGCCTTATTTCCCACCTGATCCTACAAAGCCATGAAGTGGTGATCCTCGATATGGAGGCCGGCATCGAACATCTGAGCCGCGGGACCACCGGCGGCGTGGATGCCTTCATTGTGGTCGTGGAACCTGGCAAGCGGAGCCTGCAGACCGCCTCGGATGTCCGGAACATGGCACAAGATCTGGGGATCAAATCCATGTTCGTGGTAGGAAACAAGGTCTCAACCCCGGAAGAGCTTGATTTCCTCAGACAAGCGTTTTCAGAAGATGAGTTCCTGGGCGCCCTCTCCTTTGACCGGACCGTGATCGATGCCGACCTCAAGGGGATCTCCCCCTATGATGCCGGGTCCGGCGTGGTTGCCGAGACAGCAGGGATACTCGACCGTCTCATGGAAAAACTCGGGAAAAAATCATGATGGACAAGGCGACACTCAGAAAAGAGATCCTGCAGAAAAGAGAGACCCTCACCCGGGAAGAACGCAGGGAAAAGAGCGCAATGATCATGGAGCGCCTCCTCGCCCTTCCGGAATATCAGGCCGCCCGTTCGGTCTTCATCTATGCGGATTTCAGAAGCGAAGTCATGACCCGGGACCTGATAGCCCATGCCATCAAACACGGCAAACGCGTACTCGCTTCCAGGACATTGGTTTCTGAAAAGAGGCTGGCACTGGCCGACATCCTCGACCCGGAACGCGACCTGGTCCCGGGCTACATGGGGATACCGGAACCCAGGGACGGGATCTTCAGGGACATCCCCTGTGAAGAAGTGGACCTGGTCCTGACGCCGTGCGTGGGCTACGATGAAAAAGGGAACCGCCTCGGCTACGGGGCCGGATACTATGACCGTCTCTTTGAATCCATGCGGGAGGATGCCATCCGGATCGGACTGGCCTTTGAGGTGCAGATCGCCCTTGATATCCCTTCGGAAAACCATGACGTAAAGATCCCCATCATCGTGACCGAGGACCGGGTCATCCGGACATAAAAAAAACAAAAGGGCCGGACCCTTTTGTATGCATAAAAACCCCCTCACGAAGAATTCGTGAGGGGGTTTTGCTTCCGGATCATGACACCTTACTTCTGGTGGCACTTCCCGCAATTGGCTTCATCCTTGGCGGAGTAGGCCTTGGTACCGTTGTGACAGGCACCGCAAAACTTGCCTTCCTGGATATCCTTCATAGTGATGGCGTCTGCGCCCTTCTTCATCTTGAAGAGTCCGGACGAATGGCAGTCTGCACACTTGAGACCTTTGTCGGCATGAATTTTACCATCAAACACGACCTTGCCGCCGCCTTTGCCGTCGAACTCAACGGTCTTGCCTGACGGAACTGCGAAAGCCGAAATGGACAAAGCCAGCGTCACGGCCACTGCGAGGACCATTACAAAAAACTTTTTCATATTGGTTTCACCTCCTTCCCTATTGAAAATGTAGATGACAGGGATTTGCTTCCCCAAAAAGATTAAGGGAATTTACCTTAAAATTTAGCTCATATCAATAAAAAAATATTCTAATGCCATTGTTTGATAAAAAGAATAAAATACGGCTCTTTCCATGATACTTAAACCTTTTAATTCAATAAGTTATGGCGTTATCAGGAAGCCTGCTCGTAAACAGGTTGAAGTGGCGGGAGGATCGCAGGGCGGTTTCATCATCAAAGAACTCGACCCAGCGATTATCTACTGGGTATATCGTTCTACGAGCCTTCGACAGGGAGCTGATCCCAGTGTCCATAATTTCCTTCCAGGATGTCCCCAAAGGCACACCAAGATGTTTTCGGGAAACAAAAAAGGGGGGAGCAAAGCTCCCCCCTTTATCAATCCCCTTATTTCGAGATTGTAAAAAATCCGTCGCTTGTATCTGCGTATGAGCTGTTGGATGTGCTCGTGATTCTGATCTTGTAGTCACTGCCAGTCTTCATGGTTTTTGAAATCGTCCAGTTATATGAGCCTGTACCACCGCTCCCGATCGGGGCCTTCTTCGCTATAGTACTCTTCACCGAGGTGCCTTGGACCAGTTCTATTTTAACATAAGCGCCGGGATTGCCAGCATAGGCCCAGGTTATCGGATGCGTTGACCCGGCCTTCCAGTTCTCACCGCCGTTAGGAGAGGTGACGGTTAAGGACACGTTAGAATTAAATATAGCTGTGCAGGTTCTGTCTGCATTCATGGTCACACTGCCATCTGAACAGTCTTCATCACCGTTCCAGCCGGAGAAGAGCGAGCCCCCAGCAGGTGTGGGGGTGAGAGTCACCGTTGTACCCGCATTGTATACTTCAGAGCAGTCTGTACCGCAGTCTATACCCGCCGGTGAACTGGTGACTGTCCCGCTGCCGGAGCCTGTTTTTGTCACTGAGAGAACCGGGCAATCTGCCTCGGTTCCCTTGATTATATGTATTTCAGAACTTATGTCCGGGTAAGCTCCAGTGGTAAATGC
>CAKKPE010000129.1 GCA_919901565.1 bacterium
GGCCCGAACCGGTTTCTCTCGGTGCGGTGAGCAAGGATCAGGAAGACCGGATCCCGATCGGACTCGCGGAAATGGACCGCGTCCTGGGAGGCGGGCTGGTCCAGGGCTCGGTGACCCTGATCGGCGGCGACCCCGGTATCGGAAAGTCCACCCTGCTCCTTCAGATCGCCGACTTCCTGTCGCGCAAGGGGCAGGAGGTCCTCTATGTCACGGCCGAAGAATCCCTGAGGCAGGTCAGGATCCGCGCCGACCGGCTCGGTATCAACCGATCTTCACTCAAGCTCTTGTCCGAAAATTGTCTGGAGGTGGTTATGCAGGCCGTCTCCGACCTTTCCCCCGGCATGATCGTCATCGATTCCGTACAGACGGTCTACACTGAGACCATACAGTCGGCCCCGGGCTCTGTCAGCCAGGTCCGGGAGGTCGCCGGCATCCTCACCCGCATGGCCAAGAAGAAGAACGTCTCGGTCTTCCTGATCGGCCACGTAACCAAGGATGGAAGCATTGCAGGCCCCAGGGTCCTCGAGCATATCGTGGATACGGTCCTCTATTTCGAGGGAGACCAGGGGCATGCCTACCGTATTATCCGCACCATCAAGAACCGTTTCGGGTCCACCCAGGAGATCGGGGTCTTCGAGATGAAGGAGAGCGGCCTTGCGGAGGTCAAGAACCCTTCGGAGATGTTTCTTGCAGAACGGCAGAGCGCCGTCCCCGGATCCGTGGTGGTGGCCAATATGGAAGGGACCCGGCCGATCCTCGTCGAACTCCAGGCCCTGGTCACGCCCGCGGAATTCGGTGTTCCGAGGAGGATGACCACCGGGGTGGACAAGAACCGGGTCAATCTCCTGATCGCTGTCCTGGAGAAGCGGGCCGGCATCCCCCTGAACAGCCAGGACATCTTCGTGAACGTGGTGGGGGGGATCACCCTGACCGAGCCGGCCGCAGACCTCGGGATCATCTCCGCCGTGGTCTCTAACTTCAGGGGTGTGCCCATTGGAGAGAAGACCCTTCTTTTCGGCGAGGTCGGTCTCGGAGGAGAAGTCCGTTCGGTCAGCCGGCCCCAGGCCAGGATCCGGGAGGCCGCCAAGCTCGGATTCGCCCGCTGTATCCTTCCCCGTCGTTCGATCTCCGACCTGGATTCCCTTGGCATGGAACTCATGGGCGTGGACGGGATCGATGCCTTGCTCGAAATTCTTCTGTGAGGGCCCGCGGATGCTTCGTGACCTGCGTATACAAAACTTTGCCATCATAGAAGATATCTCCCTCACGTTTGACCTCGGCCTGAACATCATTACCGGAGACACCGGGGCCGGAAAATCGATCCTTGTGGGCGCCCTGGGCCTGATCCTGGGAGGTCGGGGCTCCCCTGAAATGATCCGGAGCGGAGAGGAGCAGGCCCGCATCACCGCTTGCTTTGATCTGAGCGCACAGCCCGAACAGGTGGAGCGGATCAGGGTTCTGGGCGTCGAGATACCGGACGGAGAGCTGGTGGTGCACCGGAGCCTCAGCCGCTCGGGAAAAGCAAAGATCACGGTAAACGGGGATCCCTCCACGGTCGGGCTCCTTGTCCAGATCAGCGAAAACTTCGTGGACATCCATGGTCAGCACGAACACCATTCCCTCCTGGACCGTGAACATCATATCGATCTCCTCGACGCCTTCGGCAGTCTCGAGCCCGGACTGTCGCAATACAGAGAGGTCTACCTTGAACTCACCCGCCTCAGACAAAAGCTGCAGCGTCTTGAGAAAGAAGGCAAGGACCTGGAGCGCCGCATCGATTTTCTTCAGTACCAGATCCGGGAGGTCAGTGAATTCAATCCACAGCCCGGCGAAGAAGAGGGCCTTCTCCAGGAGTGCCAGGTTCTGAGGAACGCGGACCGGATCGCGTCCCTGGCCCAGGGGGCCTATGCCGAGCTTTACGAATCAGAAGGCGCGGTCTCGGACCGGATCGGCCGGATCACGGGAAGCCTGAGGGAACTCTTCTCCATAGACGCCAGAACCGAGGCATTGTCCAAACAGGGGGAAGAGCTCAAGTACCGCCTGGAGGACATGGCGCATACCCTCAGGGACTATCTCTCCCGTATTGAACCGGACCCGGACCGGCTCGCAGCCGTAGAAGAGAGGCTGGAAGGCCTTCGTCAGCTCAAACGTAAGTACGGACAGACCATCGAGGAGATCCTGCAATTCAGACAGGCGGCCCAGGAGGAGCTCAACGGACTCACCGGAGACGGAGAGAACCGCTCTCTCCTGAATGAGACCTACAATAAAACCCTCACCACCGCAGCGGAACTGGCTGACGATCTATCGAAATTACGCAGGAGCTCAGCTCGAAATATGGAGAAAGCGCTGGAGAAGGAACTCACCGTCTTGGGGATGTCCGGAACACGTTTTGTTGTGGAGATGCAGAGGCATCCGGCCAGGCCCGAAGATCCTGTGGATAGACAAGGCCGGGCCCTCACCTCAAAGGGTATGGACCAGGTAGAATTCCTGGTCTCACCCAATGTGGGAGAAGAACCCAAATCGCTCTCCCGGATCGCCTCGGGCGGGGAGCTCTCACGGATCATGCTTGCCATCAAGACCATCCTGGCCGGTGTGGACCGGGTCGGGATCCTGATCTTCGATGAGGTCGACTCCGGTATCGGCGGGGGCATTGCGGAAACCCTCGGCAAAAGGCTTGCCTTTGTGGCCCGGGACCGCCAGGTCATCTGCGTCACCCACCTCCCCCAGATCGCCAGCCAGGGGAACACCCACCACCATATTGCAAAAGAAGTTCAGGACGGCCGGACCCGCGTCACGGCCCGGCACCTCAAGGGTAAGGACCGGATACAGGAAATTGCCCGGATGCTCGGCGGGATCGAGATGACTAAGACCACGGTACAGCACGCAAAAGAGATGTTGAAACTTTCAAATGGCCTATGAAAAAAGAACATACCGCAGCTTCATGCAGGGGACCGGGCTGGTTCGGTTCCATGTGATGGTCAAAGAGACCGACCTCTGGATCTCCGCCGACTCCGACCTCAAAGACCCGGCCCTCTCACTCGTCAGACAATACCGCCGCCATCTCGAACATTATATCCGGGAATGCCCAGAATTCCTGACCACCCTAAAACCCATGGACCCAGGACCGGATGCCCATGAACTGATTCAGGCCATGGCCGTGGCCTGCAAAACCGAGGGCGTAGGCCCCATGGCTGCCGGGAATCGTGTACAAACACCCGGGGAGATCCGGAAGGGGCTCGATTTTATTGCATCCATTCCCGGCGTGCAGGGCGGGCTCATCATCGTCGGGGAATCCATGGGGGCTTGGGGGGACGTGGAACTGGTCAAACTCTGAGGGCTATTCTTAAGCCCCCTTGTTTCTGTACCTTTGAACGAACAGATCCCGCATACGGTGAAAGATCTCCAGTGTCTCCACGGAACGGTAGTCCGGATAGGTATGGTCGAACGGTCGGAAGTCCCCCCGGACAAAAGTCAGGGTCACCTCGGCATAGATCCCGTGGGCCAGATAGATCCTGTGGGAAAAATCCTTGGTCGTGGCCAAAACTATCTTTGATGTATCAATATACCCGGGGTCCAGGTTGATCCTGCGGAGAGGCTTTCCTTTTACTCTCCTCATGTACCGTTCCTCGATCCGGTTGGTCTCGACCTTGATGCCGGCAATCCGGTCGGGCAGGATCAGGTTTTCAAAAAACAGAAACCGACGGAAGATATTTCCGCCCAGCTCTTCGGTATAATAGTCGGTATACCTCCAGTCAAGATCACCGCTCCGGTAAAGCACGGGACCGAAGGCATTCTCCAAAACCTTACCGGTCTCGTCCATCAGGGAGAGATCCCCGCTGAGCATCCCTATAAAGAGCCCAACCTTCCCCGGCCTGCCTATCTTACCCATCCCATTTTCACTTTCTTCTTTCAAGCTCAGATTGTAGAATTTCATTCCAATGGCAGTACATGTTTATCATACGGCAAAGAGAAAAGGGAATCAATCTTAAGTCGTGGTCCACTATTCCAGGAAAGGCTTTACAAAAAGGAAAAGGTTGATTACAATCCCTGGTATATTAATAATCCGGCAAGGAGGAAGGAATGATCCGGAACATCATGATTATCGGCTCAGGCCCCGCAGGCTATACCGCCGCAATCTATAACGCGAGGGCTGATCTCGCACCCCTGCTCATTGAGGGGCCCCAGCCCGGCGGGCAGCTGACCATCACCACCGAGGTGGAAAACTTTCCCGGTTTCTCTGAGGGAATCATGGGCACTGAGTTGATGGAGGAGATGAAAAAACAGGCCCTCCGATTCGGCACCGAGATCATCTCCGCACTGGTCGATTCCGTGGACTTCTCAAACCGCCCTTTTCTGGTCCGGCTGGAAAATAGTGAGGAGATCCGCTCCAGAACCGTGATCATCGCCAGCGGGGCCTCGGCCCGCCTGCTCGGCATCCCGAGTGAGAGCCGCTTGATGGGCCGGGGGGTCTCAGCCTGCGCGACCTGTGACGGATTCTTTTTCCGCGACAAGGAGATCACCGTGATCGGTGGCGGAGACACGGCCCTGGAAGAGGCCATCTTCCTTACCAAATTCGCGAGCAAGGTCACGGTCGTACACCGAAGAGATGAATTCAGGGCCTCCAGGATCATGCAGGACCGGGCCTCGGCCAACAAGAAAATCCATTTTGTACTGGATTCGGCGATCGAACAGATCCTCGGCGAGGACAAAGCACGGGTCACTGGGCTCCGGATCAGGAATGTCAAGAACGGAGAGGTCACGGACATCCCCTGCGAAGGGGTCTTCATCGCCATCGGGCATGAGCCCAACACCAAGGTCTTCCAGGGTCAGATCGAACTCGATGCAAAAGGGTACATCGCTCTCAAGGGAAAGACGCAGACCAGCGTTCCCGGTGTCTTTGCTGCCGGCGACGTGGTCGATCCGGTCTACAAACAGGCCATCACCGCTGCGGGCATGGGGTGCATGGCCGCCCTGGATGCGGAACGGTTTCTCACGGAGGAGGAATGAATATGAAAAATCTCAGCCGGCGGGAATTTATGGAAACGGGGATGGTGTTGACTACAGGGGCGTTGGCTCTCATGGACGTACGCCCAGCCTTCTCCCAGATGACTCAACCATCGCAGGAGGTCTATCAAACTCTGAAAGATCCAAAGATCATTTCGGAACTGGAGATGAAGCATGTCCCCCTGATCGATGCCCCCGACCGGGTTAAAAAAGGGGAAGCCTTCAGCCTGAATGTCAGGATCGGAAGAACCCTTCACCCCATGGAGAAGCCGCACCACATCGAATGGATCCATGTCATGAAAAAGGGCGGCATTCCTCTGGCCGAGGTCAATCTCTCTTACGAGGGGATTACCCCGTCCGCTACCCTGAATCTTGCTCTTTCAGAATCCACGGAGATCCATGTCAAGATTCTCTGCAATATTCACGGATACTGGATGGAGATCAAAAAGATCGAAGTGGTCTGAGCCCGAGGCGAGGTTTTTCTACAGAGCGACATAACTTTGCATACCTTTGTTGCTTCCTCGTCTCGTCGTTGCAACGTATGATCAGTACGCCTCACTCCTCGACTTCGTCGCGCCTCGGTCTGCTTTGTTCTGTCGCTCTGTATGCGAATTTATCATTCTATGTTATATTTAGATACCCTGTAAATCAGTTCCGAAAGCGGCTTGCGCTCGGAGTCTAAAGGGGTTCTGCGCGGGTGGCCCACGGCCAGCACGGCCATGAGCTCCAGATGTGCCGGCACCTCGAGAATCTTTTCCACGTCTTCTCTCTGATTCACGATCTCCCCCACCCAGACCGCGCCCAGGCCCAGGCTGTGCGCGGCCAGGAGCATATTCTGAAGGCAGGCCCCGACCGCCTGGATATCCTTGGTCCGGCTGTAGGACTGCTCCATGTCCAGAAAGACCGCTATCAGAAGCGGGGCGAGTTCCAGGATCCTGTGATACTCGGTCTTTTCCGCCACAGCGGCCTTTACGGCCGGATCCGTGATCACCACAAACATCCAGGGCTGGTTGTTCAGCCCCGAAGGGGCCCACCTCCCCGCCTCCAGGATGGCCGTGACCTGCTCCTCTTCTACAGGTTCATCCGTAAACTTCCGTATGCTTCTCCGCTCCCGAATGGCTTTCAACACTGGATTCATCATATCACCCCTTAATGCCTTCGATGGGTATGCCGATAGAACAGTCCGATTGATGATCTATCTTTTTATACCAGAAAGACCCCGTTATGAAAACCAATTTTTTGAAAAGACAGAATTTTCATTTTCGCTTGAAGAGGCATCAGAGTATCATGTATGTTACAGGAAATGAAACTCTGTCTTGCCGAGCGAGGGAGGGGACGTTCTTGAAGATCCTGATCATGGGTGCCGGATCCATCGGAAGCGTATTCGGAGGGTTCCTGGCCAAAGGCGGACATGACGTAACGCTTATCGGAAGACCCTGGCACATGGAGGCTATTCAGGCCAAAGGCCTGCACATCTCCGGGATCTGGGGCGAGCACACGGTCACCAATCTTTTAACCCGGACCACGGTTCCCGGCGAGGGAGAATTCGATCTGGTCCTCCTCACCGTAAAGTCCTACCAGACCCGGGAGGCGGTGATCGAGCTTGACCGCCATATCAAGGCCCCGACTCCGATCCTTTCCCTGCAGAACGGTCTGGGAAACCTGGAGGCCATTGCCGACATCGTGGGACCGGACAGGACCCTGGGGGGACGGGTCATCTTCGGCGCGGAGATCCGCAAGCCCGGTGAGGTCTCGGTCACGGTCTATGCGGACCGTGTGGTCGTGGGACCCATGAGGGGGAGCCGTTTCCCAGCGCAAAGGACAGAAGAGATTGCAGCGCTCATCGACAGATCCGGTATCCCCTGCATGGCCGCCCCGGAGATTGAACGGTATATATGGGGCAAGGTACTCTACAATGCAGCCCTGAACGCCCCTGCTGCCATTCTTGAGATCAACTATGGGAAGCTTCTCGAGCATGAGTCCACCAAAGCGCTGATGCGAGAGATCATCGTGGAGGCCTTTGCCGTGGCCCATGCAGACGGGATACAACTCGACTGGTCATCCCCTGAAGAGTATCTGGAGTCTTTATTTCAAAAGCTGATTCCTGCGACCGCGTTGCATTTCCCATCCATGCTCCAGGATATACACCATGGGAAAAAGACGGAGATCGAGGCTCTGAACGGCGCCATCGTCCGCCTGGGTCAAAAACATGCGATACCCACGCCGGTCAATGAAACCTTGACCCGTCTGGTCCGGTTCAAGGAGGCCGACAAGAGGAATGCTGCCCGGGGAACAAACCGGTGACATCAATGAACCATGCCCGATCCGCCCAGAGGGGACGGAGAATGGGCGATGTAATTGAAACCAATCCTGTCCTGGGCGAGTACCTGACGAACATACTGGAAGAATTGCAGGCTTTCTGAACCTGGATTTTTTGTACAGACAAGGGTGATCGCCACGTCCTCAGGCTTGGTCCCGGGATACTCCTTGGAAAAGACCGGGTCCATAATGTATCCGTAGTAGGTATCGATCTTGGCCCTCAGCTGTCTGTGCATGGTCCGGACATCGTCCCACGGGCGGTCCTCCTGAATGATAAGAACCAGCTTGTTATGGGTCTCGTCCCTGGCCACATAATCAATCACTGAAGAGTCCGACATCATGGGCTTGCCTCCTTTGCATCTAAAGATACGATACCGCATCCGGGATGTCAAGCCTGACAAGGTCTCACGGATGAGTCCCTTGACTTTTATTCTCTATTTATCATACCATGCCTCATTCGGTTATACCTTCGACAGCAGACCGTGAAATCTGCAAGGCCCCAAGAGCCTGGCCGAACCATGGCAGCAGGTCATTCGTATCGAACCTTGCGAAAGAGGCGGAGCTGAAGAGACGGAATTCAGTATCTTCAGAAAGAACGCTCCCGCCTGATTGAGGAGTGCATGAAAACAGGCTACCGCGTGTTTGATAAAAATCAGGCGGGGATACTTCCCGCGGACCTCATTCAGATCTCTTACTGGAAGACCTTCGGTCCGGACATGGACGAGATCCGGGAGATGGCATCCCGGTGCCGCGATCTCGGCCTTGGGTTTGTGATTCATCCGGTCTTCACCCCCCTCTCTGAAACCAGGCCCGGATTCAGGGAAAAGAACACTGAAGAGCTTGTCACCCTGGCCCGCATGGCCGACCTGGGCCTGATCGTCCATGATGAGACCCTTCCCGGCGGCGGACGGCTGTCCGGGATATGGCTGGAGCAGTATCAGGAGACCCTTGAGAGCCTGTTGTCCATCTGCCCTGTCTCCGTGGAGAATGCCAACAACACCCCGGATATAGACTGGTTCTGGAAAACGATCGGGGGTTCCATCACGCTGGACATCGGACATTTTGAGGCGAGCGGTATCAATTCGGTTCAGAAGGTGAAGTCCCTGCCTGAAGAAATCCTCGACCGGGTGGAATATGTGCACATGCACCGTAAGCACGTTGAACGCGGGGGGCTCGTGGACCACTGGCCACTCACCGCGGATTGCCCGGAGGTCAAGGCCCTTGAAGAACTGGCCATCAGGAAAAAAAACATATCCGTAATCCTTGAGATCAATGAAATGGATTGTCTGGGAGATAGCCTCGATATTCTAAAGAGGATTGCCGGCAGCGTGGGGTAGCCTTGCAATCTGTCTATGTCCTTACCGCGGACAAGGGGAACAAAGACGGGCCGGATTTTCTTATTTAAACCGGGTGCGTCGGGAAGGATCGTGACCTGGTTATCCCTGCGGCCCCTTTTTCTCCAGTATATCGATCCCCTGAATGATCAACTCGCTCTCCAGTTTCCTTTTTTCCGCTTCCATAAACAGGGCGTCCACCATGTCGGAGACCTGGGTGACCATCCGGGCCACGGTCTGAAACCCTTCAGACTGGTCGACCGTGGATTTGGCCACCGCCTGAGTCAGTTTCCTCATGTTTTCATTGGCCTGGGCAATGACACGGCTCCCCTGATTCTGTTCCCCGATGCTTTTAGTCATATGCTGGATCATCTCCTTGACCCTGTTGAACGCATGGGAGACAACCTCGGTGCTCTTGACCTGCTCACGGGTGGCCTGTTCAATTTTCCCTGTCATCTCCATGGAGGTCACGGCGCGTGTAAGTATCTTGTCCATGGCACTGCCGGATAGGCGGGAGAGCTGAATACCGGCTTCCACGTGCTGGGGAATGGACTGAATCATGGACACGGCCTTACGAACCTCATCCTGAACCGACATGATCATATGCTCAATCTCTTTGGATGAGGCTGCCGTCTGTTCTGAAAGGGCCCGGATCTCGCTGCTGACCACGGCAAAACTCTTCCCCTGTTCACCGGCCTGGGCGGAAATGATTGACGCATTCAGCGCAAGGACATTGGTCTTTTCATTAATGTTGTTGATGACCTCCAGAAAATTGTTGATCTCTTCGGTTCTCTGGCCAAGCTTTTCCATAACCTCAACGGACTGCATGACAATATCCTGAATCTTCCCGATTCCACGGATGGAGTCCTGGACCAGAGAAACCGCCTCATCGGCCTCTTTCTTAACCTGCTCGGAGAGGGAATTCGATTCCTTGGCGTGGGATTCCACCTCCCGGATCGACAGGTTCATCTCCATGGTGGAGGAGACGGTCTTCTCCGATTCTTCTGATAGACTTCTCACACCCACGGCCACTTCATTCAGCGAGCCGGACATTTCGTGCATGGAAGAGGCCGTATCATTGACGGTCTCTGAAAGACCTTCCGCGTTCTTTGCCAGCAACTGAATATTACTTGATATCTCTTCTGCCCGGCCCGAGAGTTCACTGACGATTGCCGAGAACTTGTCCTTCCGGTCGAGGAGTTCCTTGAAGTTCCGTTCCAACTCCCGGTGAAGCCCATTGATCCCGTGGAACAGAGAGATGTTTGTAAGGGCGATAGACCCCTGGTCGGCAAGGATCTGAAGCGTAGAGATGTCTTCGTCCTGAATCAGGCTTTTCCGGTATTTATTGTCCACCGCGATCAGACCGATGGGCTGGCCGCGCTCCCGGATAGGTATACAGGCAAAGGATCTGGACCTGAGTTCGGGGATCCGGTCAAACGGAGATCCCAGCCGGAATTCCCGGGACATGGTTGATATATCATGGACCAGATAGACTTCATTCTCCCGGATGGTCTTGATCAAGGCCCCGCCTTGCTCGGAAAGGGGGATCAGGATGCTTCTCCATGCCGTCCCCTGATGCCCTCTGGACTCCTTGCATTCAAGCGCCTTTTTCTCCTTGTCCACAAGAAAGATATTGACCCTGTCGAAGCCCATGATCCGGTTCGCTCCTTCTGCGATCAGTTTCAGGACATGTTCCTTGCTGAGCGTCCTTTGTATATCGGTCCCGATTTGATAGAGATTGGTCATGTTTCTGTAGAGCTGATTGAAGCGGGATTCAAATTCTTTTTTCTGGTCCTGTATCTGGCTTTGAACCCTCTGGAGCTGATCCGTCTTTTCTTCATTCCAGTCAAAGCCCCTGCCGACCAGATACCCGGTCACACTCATCACCACAGAGGTACCGAAGGTCATGTACAGGTAGAGGAAAATCTGCTGCTGGGAATGCGTGATCTCATGAACAAAGAAATCGCCTATTGAAAAACCCGAAGGACGGAAAAAAAAGAAGAGTATAAGAAGCCAGCCCACTGGAGCGCCCAGGCCCATGATCACGCCGTTGATGGCGTAGGAGATCCTTTTATGCGGAGACCAGATCGAAAACAGATCGTAGATATCTTTTGGTCGCGTCATGTTCTAACCAAGCCATGTTTCAAGATTTTTTCTGGATTTATAATTCTTATCCGAATTACTCATTACAATTGTAGCTTAAGTAGCAGAACATTTAAAGCGTTATCTCCATCATGAATCCACTTTTTTTGAGAAATTAACTCTTTTGGCTTGCTGTGCTTCAAGGGAGTCTCTTGCCTTTATCATGCTTGACATGAATTGAAAAACTAACTAAACTGGTTTTATTATTCAACCATCACGTCGTCTTATTTATGAAGATCAACCGGCGAAATTTTTTAAAACTCTCCGGAGCTTCCCTGGTCGGCTCCACGATCCCCCTTTCCGCCAAGCAGGCTGAGACACGTGAGCTCCTGATCAAAGACGCGGTCAGGACCACATCGATCTGCCCTTTTTGCGCCGTGGGGTGCGGGATCCAAGTCTGGGCCAGGAACGGAATCGTGGTCCATATCGAAGGGGACGACGAGCACCCGATCAATGAAGGTGCTCTTTGCAGTAAAGGCATGGCCCTGACCCAGCTCGCGAACAGTGACCGCCGGATCACCCGTCCCCTCTACCGCAGGCCCGGGGGAACCGAATGGGAAGAAAAGCCGTGGGATTGGGCCCTCTCAAGGATCGCCTCCCTGATCAAGAAGACCCGCAACACGACATTCCGAAGCCATGACAACGGGATCACGGTCAACCGCACCGAGGGGATCGCGGCGCTGGGGGGCGCCGCCATGGACAATGAGGAGTGTTACCTCTACGTCAAGCTCGCACGCGCACTGGGCCTGGTCTATATCGAACACCAGGCCCGCATATGACACTCTTCCACAGTCGCCAGTTTGGCGGAAACATTCGGAAGAGGGGCCATGACCAACCACTGGATCGATATCGGGAACTCCGACTGCATCCTGATCATCGGTGCCAACCCTGCGGAAAACCACCCCATCTCCTTCAAGTGGGTCACCCGAGCCATGGAAAACGGTGCGGTGCTGATCAGCGTCGACCCCCGATTCACGCGCACGTCATCGGCGGCCGACATCTATGCCCCGATACGGTCCGGAACCGACATCGCCTTTATGGGGGGGCTGATCCGCTACGTGATCGAGAACGGGCTTTATCAGAAGGATTACCTGGCAGAAAACACCAACGCGTCTTTTATGATCGACCCGTCTTTCTCATTTGAGGATGGCCTGTTTTCCGGATATGACCCGGCATCCCGCTCATACGACAGGACCACATGGAGATATCAGGTCGACTCTCAGGGTATCCCTCTGACAGACCAGACCCTCTCTGACCCCGGCTGCGTGTTCCAGCTGATGAAGAGGCATTTCTCCCGTTACGACCCGGATACGGTCTGCAGCATCACCGGTACACCCAGGGAGGTCTTTCTCAGGGTGGCCAAGGCCTATTGCGGGACCGGGCAGCCCGGACAGGCCGGCACCATCCTCTATGCCATGGGGACCACGCAGCACACCCATGGGACTCAGAACGTCCGCTCCTATGCCATGCTTCAGCTGCTCCTGGGAAATATGGGTGTTGCCGGAGGCGGTATCAACGCCCTGCGAGGGGAGTCGAACGTACAAGGGTCCACGGACCACGCCCTCCTGTTCGATACCCTGCCCGGGTATCTCGAAGCCCCGACCGTAAAAGACGTTGACCTCCCGACCTGTCTGAAGAACAGGACCCCGGAGACGCATGACCCCAAGAGCGCCAACTGGTGGCAGCATACGCCGAAATATATGGTGAGCCTATTGAAGGCCTTTTATGGGGACCATGCCGCTCCGGATAATGACTTCTGTTATGACTACCTGCCTAAAGCGGACGGGAACTGCTCCCATATCCCGCTCTTTGAGTCCATGTACGCAGGAAAGATCAAGGGACTCCTGGTCTTCGGGCAGAACCCTGCCGTTGGGGGACCCAACTGCGGTATGGAACGCAAGGCCCTGGACAGGCTCGACTGGATGGTGGCCGTGGATCTATGGGAGACCGAGACCGCTGCCTTCTGGAAGCGGCCTGACGTGAAGTCCGAAGAGATCCAGACCGAGGTCTTTCTCCTCCCTGCCGCGGCCTCCTTTGAGAAACACGGGAGCGTGACCAACTCGGGCCGATGGATGCAGTGGCGGTACAAGGCTGTGGAACCCCGGGGAGAATCCCGCTCCGATCTCTGGATACTGGACCGTCTCTACCAATCCCTCCGCAAGGAGTTCTCAAAAGGCGAAGCCGTCTTTCCGGACCCCCTCCTCCATCTCGTCTGGGACTACGGGACAGGGAGTGAACCCGACCCTGAAACCGTGGCACGTGAAATCAACGGCCGGTTCCTGGAAGATACAGACTTCAAGGACAAAAACCGTTCTTTCCGGAAAGGCGAACAGGTCCCGAACTTCACCTTTCTTAAGGAGGACGGATCCACGGCATCGGGCAATTGGCTCTATTGCGGAAGTTTTCCTCAGGAGGGGAACATGGCAGCCCGCAGGGAAAAGACCGATGCGGGAAACCGGATCGGGCTCTTCCCGAACTGGGCCTGGTGCTGGCCCCTGAACCGGAGGATTCTGTACAACAGGGCCTCCTGCAGCCCCGACGGCACACCCTGTGATCCGGAGCATCCGGTTATCCGATGGGATGCCGAGGCGAAAAAGTGGCTCGGCGACGTGCCGGACGGCGGCTGGCCCCCGGGTGAAAAGCACCCCTTCATCATGAAACCCGAAGGGGTGGCGCGGCTTTTCGCCCTCGGCCTTGCTGACGGCCCATTCCCCGAACACTATGAACCTTTTGAAAGCCCGGTTCGAAACCTGCTTTCATCCGTGCAATACAGTCCCATCATCAAAGTCTGGAATACCGAGGTGGTGGATGCGGTCGGGACCCCCGACCGGTTCCCTATCGTGGCCACCACCTACAGGGTCTCGGAACACTGGCAGGCCGGGCAGATGACCCGCAACCTTCCGTGGCTCGTGGAACTCATGCCCGATGCCTTTGTGGAGATCGGTCATGACCTGGCCCGGCGCAAAGGGGTCAGGCACGGGGACCGTGTGGCGATCACCACGGCACGAGGAGAGATGACTGCCTATGCCCTGGTCACCGAACGCTTCCAGCCTTTTCAGATCAATGGGACAAAGGTCGACCAGATCGGGATCCCATGGCATTATGGTTATATGGGACTGGCCCGGGGGGACAGCGCCAATCTCCTCACGCCGAATGTGGGGGACGGCAACACCATGATCCCTGAATTCAAGGCCTTTCTCTGCGATATAAGAAAGGTATGAGAGGTGGAACCATGAAGGCCATGGCCCTTCTTCTGGACCATACACGCTGTATCGGATGCCGGGGCTGTCAGGTCGCCTGCAAGCAATGGAACGGCCTTCCCGCGGAAAAAACACGGTTCTTCGGGGACCAGGGATACCAGAACCCCAAAGATCTGACCGACCGGACGTGGACCCTGATCACCTATCACGAGATCATGACCAATGGTACGCTCCGCTGGGTCTTCGCCAAACGGCAGTGCATGCACTGCAAGACCCCGTCCTGTGTCTCGGCATGTCCTGTGGGCGCCATGTACAAAACACCGGAGGGGCCGGTCCTCTATGACAACAATAAATGCATGGGCTGCCGGTATTGCATGCTGGCCTGCCCGTTCCAGATCCCCAAGTTCGAATGGTCAAAGGCGCTGCCTGAAATCCGCAAATGCACGCTCTGTCACGACCGAATCGTGAACGGCATGAAACCGTGCTGCGCGGCCGCCTGTCCGACCGGCGCCATTCATTTCGGTGAACGGGAAGAGATGATCCGGACTGCAGAACGCCGGATCGGGAAAAGCCCCGGGAGATATGATGCCCGCATCTACGGCAAGGAAGAGGTGGGGGGGACATCGGTCCTCCACCTATCCCCGGTCCCCTTTGAAGAGGTAGGTTTCCGGACCGACCTCGGGAATACTCCTCCGTCTTTTTATACTGAACGGATGATGCGGCTTGTCCCCGGAGTGGTCATCGGGCTGACGCTCTTTCTGGGCGGTGCTTACCTCTTCTCCAGACGCATTGAAAAGGTCCGGGCCATGGAAGAAGAAAACAAAGAGCGACACGATGAAAAATAACAGCGTGAGGACCAACACCTTTTCATGGGTCAGCCTGCCCCTGCTTTTTTTCGGGGCAGGTGTGATCGCCTACAGGATGAAACAAGGATTAGGGGCCTCAACGCACCTGAGCGATACCTTCCCATGGGGGCTCTGGATCAGCGTGGATGTTCTCTGCGGCGTGGCCCTGGCTGCAGGGGCCTTTACGGTCGCGGCAGCGGTCTATATCTTCAACCTGAAGCCGTACCGGCCCATATTGCGGCCTGCCATCCTTACCGGCTTTCTGGGATATCTTCTCGTGATCGTCGCACTTTTTATTGATATCGGCAGACCGTTCCGTATCTGGCACCCGCTCATTCTCTGGAACCCGAACTCGGTCATGTTTGAGGTAGCCTGGTGTGTCATCCTCTACAGCACGGTCCTGGCCATGGAATTCGCCCCCATCGTCCTTGAGCGCTTTGGCCTGAAACGTCTGCTCCGGATCCTTGATGCCGTGACCATTCCCCTTGTGATAGCCGGGGTGATCCTCTCGACCCTGCACCAGTCCTCACTGGGGTCCCTCTACCTGATCGTCCCGTCCAAGCTTCATCCCCTCTGGTATTCCCGGATGGTCCCTCTCTTCTTCTTTGTCTCGGCCCTGGCCGGAGGGCTTTGTGTTCTGATCATCGAGGGAACGGTAAGCCAGAGGGTCTTCCACCATCATGTAGACATCCATGTTCTCAGAGGTCTGGCACGGGCTGCGGTGGTCGTGCTGATTCTCTATGGCGCCATGAAAATCAGCGATCTCATGTTCAGAGGCGGGCTGAGCCGCCTCGCTATGGACCGGGAAGGAATCTTTTTCGGAATGGAGATCATGATCGGGATCGTCCTGCCCTTACTTCTTTATGCCTTACCCGGAATCCGGGAAACCCGGCAGGGTCTCTTTGCCTTCGCATGCTTAGGGGTTACGGGCCTCATCCTCAACCGGATCAATGTCAGCCTCATCGGCATGGCAGGCTCCTCCGGCACGTCCTACTTCCCCTCATGGATGGAGTTTGCCATCACCGCGACCCTGATCCTCGCAGGGGTAGCCCTCTTCCGGTGGGCTGCACGCTCTCTTCCAGTCTTTGAGAAACAGGCATAGAATTCATCTTTGATCGCGTATGCCCGACCCGAATAAAAGTCCGTAATGATATGTTTCAATTTAGGCAGAAAACAGCTGATTACCTTGGAATTAAATAAATTTCATCTTTTTATCCGATTGAACCATTGACAAGTACCCGATTGATAATCTATAATGAGACTATAAGTTAAATAGAACGAGATTATAATTTAAAACAGTATTGTATCCACCGATAAAGGCGACCCATTACGGGGAGCAAAGCCATGGGCCTTAAATCACAGGCATCCATGGCTGCCGAAGTGGATAGGGAATAGGAAGACCTATCCATACAGAATTGATGGATAGGTCTTTTTTTTGACCATATTTTAATAAGCGGCAGCACAATAAAGGGGAGAGCGTATCATGAAACGACTACTGATCTTGGGGGCGGGCACAGCAGGAACCATGATGGCACACAAAATGCGCCGAAAACTCAAAGTCTCTGAATGGGACATCACGGTCATCGACAAAAGCGAGAAGCATTTCTACCAGCCGGGCCTGATCTTTGTTCCCTTTAAATTATACGGTTATACCGGGGAAAAAGGGAATATCAAAAACACCCGGGATCTTCTCCCCAAGGACGTAAACTTTGTGAGCAAAGCTATCACCAGACTCGACCCGGAAAATAACCGCGTGGAGACCGCCGATGAGTCGTTTGAGTATGATTGGCTGATCCTCGGCCTCGGCTGCAGGATCGCACCGGAAGAGGTCCCTGGACTGGAAGCTGGATACGGCAAGAATGTATTCTATTACTATACCATGCCGTCGGCCCTGGACATGCAGAAGGCCCTGGAAGACTTTGATGGAGGGAAACTGGTCCTGAATATTACAGAATATCCCATCAAATGCCCGGTGGCGCCCATCGAATTTATCTGCCTGGCCGATTACTTTTTCCATCTCAAGGGAATCCGCCACAAAGTGGACCTGGAGTTGGTGACCAGCGCCCAGGGAGTTTTTACCAAACCGGTGGCAGGGCGTATGCTGGGGGACATGTTCAAAGAAAAAGGAATCAAGGTAACACCTAACTTCACTGTGGCTGAGGTCCGTTCGGACCAGGGGAAGATCATATCCCATGACGGGAAAGAGGTCCAGTTCGACTTCCTGGCGTCGATCCCTCCCAATGTAGGAGCGGGAATCATCGATGAGGCCGGCATGGGAAACGGAAACGGCTATGCCCTCACGCATCCGAATACCCTTAAGTCCCAGAAATACAACAACATCTATGTGATTGGCGACTGCACCAACGTCAATACATCAAAGGCCGGATCCGTGGCGCATTTTCAGGCAGGGATCGTGGAGAGGAATATCCTGAGAGAGATCGAGGGAAAGGATCCGCTCCCGGATTTTGACGGGCACTCCAACTGCTTTATTGAAACCGGTTTCAAAAAGGCGCACCTGATCGATTTCAACTACAAGCAGGAGCCGATTCCCGGAAGATTCCCGCTCCCCACCTTCGGCCCCTTCTCTTTGTTGAAAGAAACGCGGCTAAACCATATGGGGAAGCTTTTCTTCCGCTGGTTTTACTGGAATATGCTGCTGAGTGACATGGTGGATATGGAGATGATTCTGCCTACGAGCATGAGTTATCTCGGAAAGGATCTTTCTTATGTAACAAAATAGGGCATCACCTCTTGCAACACAGGCCGGCAGACAAGCGGCCCGTTCCGGAGATATGGTGACGCACAGAAACGGATGTCAGCATATCTCCGGAGCGGGCAACAAGTCTGCCGGCCTGCCCTCCCTCGTGGATTGAAACCGCTGAAAAATCCTATTCTGGACGCATGACCAAGATTGTGTTATTGTCGACAAGTCGCCCTGATCAGGACGATTCTTCTATTTATTTTTCTCTTCTGCCTTGACAACCGGGAAAAAATTGCTATAATTAAGACAAATCGGACGCTTTTTGTCCTGTATCTTGGAGGTCTTTATGAAATTAACACGGGCTGGAGAATACGGCATCCGCGGGATGCTTTATCTTGCCATGCAACCCCAGGATCGGGTGACCCTATTAAGCGAGATCTCCAATACCCAGAACATCCCTGAAAGTTATTTATCAAAAATTTTTCAAATTCTTACAAGGGCGGGCCTTGTCCGGTCCCATCGGGGGTTCAAAGGGGGATATACTTTAGGGCTGCCTTCAGAAGATATCACAATCAAGGATATTATCGAAGGGATTGAAGGCCCTATTGCATTAAACCGCTGTGCCATCGAGGATAGCACGTGCAGCGAGGACGCTGGCTGTCAGATTCAGGATGTCTGGAAGGACGCTCAAAATGCCATGATCGGTGTCCTTGAAGGGACCACCCTGGCCGATCTAGTGGAGAAGTCATTGTTGAGAAAGTCCTGATAAAGATATTTTTTTATTAGAGGACTTTCAGCAAAAGGAGTGCGCCATGAACAGAATTGTCTATCTTGATCATGCGGCGTCCACACGCCCTTATCCGGAAGTCATTGAGGCCCTGCAGCCCTTCTTTCTGGAGCATTTCGGAAACCCTTCCAGCTTCCATGTTTTCGGAACTGTTCCGAAGAAGGCCATCGAGCAGGCAAGGGCGGAAATGGCGGATCTTATTAATGCCAAACCCGAAGAGATCCTTTTCACCGCATCCGGTACCGAGGCCAACAACCTTGCGGTCAAAGGGGTGGCCATGGCCATGGAGAAAAAAGGAAAACATATCATCACCTCGGCCATTGAACACTACGGCGTACACCATTCCTGCAAGATGATGGAAAAGTCAGACTTTGAGATCACCTATCTCCCTGTAGACGAATATGGGATGGTAGACCCTGATGAAGTGGGTCGTGCCATCCGGAAAGATACCATCCTTGTTTCCGTGATGCTGGCCAATCATGAAGTGGGAACCATCCAGCCAATACGTAAAATCGCAGAAATCACGCGAGAGAAAAAAATTACCTTGCATGCCGACGCCCGAATGGCCGTGGGGCATATTCCGGTCGATGTGGAAGCGCTGGGTGTGGACCTTCTCACTATTTCAGGACTGCATTTTTACGGGCCCAAAGGCTCCGGCGCCCTTTTCATCCGCAAGGGAACCCGTATACAGCCGCTGATCCACGGGGGCGTCCAGGAACAGGGACGGAGAGCCGGTACCGAGGATGTCCCTGCCATTGTGGGGTTGGGGAAGGCCGCTGTGATGGCAAAAGAAAGGATCCCTGGAGAGATGAAACGCATTGCCGCCTTGAGGGACAAGCTGGAAAAGGGGCTCGTCGGGCAGATCGATGAACTGAAGGTGAACGGTCACCCGGAGAAACGTCTGCCCGGATTCCTGAATGTCTGTGTCAGATACGTGGAAGGAGAAGGGATGATCATGATGCTGGTCTCCAAAGGGATCATGGCTGCCAGCGGGTCTGCCTGCTCTTCCAAGGCATTGAAGGCCTCCCATGTATTAACAGCCATGGGCGTGGACCATGCCACGGCACAGGGGTCCCTTCTGTTCAGTCTCGGCAGGGAAACCACAGAAGAAGATATCGATTATGTCATTGCCGAAATGCCGCCGATCATTAAGAGGCTCAGAATGATGTCTCCCATCTATCCGGGGAACCGTTCTTAAAGCTTGTGGTAAATGGAAAGGAGAAGACTATGCAGCATTCAGATTACAGCGAAAAGGTCATGGATCATTTTAATCATCCCAGAAACATGGGGGAAATCCAGAATCCGGATGGAGCAAGCCAGGTTGGAAATCCGACCTGCGGGGATATGATGCAGATCCATATCAAGGTGGAGGATGGCATTATCCGGGAGGCCAAATTTAAAACCTTCGGCTGTGTTGCAGCCATCGCCACCAGCAGCATCTCTACAGAAATGATTATCGGAAAAACCCTTGAAGAGGCTGAAAAACTGACCAACGATGCCGTAGCCCAGGCTCTTGATGGACTTCCCCCGCACAAGCGGCATTGCTCGGTTCTGGCGGCGGAGGCCATCCAGGCCGCCATCCAGAACTACCGTGAGCATGCTCTTGGCGGCGCAAAATAAAAAGGATCATGTATGGCAGACAAAATGGCCCTGATCGTATTCAGCAATGAGATTGACAAACTGATTGCTACGTTCAACCTTGCCCTGGGCGGGGCCTCGATGGGGATGGACGTGATCCTCTTTTTTACCTTCTGGGGGCTTGAACTCCTGAAAAAAGACAAGTCCGGAGACAGTTATCAGAAGCCGAATCCTTCTCTGGAGAAGATGATGGCCCATCCCAAGTTTCCATCCATTGACCAGATGGTGAAGATGTGCAAAGAAATGGGGATCAAGTTTATCGCCTGTACACAATCCATGGAGTTCATGGGGCTCACCAAGGATGATCTCCTCCCTGTGGTAGATAGTGTGGCCGGCGTAGCGACATTTCTGGCCGATGCCGAAAACGCTAAAATCAATCTGCTGATATAAAGCAAGGAGAGCGCTATGGAAACAAAGCCACCGGCTTCAGTCAAGGCGGACCTGATTCTGGACGCCTTTGGATTGATCTGCCCGATGCCCATCGCCAAGACCTGTCAGGCCATCAAGAAAATGGAGGTTGGACAGATTTTGGAAATCATCGCAGACGACCAGGGAATCGTAGAGGATATGCCGAACTGGTGCAATACCACGGGTAATGAATTTCTCGGGATTGTGGAAGAGAATGGCGAATATCATGCCTTCGTACGCAAGAAGGTGATCGACAGGAAAAAATGTCAGCGGCCCCCGTGCAATCATCCTGCTCAATAATGTTTTTTATTGTTTTATTCAAAATTTTTTGTTAATTTGAAACAATATAGGCGTGCTTCTCAGATTTGAGGAAAATATGTCTGAAAAAAGAAAGACCAAAAGAAAGATTAGCCGGATAAGAATTAGATTCGGAGAAGGGAAATGTGACAAAACAGCCTTCACCAGCAACCTTTCTGCCACCGGCTTCTTTATTCGCACAAACCGCCCCTATCCTCCGGGAACCATACTCCAGTTTGAAGTACAGAATACCAATGGCAAGGTGGTCCTTCTGAATGGACGGGTCATGCATGCCAGCCGTGCCCCGTCACAGATATCGAGGGTCCGCCGGAGCGGGATGGGAATTTTGCTCATAGACAAGCCCGAGGAGTATCTTGACTTTCTAAAAAATCTAAAGAAAAATGTTCCTGAAGAAGCCTCTGAAGAAACTTTTGAGGAATAAAACCTTTTTCATCCTCTTCTATCTTCTGATATCATTGATAGTTTTACCATGGGCTTTAAAGAGAAGTTCTGCCCATGCACTGATCCATGGCAAATAAAGTAATTCTTTTTCATCTATTCTTCTAAAAAAAATCTCTTCCCCCTCAACTTTTCTTGTGACTTTTCCATTTTTCAAACCACTATATAGATGAAAGCAGAGGATCAAATAGGATGATCCTCTGGAACAATGGCTTAAGGGGGCATATGAAACATATGAAATATTCGGACAATACGCTGGTTGATGGGATCTTGTCGAAGGACAAACAGGCCTTTGAAGTGATGTACGAGACCTATTTCCAAAAAATTTATAATTATACCTTCTACCATGTCGGCAATAAACAGCATGCCGAACAGGTCACTGAGGAGATCTTTACCGAAGTGGTTACCACCCTTGAGCATTGCCCAAAAGGATCCTTTCTTTCTAAATGGGTATTCAAGATCACAACAAAACATATTAACCAATTCAAGAACCGCCAAAATATTGCACGCTCACATCTGCTCCAGGTTGAGGATAAAAGTCTCACCGACCTCTTCAAGTTCGAGCAAGCCTTGTTGGAAAACCAGAAATCCGAAGTCGTCTATGGAGGTTAAAGCCACATGGCTAAGAAAATTACAAAAAACTCATGGTTGCACGATCCATCCCAAGAACAGCGACTGAACTGTGCTGAAGAGGTCGAGGAGCTTGAAAACTTTCAAACTGCCGATCAAATACCGATTCCAACATCAGAAAAATTCAAAACAGACCTCAAGGAAAAGCTTTGGAAGATCCTGAAAAACAAATACTACATCGTGTTTGCCTTAAGTATTTTCTTTTTCGGGTAACCCTTCTAAGGCATTCCGGTCTGTTCGCACCGTTTAATTGATCAGGTGTCGAACACCCCGGACTTGATCAGGACATGCGGTTTAATACCCCTTATAGATTTTGCTTATCTCTTCCCAAATAATTCTTAATTGCTTTTCATCCCGAGCCGTCTCATACTGAGAATATGGATCCAGGTTTCTTGGTCACACTCTTCTTGCTCGGCCTCTCCGGAGGCTTTGTCTCCGGACTTCTGGGAATCGGGGGAGGGATTATCATGGTCCCCCTCCTGCTTTATGTCCCTCCGGCACTGCACATGGTAACCTTCTCCATGAAGGAAGTAGCCGGCATAACTTCGGTCCAGAGTTTTTTCGGTGCAGCGTCCGGGGCCATCGCTCACAAAAGACACCGGCGGGTCAGCACCCCCTTGGCCTGGATCATGGGAGGAGGCATGGGTGCCGGATCCCTTGCAGGATCCTTTGCCTCCAAGGTTGTATCTTCAGAGGCCATCCTCATCCTCTTTGCGATCATGGCCCTGATGGCTTCTATCCTGATGTTTTTCCCAACCCCTGAATCCGGACCTGAATCAGATGCCCAGGATCTGAAATTCAGCAGGCATCTTGCCCTGGCCCTCGGCTTGTCCATCGGCCTTTTATCCGGGATCATCGGACAGGGTGGCGCCTTCCTGTTCATTCCGGCCATGCTTTATATCCTGCGCATCCCCACGAGAATCACCATCGGGACAGCCATGGTCATCGGCATGGTCTCCTCAGTCTCGGTCCTTATCGGACGGGCGGGAACCAACCAGATCCCCTATCTGGAAGCAGGGGTTTTGGTTGCAGGGGTACTGATCGGAGCCCAGGCAGGCTCGGCCCTAAGCCAGAAAACGCCGACAGCCATCCTCCGTAAAATTCTGGCTGTTATGATCGCGGCCACGGCCATCAATATGGGGTATGAACTTCTCATCACATAATTAAGGAGACGAATCAATGAGCAAAAAATTTATTTTAATCATCACGCATTCCACGGATAATCACGACCGTGCCAACGCCGCGATTGCCCTGGCTGCATCTCTGATCAGCGAAGGGGCCGATCTTGCCCTCTTCTTCATCTTCGAGGGGGCCCTGATGGCAAGAAAGGGGGTGGCCGAGACCATTGAAGGAAGGCACTTTACGCCTGTCCGGGATCTTTTCCCCATGATTCTCGAAGCAAAGATCCCTATGTATGTCTGCGGGGCCTGTGTCAAGACCTATGAGATTCCTGCGGACGAAATCATGGATGGCGTCATGATCACCCATATCCCGACACTGGCCGGAGAGATGATGCAGAGAGAAACTATAACTTTCTGAAAACATATTTTTATTGTTTTTTATTTTTGAGTTATGATATTAATAAATACAGTTGCGCATATCAGGACACAAGCATCAGGATACACTTACCCGTTTTTCTTAGAAAGATCCGGAAGGGGGCTATAAAAAATATGAACGGTAAACATCCTCAACAAGTCTTGTCCCGCATGTTCATCCTGATCTGCCTTGCCGCATTCATGACGCTTCCGAAGGTGATCATGGCCGCAGGCATGGAAAACGGCGGCACCGATACCCAGCAACTCATCCAGATTCTCAAGGATAAAGGCCTTCTGACTGATGAGGATCTTGCCAAGATCCAGACCCGGATCAAAGAACAGAAAGAACAAGAAAAACAAAATGAGAAGCCCCCTGTCAAAATCCAGGGGAGGGTCCAGTTCCGGTATACGAGCATCGAGGACTTCGACAAATCCACGAAGATCCCCCCTCTCGATGCAAACGGTTTCCGACTGCAACGCGTACGGCTTTTCTTCTCGGGCACAGCCGTTCCCAAAGTCGACTATTATGTCCATCTAAATTTCGATCAGGGCACGGACGGACATGTCTGGGATGCCTATCTGCAGTACAATATCAGCCCTGAATGGGGGCATGTCCGCTTCGGCCAGTACAAGGTCCCCTTCGGCAGGCAGTGGTTGATCTCCTCGGCCAAGTTCTTATTTATGAACCGGTCCAACATCGGAGACTATGCGGGTTTCCGGAGGGATATCGGCATGATGTATGAGAAGTATTCCTTTACCGAACATTACCAGGATGCCTTTGCCGAGGCGGACATGAACGAACCGGCCGTGAATTATGCCTTCGGTATTTTCAACGGGAATCACATCGCCGACGGAAACGGCTTTCTCTCCGGATCCGATCTGAGCTCAGCCCGTGTTGGAGCGGGAAACGACAATGATCAGTATCTCTATGTGGGCCGCCTGAGCCTCACGCCGGTGAAGAGAGAAGATGGATTCAAATATCTTTCGTTTGGTCTCAGTGCCGCATATCAGAAACAGCCGACCAACGGTGAACGGTTCATTCAGGACGACACCAAGAAGGCCTTGTTTGATGTGACATCTGGCAATCCCTGGACGCTCTCGGACAGAGAGGCGGCCTGGGAAGTGGACAGCCAGTGGATCATCGGACAGGCGGTGTTCCAGGCCGAATATATGCGGAGAAAACTCGCCACAGATAGCCTGCTCACGTTCACCAATGGACTCAATGCGAAATCCGTGACCGCTGACGGATGGTATTTGCAGGGAGGGTATTTTGTAATACCCAAAAAACTCTCTTTGAATGCCCGCTATGAGACCTATGACCCGAACGACCAGGTCCAATCCCAGAATGATTATGACCGTTATACCCTCGGGTTTAATTACTACATCAACGGGAATAATTTCAAGCTTCAGGGAGACTATAACTGGCAGGACGAGGCCGTGCAGGATCTGAACAACGATTTCTGGGAGCTTCAGCTCCAGCTGCTTTTCTGATCAAGCAGAACCGGCTACGATTCTTCCTGCTGAAATATAATAAGGGTGGCTCTGTCTAAGATGTGAGATCTCGACCTCGGAAAAATGCTCCGGATGATACCGGCAGATCAGCACAATCGGCTTCCTGCACTGTTTCAGGTAATAATCCATTTTCTTTTCGAAATACAGGACCTCCTGTTTCGCCTTTTCATCCAGGATGAGCCGTGACATGTCCCTCGCTATCAAAAGTCCATCCCATGGCAACTGCATGATCCGGTCACAGAACCGGCTGGCACATTCATAGAGGTGTTCACCATCACACTTCCCATTACTCAGAAGCGGCTCCTTGGCCGGACTGAAAATGATCTGTTCCTTTTCCATGAGTTCATAGACATTGAGGTTATGGGCTGAGAGCGTCTCCTTCATCCTGTCGATATCCATGGGAGAACCAAAATAAACACAGGCATAATTCCGGTCCAGATAATCCTTCCAGAGCGGCCCCATCTGCCGGATCAATTCAGAGGTATCCCCTTGAACGGAAACCACATGCTGCACCTGGACGGCGCTCCGGTCCTTGGGGAGAGTGAACGTAAAGCAGGAACCGTCTCCCTTGCTGCTCTCTACCCAGATGTCTCCCCCGTAATGTTTGATAATCGTCTTGGCAATGGAAAGACCGAGACCGCTCCCCTGATATGCCCGGACCTCATTGTCCATGGCTTTGCCGAACTTTTTAAACAGCATTCCCTGGTTCTTCTCGTCGATCCCCGGCCCGGAATCCTGAATGCTGAAACGGAGCAGCCGCTGTTTCTCAAGGTAATCCCCGATGATGCGGATTTCACCCCCGGCCGGGGTGTACTTGACCGCATTGTCGATAAGATTGACAAAGACCTGCCGGATCCTGTTGGTATCTGCGGTCAATCCGGGCAGGGACGGAGTGAACAGGAGACTCATTCGGATCTGTTTGGCAGCAGCCCTGGATTCAAAGGTCGGGAGAATTTCCTTGATCAGTGCATGGAAATCCACATCATCCTTCTGAAAGTCAACAAAACCCGATTCCAGCTTGGAGAGATCCAGATAATCACTGATCAACTGCTTCATCCGGAAACTTTCTTTGATGATGATGCTCACGAACTCTGTCCGGGTCTCGGAGGACTCATCCTGGTATTTCCTCAGGAGGTCGGCGTAACTGAGGATGGAAGTCAATGGAGTCCTGAGGTCGTGAACAGCAATATCAATGAACTCCGACTTTTCCCGGTTCAAATCCTTGAGCCTGTCATTGACCAGCCTGAGCTCGCTGTTGGCCTCGCTGAGTTCCAGGGTCCTCTTTTCAACCTCTTTCTCCATCCGCTGATTGATCTGTTCAAGCTGTTCCGTATATTTCTTCCGCTCCGCTTCAAATCTCATTTGCTCCGTTACATCCTGGCGTATCTGGACCATGGAGAGTGTCCCGTCCGGATTCCTGAGCGGTGCAGAGGTCATTCGATAGTATTTACCGTCTTCGTTTGTCTTGGTGATTTCATATCTCTTCTTCCCTTTAACTAAAATTTCCTGCAAGGAACAGATTTCTCCCGGGCAGGGGCTGTCAAACCCTCTGAGGGCCTGATAACATTTCTGCCCCACAACTTCCCCGAACTGTCTTTTCATCGGCTCATTGATAAATTCGACCTCGAAATCCCCTCTGATAACCGAGACTCCTTCAG
>CAKKPE010000130.1 GCA_919901565.1 bacterium
CAAGTGAAATGTGGGCGCGTAATCAAAAAAGATTTTAAAAGGACTAAACTGTTACGTCTTTGGGGAGTGGGTCTTTGGGGACGGAGTGGGTCTTTGGGGACGTTGTTACCGGACGTGCATTATTTTTTGTTGTCAAGCAAAAGGCACGCACGGTAACAACGTCCCCAAAGTTCTGCGTCCCCAAAGTTCTGACTAACAACGTCCCCAAAGTTCTGACCCGGCGGCTATTGCAGAACGGATTCTTTCGAAGATAGATGCTCTCGCAACAAACCCAAGGCCGATAGGGTGCAAGAAATTGCAGGGTCCTACACGTTTGTGGCGGCTGCGGGTGGGTGACTATCGTATTGTTTACGACATCGATGACAGAAATCGCATTGTCGATATTGTGGTTGTTCGTCATCGAAGGGATGTATATAAATGAAGGTACAACGTCCACAAGATTATAAAAAAGTCCCCCATTAAAGAGAAAGAAGCTTATAATTTTATAGACGTCCCTAGTCCGACTCCTTATAATATCCAAAAAGAAAGATATTCAGAGGGAGGAGTCAGTTGTGCCCAAAACAAAAAAATGCAGGCACTGCAAAAAGGATGTAAATATAAAATATACGGTCTGTCCTTTATGCGGTGGTGATATTCCTGAGAAGGCAGATTCTCTTCCGCCGGAATGTCCCCGGTGCAAGAAACCCCTTGAACCCCTCATCATGGATGAAGATGAATATGACCTCTGTCCGGAATGCGGCGGTCTATGGCTGGACAGGCTCGAGTTTCATCGCGCAACCAGAGAATCTACTGTTTACAGGGAGGTAACCATAAAAAAAGAATATATGAGGGAACCCTCAAAAGACTCCGCCGGGTATATACCCTGTGTCCGATGCGGAAAGCTGATGATCCGGGAGAACTTCGGCAAGATATCAGGGGTCCTCATTGATCAGTGCGGCAAACATGGTGTATGGCTTGACGGCGGTGAACTGGAGAAGATAAGGCATTTCATTGCTGACGGCGGCCTTGAGAAATCACAGGACAGAGAGATAGAGAAGAACCGTGCCAAATTGAAAGAAATAGCACAGACTGTTCAGGAGACTGCATTTACCCAGAGGCTCATCCATTTCTGGAATCCAAAGAGATGGTTGTTCAGAGACTGGTAATACCCACCAAACGTTTGCGAATAAAACCCAATTTAGTCAAAAAACCTAAGTGGTCCTGTTCGTAAATATGGTGACGTACCGAGAAGGTCGTAGGGCGGCCTCATCAAGGCGCGCGACTGAGGCGTACCCCTCTGGTACACCGCAAGGAGCGCAACGCCGAGGAGAACGCCCTACGGCATTCGAATGCCACCGTATTTACGAATAGGGCCACTAAGTCAAAAATATTACAGTTGACTTGATATGCCTGGAACTGATATGAAATAACGTGGATCTGATTTATTTTCGATCCCCATAGTCCCGTTTCAGCTTCATAAGGAATTATTTCTGACGGGCCCCGCATAAGAGCGGGCTTGCGCAACAAGTCGTTAGGTGTAAATCAAAATAAAAAGGAGGATGTAATGAGTAAGTTTCGGTACTTGTTTGTAGTATGTGTTTTTTTTATGAGTAGTTGTGCCCACAATGCGGCACTCACTAAAGGTCAAGACAAAGTTGATTTCTCAAAAAATTCAATTGCTTTGATGTCCGTAAAAATAGCGAACCAATATCAACCTGACTATCAATTAGAAATTGCTGGCACTTTTATATGCCCACAACATCAAACATGCATGACAAGACCATAGAAAACTGATAGAAAACTGACGGGGGTCACCCCTTTAAATGGGCGACCCTTAACGATTCTTCTGTGAGATTGGGAAAATGACTCCGACCCCTTTTTTCCCTTTTTCCGGACTTGATTCACGATTCAAGTTCTGAGGCCTTCTGCTTTTGCTTTTGCACATCGAAAATCAATTCTGGTTGATCTTGAAATGTTTCAATAACCTTGCAGAGTTCCATACTCCTTCGGACCGCTTCAATATATTTTTCTGGAAAATCAGGGGGTAATTCGACATGAAACTTGATAACATCTACAGGTTTGGTGGAATCCGTGTCTACATCAAAATGCACCTCAAAGTGAATGTTCGCAGTAGGAATCTTCCTGGCTTTGCAAAAAGCTTCAACGTGAGCCCCTGAACATAACATGACTGATGCATAAAACACGTCATACGCTAGTGGCAGAAGACGTCCACTATCGACTGTTCTGCAATTGACTTCATAGTTTCCGATCTGAGCAAGTATATTGTCGCTATAGAATTTCACTCTCCCAATCATATTTATCTCCTTATGTATCTAAGTAGACGAATTGGAAAGGCGTCTCATGCCACAAAAAACTTGATCTATAATCGCTTATGTTTAGCGGCTTATTGTTTCTTTCCGTAACAGTCATTATTATAAGTATATTGATACTTGTCGACGTGAGTCAATAAATACTTTAGTCATTTTGTTGGAGCAAGCTAAGGAGCAGAACGACGAGAATGCCTAATGGGAAGAGTGTATACGCCATGGGGTCTTTTAAGTTTACAAACGGATCTGGTTTGCATTTGAAGGTTTATTACTCGGTATATCATGTTTAGACTCATCGGTGTTGATTGGCCGTTTGCCGATGGCTCGTAGAGGAAAAGAAGTTGTCAAAATGAAAGTTCGAGCCTCAACGCCTCGACGGGAAGCGCCGGTTACAGCGCCTCCAGCATGGCAAAGGTCGCCAGGTGTCCGCCGCTCTTGATCTCTCCGTTGAAGCAGTCCACGCGGTTGCAGATTCCGACACACTGGGAATAGTCGTTATCGGCCGTTGTAAAAAGGGTGATCAGTTCTCCCGCACATGTGCAGGAGGAATAAACAGGCAGGGGAGTATCGCAGACCGGACAGGCGATTTTCAGCAGTTCGCCGATCTTGAGGTCGATACCGACGGCCACGCGGGTTTTGTCGCCCACAATGGGACTCAGGACAATACGGCCTTCGCTGTCCCCGGCCCGGACCTTGAGCTCGATCCCTTCGAATCCGTGAAAGACCGCCTGCGGATTGATCAGGCTGTGCCCCTTGGGGCAATAGCACTCCTTGACAACCAGAACCTTCTCTTTTTCCCGGATGATCTTCCTGATAGGGCTTGGGTATATCATCATCCCTTTCTTGTCAAAACGTTCCATGTCAGGCTCCTTCCCGTTCTCCCCGGCCTGCCGCAGATGGACCTTTCAGGAGGCCGCCGATATTCTCCAATCTAACGCTGAATCTTGGATGCGTCAAGAGCCGTGCCCGACATTCTGATTGACAACAAAAATTTATTCTGGTAAGTTACTCTATATGGTGAATCAAATCATCAAAAAGCAATTGAAACACCCGAAGTTTAAAATACCCCTGTTCATCGCTCTCTTCCTGTTTGTGTTCCAGACCAATCCGGTCTTCTGTGCCTGCCTTCCCGGCGGAGACCATGCAGCCGGATCTTGCGGCGCCATGTCCGAAAAGAGCCCCTGTCAGGGTGATATGCCCATGAAGGCCTGCCATGACAAGGCATCGGACACAAAAGACGGCTCTTCCAACTCCGGCGCCGATACCTGCCCGCTGTGCCAATGCCTGATGACAGGGAACATCGAGAGTCAGAAGGTCATGGCCGCGATGTCGTTGGACCCGGTGCCGGGGAACCTTGCTTGTGACATCTCCCATATGCCCGGCGATACACTCAACGCCGCCAAGCTGACCAGACTGGGACTGCCGCAGGCGCCTGTTCGAACTCATCCCCTTTTCGTTATAAACAGAACTTTCCGCATTTAAGATATCCCGCCCAACGTTTATTCTGGCCCGTGGTTTATCTTATACGGAATCCGTGCGTGTGGATTCATGGACTGAGACTTCGGTCGAGTGGGTTCATTCCGCGTGGATCTTATAGCCGTATAACATGACCGGATGATAAACGGCTTGCAAAAGCCCTTGTTTCAGATATACTACCAAAGAAAAAAAGGCGATCAAGCAATGGACTGCTTGACTGAACTTTTTGCAGGTTAAAGTGCTCATTAAATTTTTCAGCCTAATATGGCGAGGAGAATACGCATGAAAACAATCAGGCCGATTTTCATATGGTATAGCGCGGCTTTGTTTTTTCTCTTTCTTGCACAAATCACCTATACCGGAGAGGTGAAGGCCCAGGACAAGCCGGGACAGACCGTGAAGACCGTCACGCCCATGCAGGGAGATCATCAGGAGGCGGAAGGCCATGAACATCACCATCATATGACCGGAAGTGAACACTGGATGGCGCCGGAGAAGGATGCAAAAAAAACCAATCCTGTACAGCCAACCGAGGTCTCCGTGGCACGGGGCCGGGAACTCTTTAAGCAGAAATGTGCCCCCTGCCATGGGGAGAGCGCAAAGGGGAATGGGCGCCTTGCAGAAACCCTTGCCCCCAGACCGTCAGACTTGACCTCTGATATGGCCTCCATGCATCCGGACGGCGACCTTTTCTACAAGATCTCCAAGGGGCGGGGCGCCATGCCTGCCTGGGAGTCCGTATTCTCCGAGGAGGACCGGTGGAATCTGGTGAATTTCATCCGGTTCCTGGGCAAGACACACGAAGCCGGTGGCAATAAGAACAAAAATTGAAGATTAGAATTAAGGAGGATATACAAATGAAAATGAATCTTAAACTTCTTGGCTGGACCGTTGCATTCATCCTCATCCTGTCCGGTTATCTCTTCGCCGGGATGGGCGGAGGGATGATGGGTGGTGGCGGAATGATGGGCGGAGGGCAGATGGGCGGCGGACAGATGCAGGGAGGGTCCACGGGCATGGGACAGACCGGCCAGGAGCCCATGAACGGCCATGCCCCATCCTCGGATACCATGCCTCAGAATGCCATGCATCACCAGGAACAGATGCAGGCTATGGACCGGATGATGCAGGACCCGGCCATGCAGAGCGAGATGATGAACCGGGTTATGGGCAATCAGGGAATGATGAAAGAGATGATGAACCGGATGGCTTTCCAGCCGGAACTTATGAATCAGATGATGGACCAGATGATGGCAAACATGGGGGCCCGTAACATGATCGTGGATCGGGTGATGCAGGATACGGAGATGCGCAACCGGATCATGCAGGAGGTTCAGTCGCCCAAACAGCCGAAGTCTCAGCATCAGCATCCGGTTCAGCCGTAAACCAAAGACCAAAACGGTCATTGAAAGGAGATGAAGACTATGAAAAAAATCATCACAGCACTGGCCATGACCGCACTGTTCATGGCCTGTACGAGTTTTTCAAAGGGGTACGAAGTGAAGAAGCAGGCGGGCGAATACGAGGTCGTGGCGCAGATCGACAGGAATCCCCCGATTGCTGGTGACAACAATCTCACCATCAAGATCAAGGATGCCTCAGGCAAGTACGTCACCGATGCAAAGGTCATGGTCTACTATTCCATGCCGGCCATGCCCGGTATGCCAGCCATGAACTACATTGCCGAGACGCCGTTGAGCGGCAATGAGTATAAGTCCAAGATGACGCTTTCCATGTCCGGCTCGTGGAACATCGAGATCAAAATCACCCGGGAGGGAAAGGTGGAGACCATGAAGTTTACTGTGGATGCAAAATAAAAAAACTCATCCTGGAAGTGAGTGTACAAAGAATGACAGTTATTATTGAGGTTCTCATAATAGAAACGACATCATATCGAAAATCCCTCCCCCGATAAACCCATTCGAGGGCAGGCTCTAACCTCCCTTTTTCAAAGGGAGGAATTCCCCCTCTTTGGAAAAGAGGGGCAAGGGGAGATTTTATGAACCATGTCTATTCTATTTCGAGACTATTAATAATGCTGCATAGCATATTATCAGATAGTCATTGTCCGGTCCCCCGATCAAGTCGGAGGACAGGCCCGATCGGGGGTCTGGGAATGACATTGTTTGTTATCGGAGGATGACATGATTTGTTACTGGAATCAACCCACTCAATGACGCGAAGAGACCATATGAAAACCTTTTGCCGAACCCTATGCTTTATGTTTTTTTGTTTTCTATGCATCTCCTCGGCTGCACCGGCGTCCGATGAACTCTTGAATCTCCCGGCCCTGATCCAGGAGGCGTTGAAGAACAACCCTGAACTTCGGCTTGCGGAGTCCAGATGGAAGACCTCGACCTTCAAGGTCCCCCAGTCCAGGAGCCTTCCCGACCCCATGTTCATGTTCGGCTATCAGAATGAGGGGACCCGGAGATACACCTACGGGGAGATGGCGGATTCTGAATGGATGTTCTCCGCATCGCAGATGTTTCCTTTTCCCGGAAAGCGCTCCATCAAAGAAGAGATGGCCGGAAAAGACGCACAAAGCCTCGAAGCCGCATATGAGGCCGTGCGGCTGAAGACCATCGACAGGGTCAAAGAGCTCTACTTTGACCTCTTTCTCGCATACCGGAACATTGACATCATCCGGGATAAGACCGCCCTTTTCTCGAGGGTGGAAGATGCGGCCGCGGCACGGTACGGATCGGGCATGGCGCCTCAGCAGGAGCTCCTCATGGCCCAGACCGAAAAGTACATGCTCCTTGAGAAAGAAGAGATGCTGAAGCAGAAAGTGGAATCCCTGGAGGCCATGCTCAACAGCGCCACAGGGAGGGAAGCAGCTTCGCCTCTGGGGAAGCCCCCGGAACCCGCTGAAACCATGTATTCCTACAGCATGGATGAACTGATCCAGACTGCGTATGAGTATGCTCCGGAGATCAGATCCAGGGAGCTGATGATCGGTTCGGCTGAGGCCGGGATTCATTTGGCCGAGAAGGAATACTATCCTGACTTCACTCTCAGTGCAAACATGTCCAAAAAGGGCGGGGATTTTGAGAATATGGTGGGACTCACCACGACCATCAATCTGCCTCTCTATTACAAGTCCAAGCAAAGACAGGGTGTCTATGAGGCGAAATCGATCCTGTCCGAGGGAGAGCATGAACTCAAAGACATAAAGCTGATGGTCTCGTCCTCGATCCGGGATAACTACTCCATGCTTCAAACAGCGGGCAAACTCATGGAACTCTACAGGCAGGGACTGATCCCAAAGACCTACCAGGATTTCGATGCCGCACTCGCCGGTTACGTGACCGGCAAGGTCGAGGCGATCACGGTGATCAGCCGGCTGAAATCCCTGCTCGACTATGAACTCTTATACTGGGATCAGTTCGTGACCAGGGAAAAGGCCATTGCAAGACTGGAATCACTCACCGGAAGTCCAGGAGATTTCGCCACCGCGTCCCAATAATCATGTGGGATGCAGAAGATTTAGTTTCCCTTCCTGAAAAGAGGCAGGGGATGGAAAGGGCCGTCAGATGAAGACAAGAAGATTCAGGATCATGGTCATGGCCGCGTCTATGGGTCTGGCCTTCATGCTGTTATCCCTTTGGGGATGGACCGCCGTTCCAAACCAGGCCTGGGCCGGGGAGCCTGCGGCCGGGCATGTGGGGCATGGCGGAGTATTGCCGCCCGCCCAGCCACAGGCAGCGCCGGGACCGCAGGCATCCGAACAGGAAGCGCCTGCCGTGGAGATTCCCGCGGACAAGCAGGAGCTCATCGGGTTGAAGACGGCTGCTGTTTCGGTACAGCCCCTGCAGAAGGTTGTCCGGACGGTCGGGCGCATTGAATACGATGAGACACGCCTTGCCACGATCAACACCAAGTTTGAAGCATGGATAGAACGGCTCTACGTAGACTATACGGGGAAATATGTGAAAAAGGGGGAGCCCATAGCGGAGCTCTACAGTCCCGAACTTTTCGCCACGGAACAGGAATTCATCAATCTCCTCAAGTGGTCCAAAGAGGGCAAAGAGACAAGCAGCCCTTTGCTTGCCGGGATGCTCACCGGGGATGCGGCAACCATCCTTGATGCAGCGAGACAGCGGCTCAGGCTCTGGGATATCAGCGATGCGCAGATCAGGAAGCTCGAGGAGACCGGCAAGCCCATGCGTACGCTCACCCTCTACAGCCCGGTGAACGGTTACGTGGTGCAGAAGGCGGCCATTCAGGGGATGCGGGTCATGCCCGGGGACAAACTCGTGGACATCGCCGACCTGTCCACCCTATGGGTCCTTGCGGACATCTATGAATATGAATTGCCCCTCATTAAAGTCGGGGACGCTGCAACCATCCGTTTGAGTTCTCTGCCGGACAAGGTCATCTCCTCAAAGATCGATTATATCTACCCTTCGATCTCAGGGGATACCAGAACGGTCAAGGTGAGGTTTGTGATCGACAACCTGGAAGGACGGCTCAAACCGCAGATGTTCACGGATGTGGAGATCCATATCAACCTGGGGAAAAGGCTCGCCATCCCCGAAGATGCGGTCATGGATACGGGGATAAGACAGATCGTCTACGTGGATAAAGGTAATGGCTTCTTTGAACCCAGGGAGGTGACCCTGGGCGTTCGGGCACAGGGCATGGTGGAAGTTTTAAAGGGACTCACAGCCGGAGAAAAGGTTGCCTCCTCGGCCAACTTCCTCATCGATTCCGAGGCCAAACTGAAAGGTGTCGTTCAGTAATGATCTCCAAAATCATTGGATTCAGCGCTCAAAACAGGTTTGTTGTCTTCCTGATGGTCCTGTTTCTGAGCATATGGGGTTACTGGGCATTAAAAAATACCCCGCTCGATGCCATCCCGGACCTCAGCGACACCCAGGTCATCATCTACACGGAATGGCCGGGAAGAAGCCCGGACCTGGTGGAAGACCAGATCACCTACCCCATTACGTCCACACTGCTCGCTGCCCCCAAGGTGCAGGTCGTTCGGGGCTTCTCCTATCTCGGTAGTTCTTTCATCTACGTGATATTCGAGGAGGGGACCGATATCTACTGGGCCAGGAGCAGGATCCTTGAATACCTGCAGGCCGTGAAAGGCAAGATCCCTGCCGATGTCAACCCCGTGCTCGGCCCGGATGCAACCAGCGTGGGATGGGGATTCTCCTATGCCCTCGTGGATGAGACCGGCCGGCACAACCTGGCGGACCTGCGCTCGATCCAGGACTACAATGTCAAGCTTGCGCTGGAAAGCGTACCCGGCGTCTCCCAGGTCGCGAGCATCGGCGGATTTGTGAAACAGTATCAGGTCACCATAGACCCGAACAGGCTCTCGGCATACGGGATCCCCATCATGAAGGTGATGGAGGCCGTCCGAAAAAGCAACAACGATGTGGAAGGAAGGGTCCTGGAGTTCTCCGGGGTCGAATATATGATCAGGGGCCGCGGGTACATCAAAACCGTTGGGGACCTGGAAACAATTCCTGTCTCGACCGATGGAGCGGGCACGCCGGTCTTCCTCAGAGATGTGGCCACGGTACAACTCGGCCCAGAGATTCGAAGAGGGGTCGCTGACCTGGACGGCAAAGGAGAGGTGGCCGGAGGGATCGTGGTTGTCCGATTCGGCGAGAACGTCTTGAACGTGATCGAGCGGGTCAAGGAGAAGTTCAAAACAGAGATCGCTCCGAGCCTTCCGGAAGGCGTGCACATGGTGACGACCTATGACCGCTCCGACCTGATCCTCCGGTCTATTGATACACTCAAGGAAGAGATCATCAAGCTCTCCATTGCCGTGAGCGTAGTCTGCATCATCTTTTTGTTTCACCTCCCGAGCGCCCTGGTCGTGATCCTGACGCTCCCTCTCGCCATACTTATTTCCTTCATCTGTATGCACTATCTCGGTGTGACCTCGAACATCATGAGCCTGAGCGGCATCGCCATTGCCGTCGGCGCCATGGTGGACGCCTCGATCATCATGGTGGAGAACGCCCACAAGAAGCTGGAGGAGTGGGAGGCCGGCGGCGGACAGGGGAACCGGACCGATGTCATCATCGAGGCGGCCAAAGAGGTGGGGCCTTCTCTCTTCTTCTCGCTCCTCGTCATCACGGTTGGATTTCTCCCGGTCTTCACGCTCCAGGCCCAGGCCGGAAGGCTGTTCAAACCCCTGGCCTACACCAAGACCTTTGCCATGCTCTTTTCCTCTTTCCTGGCCGTGACCCTGACGCCGGTATTGATGACCCTTTTTATCCGGGGCAAGATCAGACCGGAAGATAAGAATCCTATTATTGTGGTGCTGGGCAAGATCTATGAGCCGAGGGTCAGATTTTCTCTCAAGTACCCGAAGATAATCATTGTCTTCGCCGTCATCATCATGGCCCTGACCATCTATCCGATCCTCAAGCTCGGGTCCGAATTCATGCCGCCCCTCTACGAAGGGACCCTCTTCTACATGCCGGTGACCGTGCCGGGGGCATCCATCTCCGAGGTCACCAAGCTCCTTCAGATGCAGGACCGTCTCCTGAAAAAGATCCCCGAAGTGGCGCAGGTCTTCGGCAAGGCCGGACGCGCGGAGACGGCCACGGACCCGGCCCCCCTGGAGATGTTTGAAACCGTGATCAACCTCAAACCCGAATCCGAATGGAGGCCGGGGATGACGGTGGAGAAACTCAAGGACGAGATGAACGATGTCCTGACCATCCCCGGCGTGTCCAATTCCTTCACCATGCCGATCAAGGCGAGAATCGACATGCTCGCAACAGGCATCCGGACCCCGGTAGGGATCAAGGTCATGGGCCCGAAGATTGAAGAGATCGAAAGATTGGGCCTGGAACTGGAAAAGATCATTAAGGAGGTTCCCGGTACCCGAAGTGTTTATGCGGAACGGTTGACCACGGGTTATTTCCTGGACATCAGCGTCAAGCGCGAAGCGGCTGCCCGGTACGGCCTGACCGTGGATGATGTCCAGGGGGTGATCCAGTCCGCTATCGGCGGGATGAACCTGACCACGACCATTGAAGGAAGGGAGAGATACCCGGTCAATGTCCGGTATTCAAGGGAGCTGAGGGATACCATCGAAGACCTCAAGCGCGTCCTGGTGCCGGCGGACATGGGGACTCTCAGCCCGGTCTCGGCCATGGCCGGATACGGGGGAAGGAGCGGGGCTTCTTCTGCTGGCGCCTCATCCATGTCCAAAGCAGGCCCTGCGCAGATCCCGCTCGGCGAACTCGCAGAAATCAAGGTCGTCCGGGGCCCAACCGCCATTAAAAGCGAGGAGGGACTCCTTGCATCCTATGTCTATATCGACTTTTCAGGACAGGATGTGGGCGGATATGTGCAGGAGGCCAGAAAACGGGTTGCCTCGCTGAAGATGCCTGACGGCTACCGCCTCGAATGGAGCGGAGAATATGAATACCTTGTAAAAACCCATGAACGCCTCAAGCTCGTGATCCCGCTCACGGTCATGATCATCTTTGTCCTGATTTTTTTCAACACCAAATCCGTGACCGAGACCCTGATCGTGCTCCTGGCCGTCCCCTTCTCCCTGGTGGGATCTTTCTGGTTTCTTTATATGCTCAACTACAATATGAGCATTGCTGTCTGGGTCGGCATGATCGCCCTCGCGGGGCTGGACGCAGAGACCGGGGTGATCATGCTCCTCTATCTGAATATCTCTTGCCGGGAATGGAAAAAACAGGGGCGGATGAATACGGAAATCGACCTCAAGGATGCCATCCTGCACGGCGCGGTCAAAAGGATCCGGCCCAAACTCATGACCGTGGGGGTCATCCTCGCGGGCCTGATCCCGATCATGTTCAGCCACGGCGCCGGCTCGGATGTCATGAAGAGGATCGCTGCCCCCATGATCGGCGGCGTCATCACCTCCGAGATCCTGGAACTCACCATCTATCCGGCCATTTACCTGATCTGGAAAAGAAGGGGACTCAAAGACAAGCAGTCTGCCTGATTCCCGATCGGCCTTAACTACGATCAGGGATCAGGGAATAACAGGATTGTTAAGAGTACACCCGAAGACCCGCAAATTCCTGCAACTGAAACTCACTGAATCTCCTCGATCAGGCCATGTTAGCGGTCGGTCAAAACCAGCCACATAGGGTCGAATCAAACCCAGCCATTTA
>CAKKPE010000131.1 GCA_919901565.1 bacterium
CCCAATGCGGTTCTTCATAAACTATGCTGCATTATATAAGGCGTTATGTATAATACGGAGACAACATCATGGCGGCAAAACAAGAACACAAGCAACTCGAAATAATGTACATCGACGTTGGTCGACTTCTGTTCGATGATGAGAATCCGCGTCTCAGCGCAATAGGAGACAGAAATTCGCAGGATGATCTTGTTCAGGTTTTATGGGACGAAATGGCCGTCGATGAGGTTGCCTTGTCTATCGCAGAGAACGGGTATTTCGAGGAAGAACCGCTCTTCGTCGTTCCCAAACATCCACTGGAGAAGGACAAGAGAAAGCAAGAATTCATCGTTGTTGAAGGCAACCGACGCCTTGCCGCCGTTAAATTGTTGATCGACGCAGAACTGCGGCGTGCTATCAAGGCAACCGACCTGCCGAAAATCATCACCCAACACCGCAAGGACTTAGAGCAATTACCTGTTTCGATCTATCCGGATAGAAAATCACTCTGGGAATATTTCGGCTTTCGCCACGTGAATGGGCCGAAGGAATGGGATTCTTTCAGCAAGGCCGCCTATATTGCCAAGGTCCGAAGGGAATGGGAGATTCCCCTTGATGAGATCGCCCGCAAAATTGGCGACAAACACAGCACGGTCACGCGAATCTATCGCGGTTTTGTGTTGCTTGAGCAGGCAGAGAAGAAGACTGATTTTGATCGGGACGACCGGATCGCAAACCGTTTTCATTTTTCGCATCTTTATACCGCCGCAGCGGAGAAGGAATTTCAGAAGTTCCTGAACATCGACCCGGAACGATCGTTAAAAGATAATCCTGTTCCCAAGAGTCACCTGCCGCAACTTCAGGAACTCATGGTATGGTTATTCGGCAGCAAGTCGGAAGCTAAATCGCCCGTCGTCGAGAAGCAGAATCCTCACTTGGGCTATCTCAAGCGAGTGATCGGCAACAAACAGGCGCTCTACGCGCTCCGATCCGGCATCAGCCTGCAACGTGCGCACGAGATTAGTTTGGGTGATGACCGGCGTTTCCAGGAGGCAATGACCAGGGCCAAAGATTCACTTCAAGAGGCGAAGGCAACCGTCACCACGGGATACAAAGGTGAAAAAGAGACGCTTCGGGTAATGGAAGACATTCTCAATGTGGCCAAGAGCATATCGGATGAAATGCACAAGAAAGCGAAGGCTTAAAACATGTCCAATGGCATTCCTCTGCCGCCCGATATTACAAACCCCATTGTACTATCCGACTGGCTTGAACTGATAGCGCTGACTGCCCATGACGGCAATTCCAGTCACGGCGATTTGCAGAGAGTATTGAACAGGCTCAGCGTCGACAATCTCGACACGCTGTGCACGGATGCCATGCGGGAATTGAACAGACGTGTTATCGCGGCTGGAGACAGCTATCCGTTCACGTTCTCGGGGACCTTGCTTAAGATGAAAAATGATTGGCAGGCTTACACACCATACGTGTTCTGCCTTCTTTTATCCTACTGCGACGAGAAGCAAAAGAAGATCAAAGGGCTTCTCCACGAAGTCATGTTTGAACAACTATCCTGCATCGCGGCCAAGCGATACATAGACGGAGAAGTTCTTCGTTTTGGTCATCCGCGCGATACCCTGCCGAGTGGATTTTTTAATGCCTTAACGCAGGTTTGTGGAGCAGTCGGGGAGTGGAGTTATCCCCAGAGTGGTAAATCGCTTAGAAAAAAAGACGGCGGCTTAGACTTGGTTGCATGGAAACACTTCCCGGACCGACAAATCGGCAAGCTCATCCTATTCGGCCATTGTGCCTCCGGAGATAACTGGGACGATAAGATCAATGAGCTTCAACCGAATGACTTCTGCAGTCGCTGGCTCAGCGGCGATAAAAGTCCCATCGTTAAATCGTTCTTCATTCCTCACCGGCTTTCACCGGAAGTCTTTGAAGATCGCGCCATTTCGGCCAAGCTTTTTTTCGACCGCTGCCGCATCGCTTATTGGGCGCCTAATGACGATTTTCGCCAAATAACAACGGGACATAGCGCAAAATGGTGCGAGCACTTGCTGGAGAGGGTCACATCATGAATCCGTCTAGACCGCCACTCCACGCAATCTGTCCTTACTTTGCCATGTTCCCAGAAAGCTTTGTCCGAGAAAAAGTAGAAACGTATACAAAGAAAGGAGATTTAGTTTTTGATCCATTTTGCGGACGAGGGACAACAATTCTTGAATCTCTCCTGCTCGGCAGAAATGCAGCAGGTTCCGATATAAATCCGGTGGCGTTCTGTGTCTCGAGAGCTAAGGCGGACCGTCCAGAACTCATAAGAGTCTTGTCACGAATTAACAAGCTCGAAGAAATATACAACAGGGAAACTCCTGACCCATGGGAGCAAGAGAGACTACTGTTGCCCCCCTTTTTCAGACGAGCGTTTTATCACACAACTCTACGCGAGTTATTGTTTCTGCGAGATTCATTGAATTGGCATAACAACAGGATTGAACGATTCATCGCCGCGCTAATTCTCGGTTCTCTCCATGGAGAAATGGACCGTTCAAGCGCCTATTTTAGCAACCAAATGCCTCGCACCATTTGCCTGAAACCCAATTACTCGTTGCGGTACTGGAAAAAACATGAGCTTTTCCCAAAGAAGCGAGATGTTTTCGAAATGCTCAGAGGGAAGGCCGCCTATCGTCTGCATGGCATTCAGAATATCGCCAGTGGTGAGGTCAAGCTTGCTGACGTGCGTAAAGTAGGTTCTCACTTCCGCAGTCTATGGGGGAAAGTTGTTTTAGTTGTGACTTCACCTCCTTACCTGAATGTAACGCGCTACGAAGAAGACCAATGGCTTCGTCTCTGGTTTCTCGGAGGTCCGCCCCATCCAACCTACGGAAATATTTCCAAAGACGACCGTTATGTAGCGGCAACAAAATATTGGGAGTTCTTAAGAGACTCTTGGACAGGCCTTGCACCCCTGCTGAAGGATTCCGCAAGAGTTGTGATTCGATTGGGAGCTATCGGGCTCAATGAAAATGAAATGTCTTCTCAACTGAAATCCTCGCTTCGAAGCGTTTTCCCAAAGGCTCGATTGTTGGGGCATCCGAAATACACTGAAATCGTTGGTCGTCAATCTCAGAGTTTCCTGCCTTCCAGCAAAGGATGTATGTTTGAAATTGACTATGTGTTTTCGGTCTAATATCGAGACGAAACCCAAAGCGCCTATCCCTTATCCCTTATTCAGGTCGAGAAGGATCGTCTCTGGAACCGAGGAACGGTTCTGAGTGCTTATGGATACGTTGAGCATTCCTACAAAACCCGGCAGGCCGGTTTTGAATAAAATATCCATGGCCGTCTTGTTCACGGTCCTGATCCTTGGCATCTCGGTTCTCATCTTCCTTTACTTTTTCCTCAAGAGCCCTTTGTTTCTGAGGGTAATTGAATCCGGCATAAAGGACCGCTTCCGGACTCAGCTCGAGATCGGCTCACTCTCTTTTTCCGAAACGCACGGGATCATGATTCATGATCTGACTCTGTTCGGGGAAGGTGACAGGAAACCGCTGGCCATCATACTCCAGGCCGAGGTGGCCATCAGCGTGCCGGGGATCATCCGTCGGCGCATTGACTCCGTTACGATCAAGGGCCCCAGGATCTTCATCAATCTGCAGAAAGACAAGAAAGACCATGGGACCGAAAAGGCGAAGCAGGAGATCTCGATCCCTGTCTCTTTTAAAAAAGCTTCTCTGGAAAATGGAGAAGTGATCCTTGAACTTGACGGGGGCCTCACGTATCACATCCGTTCCGTTACCCTGTCCCTGGAACAGGCGGCTTTTGTCGGGCCTTCGATCATGAAAGGAGAGGCCTTTGTCCAGGAGTTCAATTCCACGGTCTCTTTCCAGGCCGGGATGGACATGAAAAAGCTGAATCCGGAAAACGTTCATCTGGATATCGGGCCCATGGATCTGGCCGCCCTGGTTTCCGGCCATGCTGATTTCCTGAAAGACAAGGAATTAGAGGGCACTCTCCGGTTGAGTGTAGATATCCTGAACACAGGCAAGGAGATGGATATCCGGGTCAAGGGCGGCATCGAGGGCCTCAGGGTGAGCGGGGATCAAGGCCGGTTCTCCTTTATAGACGGCTCCGGCGAGGTCAACGCCCACCTGGAGATGGCTCGTGAAAACTTTTCTGCCGGTGATAAGGCCCCGGCCGGAAAGATCAGGTGGGAGTCGGACCTTCTGTTCAGCGGTCTTTTGGTTTCATCGGGGAGCCTGAATCCCAATCTCATAAAAAATCCTCTGAGGCTTCAATCCAATGGCACGTATGACATTCAGGCGGACCACTTGAATCTGGAATTCCTGAAGGCGGCGGTGGGGCCCTTGAAGCCCTGGACCCTGCAGGGTTCCGTGGCCCGTACCGTATCCGGCGACCCTGAGATGGACCTTCACCTTGACACCGGGGCGTTTCCCCTGTCTGATCTTGAGGGCATACTCAGAGGCAGGGAAGCGGAACGGCTGGATTCAATCGGCATGAATGGTGAGGCAAGGGCAGAGATCGATATGAAGGGGAGCCTGGCATCCCCTGTGATTCAGGGCGTCCTGTCACTCCATAACGGAAACCTGAGAAAACAGGATATAGAAGTCGGTCCCTTTGAAATCACCGTTCCTTTTGAATACCGTGAACATGGCGTCATGGTCCGTGAAGCCATGGGCCGGGCAGACAAGGCATCCCTGGGTCCCGGCAAAGGCAAGGGGATGGCCTGCATCCTGAACAACCTTGAACTAACTGTTTCAGAGATGACGGTTGAAGCCTCCAAGGTCCGGTCATCCGGGTTCCGGATCCAGGCCGGCAGGGGCGTGGTCTACAAGGATGGGAAGACATACCATGAGGAGCAGGGAATCTCCCTGAGCGGCGGCATAGAGGGCGACCTCGATAAAAAGGCATTGCGGCTAAGCAAGGCATTAATCAATACGAAGTCTTTCCAGGGGGTCTCGGCAGAGGCTTCGTTGAACTGGGGAAAACAGATGACGCTGGATGCTTCAGCCGCATATGCAAACCTCGATCTGGAAAAGGTCCGGGCCGGACTGCCTCAGGATTTTTCTCCACTCAGGGGATTCAGTGTCAAAGGCAAAGGGGCCTTGAGTACGTCTGTAGAGATGACTTCTCCTGAAGGCGCACCCGTTCGCATCAATGGCCGTGCCGAACTGAATCTGAAAGAGGGCGGTTTTTCATCTCCTGACGGTGATAAGGTGGGTGAGGGGATCACCATGAAGCTCTCAGGCGGCTTCAGGTTTGCACTCCCCTTTCAAAAGGCGGAATTCACATTGGATGCGGAAGCCTCGGATTTCGAACTCCTGCTCGGAGCCTTCTACGGCAGCTTCAAGGAGAGGACGCTCAGCCTCTCTGCCGCGGGCGGGTATAACAAGGATACAGACGTGCTGGACGTGTCGCGGGCCGATCTCGGCCTCACGGATATAGGGGCACTCGGTATCTCCGGCCGGGTCTCGAACATTACCGGAAAGCCGCTCTTCGATGCCCAAGCCGACCTCGCCAGGCTCTCCAACAAAACGGCCTACAATTTTTTCGTGCGGGAAACCTTCCAGGAGAGCTATCCTTTTCTTTCACAGCTGGAACTGGACGGGCTGACCACGGCCCGGCTGTCTGCAAAGGGATCACAGGAAAGGTACCATATAAGCGGGGAGATGGAATTCCGGGATCTGGATATCCGGGGCAAGGAGAACCGGCTGGACCTGACCGGGATCGATATGCGCCTCCCTGTGGACATCACCTATCCTGAGGCCTCTTCGTCAGAAGAGACTGAGAAATACGGTTTTCTGCGGTTCAAGAGACTGTCGTGGCGCGCCCTGGAGATCAAGGGCATTGAAGTCTCTCCAACCCTGTGGCGGAACACCTTCATGGTTAAAGGCGGTGCTGTCCTGCCCGTTTTCGGGGGCGAGATCAGGCTCAAGGAGATCTCATATCAGGATATCCTGAGCCCTGAAAGACGCATGCTCCTCTCCATGAATATCAACACGGTTGACCTTGCACAGATGAGCGTGGCCCTGGGGCTCCCCCGGTTCAGCGGCAATCTCTCCGGCACCATCCCTCATGTAACCTATGCAGGAAGCCGTCTTCTGACCGAAGGAGAAATTGTCCTGGAACTCTTCGGCGGAGAAGTGCGGGTGAGGGCGATGTCGGCCGATAATCTGTTCAGCCCCATTGTTTCCCTGCATTCAAGCATTGAATTCAAGGAGATCGATCTCGGCCGGTTGACCGACACCTTTGAATTCGGACATGTCTCAGGGGTCATTCAGGGTTCCATAGAGGACCTTGTGATCACCAACGGACAGGCCGAAAGCTTTTCGGCCCGGGTTGAAACCGTAAAAACAAAAAATGTGGACCAGAGAATCGATGTCAAGGCCCTGGAGAAGATTACGATCCTGGGTTCAGGAGGCTCACCTTCGATTCTGGGCCAGGGGATTTATCAGCTCTTCAAGGAATACCGGTATGCCAAAATGGGTTTCCGGTGCAGTCTCAGGAACGACAATTTCGAACTTCATGGGATTGAGGTGGAAGGGGAGAGGGAATATCTGGTGAAGGGAGGGCTCCTTCCTCCCAAGGTCAATGTGATCAATTATACGCGGCATGTCTCTTTCCGGGATATGGTGAAGAGACTGAAGAGGGTACAACAGGCCGGTGAAGCGGAAAAACAATAAGGTGAATAAAACCTGCGGATAAGTGTCCAATATATGAAATCGCCATTCGGCCGCTTGATGTTTTGCATAAAAAGTTGTATAAAACATAGCAGATATACCCATTGAAATCTTACAGGAGGAAAAACCATGGGCAGAAAAACAAGGCATTTATCTTTTTTACAGGTTCTGATGTTCTCGCTCTTCTCATGTGTCACCATCAACATCTATTTCCCGGCAGCAGCCGTGGAAAAGGCGGCAGACAAGATTGTGCAGGAGACCTGGGGCAAGGAAGCGCCTGCGCCTGAGGCCGACAAGCCGGGGCCCGAGGGCCTGCTCGACCATGGGATCCCTTTTGCCGGTCTGAGGATCGGTATCACGGAAGCCCGGGCAGAAGAAGCGGATGTCGATGTGACCACCCCCGCGATCAGGGCCCTGAAAGAGTCGATCAGGCAAAGAGCGGAATCCATCAAACCCTTCATGGACAAGGGGAATGCAGGGATATCCAGCGACGGGCTGATCGTCCTGCGTACCGATGAAGGGCTGGGCCTCAAAGACAAGGCAGCCCTTACACGGCTCATCAGCGCGGAAAACAAGGACAGGGAGGCGCTTTACCTGGAGATCGCCAAGGCCAACAACTTTGGAAGCGAAAGGGTTATGGACATCAAGGGGATCTTTGCAAAAAGCTGGATTAAAAATGCACAGAAGGGCTGGTGGGTGCAGAGCCCGGACGGGACATGGAGTCAGCAGTAGGGGCGGAAGGACGGTAAAAAAAGTAAGGAGAGTAAAGAAAGTAGGTTCTCAACAGGCTGACCTCATCGTGTGGGCAATACAGGCACTGAACTGTTTAGAACCAGAAAGTAAAGAAAGTAAAAACAGTGACTGGGCAGGGGAGGGCGCTGGACAACAGCATCTCACCTTGCAGGCCGGATCAGGGGCAAAAGGAGAAAACTCATGATCTCCAGTCTTACGCTCTCATACGATGTCAGCACTCCGGATAACCGGTTCTTTCTTCCGGAAGGTACGGTCATCACCTCAAGGATCATGGAGGAGGTCGTTTCCGGGGGGAAGAAGTCCTCTCATCCGTCCTATTGCATCCTGGAATACGGGACTACAAAAAAAGATCTGCTTCACTGTCTGGAGGAGCCGCCGTTCGATGCCGTTTTTTCGCCGAGGGAAACACTGGACGAGGTTCTGAAACTCATGGAACATGTCCGTCTTGCGCTCCCGATTCTGGAGTTTTTGGATTATTTCAAGGAAAACGACTTTCATACATATTCTCACAGTCTGATGGTCTTCGCTCTTACGACCGTTCTGGCACGTGAAGCCGTGCCAGAGTATGACCGGCTGATCCGGGAGACCATCGCCGGTTCCACCCATGACCTGGGCAAATTCTGTGTGCCCATGAAGATCCTGATGAAGGGCAAACCGCTGACCCAGAGAGAGTTCAGCATCCTGAGGAACCACACCACCGCCGGCTATATCCTGCTGAGCCATTACCTGGCGGACAGCGAAAACATCTCCACCCGGCTGGCCAGGGACCATCATGAGCGGCGGAACGGTTCCGGATACCCTCGGGGCATCAACCTGCAGGATACCATGACCGAGATTGTCGCGGTCTCGGATGTCTACCACGCCCTGATCAGTTCACGGCCTTACCGGCCCGTGTCATTCGACAACCGGACGGCCCTCGAGGAACTGACCGATATGGCAGAGCGAAATGAGTTCGGTTTGGATATCGTAAAGATGATGATCTCCCTAAACCGCAAGGACAAACCCAGGTATGACGAGTTCAATATCTCCACTGAAAGAAGGGGAACGCCCCCGCCCGGAAACCTCTATGGCCTCATTGCCGAAGATGAGGAAAAAACGGAGGGTAGCGGGGATGAACTGTAGATCCGTCTCTGTATTTGTATAAACAACCAAGTTTACATAATATATCTTATCGGACGTTATATCCGGGATGCCATGGACTGGGTCTAATGCCAAATCATGCGATTATACAGTCTGTTAAGGGGTATGTCTCATACGATCCATGAGGTCGGGATGTACTGTTAGATTTCCAGATTCTTTTCGGCAAGACCGATGACGGCTTCATGTAGTTTATCAAGGCCCGGGTAGGCTGAGATCTCCAGCCAATAGATCCTCGGCTCAGCCTTGAACCACGTCATCTGATGCTTTGCAAAATGGCGGGTCTCCTGTTTCAGGATATTCACGGCATCCTCTATGGTAGTTTTCTTTTTCAGATATGCGATGATCTCCTTGTAGCCCAGACCCTGCATGGAGACCGAATCCTCTGAGACCCCCATCTTCAGGAGTTTTTCCACCTCGTTGACCAGGCCCATCTCCATCATCTTGTCTACCCTGTTCTCGATTTTTGCGTAAAGGCGGTTCCGGCTGGTTGTGAGCCCGATCATGACTATCCGGTATTGTTCTTCTCTTAAGGCCTTCTGCTCCCCCTGCAAGGCCGATATGGTTTTGCCCGTGATCTCATGGACCTCGATCGCCCGGATCAGGCGCCGTTCATCATTGGGGTGGATTCTTTTTGCGGACTCGGTATCGACCTGTTTTAACTTTTCATATAAGGCATTAGGGCCATGATTTAAGGCCAAATCTTTAAGGCGTTTCCTTAACCCGGGGTCGGCCTCCGGGCCTTCAAACAGGCCATGGGTCAGTACCCGGACATAGAGGCCCGTGCCTCCCACCACGAGCGGGACCTTTCCCGCATCATGGAGCTGCCGGATCACGGCATCGGCATCTTTTTGATAACGGCCCACACTGTAGGATTCCGAAGGATGGACAAAATCCACGAGGTGGTGGCGCACAAGAGAACGCTCGTGAGGCGTGGGTTTACTGGTCCCGATATCCATCTCCTGATAGACCTGCATGGAATCGGCGCTGATGATCTCGGTGTTGATGTTCTGCGCCAGCCTGATACCGCATTCGGTCTTGCCAATGGCCGTGGGGCCGACCAGAAAGAGGATGGTTTTTTTATTTGAAATTTCCGGGTCTCCTTGATGATGTTCCTTCTCCCTTTGGGGAGATTGAGGTGAGGGGGGAATTGAACTCTTCCTATATTCTCTTAAACCGCTTTTCAATCTCCTGGAGATCGATCCGGATCATGGTGGGCCGTCCGTGTTCGCAGGTATGAGGGGAATCGCTCTCCCCGAGGTCGCGGAGCAGGCATTCCATCTCTTCACGGCTCAGGCGTTTGTTGGCCTTGACCGCTGCACGGCATGAAAAGACATGGATTATCTCTTCCATGCGCCGGCCGAGCTCCCCTACCCGTTCCAGTGAAGCGATCTCTTCAAGAAGCGACCGGACCATCTCCTGGATGTCCATGTCAGCCACCCACATGGGGACCCCTTTGACCACAAAAGTCCCACGGCTGAATTCCTCGACATCGATTCCCATGCTGCGGGCGGTATCCAGATGTTCGGTCAGGAGTATCCCATCTTTTGCCGACAGCTCCAGATTCACCGGGATCAGAAGCTGCTGCACGGGTATACTGGAGATCCGGTAGATGCTTTTGAACTTTTCATAAAGGATACGCTCGTGGGCCGCGTGCTGGTCAATCAGGATAAGACCGTCCCTGTCCTGTGCGATGATGAACGAGTCTGCAATCTGCCCGAGCGGGACCAGCCGCTCCTCCTGGAAAAGGCCCTGGACTGCCGGGGAGCGTCTTTCCGGCGCCTGCTCCATGATCCCGGCGAAGGCCGGCCTTCCCCGTCTTTGTCCGCCGTCCCTAT
>CAKKPE010000132.1 GCA_919901565.1 bacterium
TCCGTATTCCGCCTTTACAAATTCCTGTGCTCCTGTTATGATCAGTTCATTCAAGAGAGGGCATATGAGCCTATACAAAACCAGGATCTACTACAAGGACACGGACGCCGGAGGGGTGGTCTACTATGCCAACTATCTCCGTTTCTTTGAGGCGGCCCGGACCGAGTTTCTTCGCGACCTCGGGGTGGATCTGCATAAATGGATCGAACAGGGATTTTTTTTCGTGGTGGCCCATACCGAGGTAGACCACATCTCCCCGGCCAGGTACGGAGACCTCCTCATCGTGGAGACGGAATGTACCTCGCTTTCAGGCGCACGCTTCGACCTCTCCTGCCGTGTCTCCCGTGAAGAGGATCACCAGGCCATTGCATCCGGCATGACGAGCATGGCCTGTATCGGGGAAAAAGGCAAACCCGTCAGGATCCCGCAGGAGATCATGAAGGTCCTGAAGACCTCGAAAAAAGAGGCCTGGTAACTTAAAGGACCCCTTAGATGATCAGTCTCTCAGAAAATGCGCGCATCATCCTCAAACAGCGTTACCTCCAGCGGGACCATCAAGGCAGGGTCTTTGAAACACCCGAGGAGATGTTCGCCCGGGTCGCCCGGCATGTGGCCGCCGCCGAAGGGATCTACAGAAAAAGCAAAGATCCGGCCGGCACAGAACAGGACTTCTTCGAGGTCATGACCGATCTCGATTTCCTACCCAACTCCCCCACCCTGATGAATGCAGGGACCCGGCTCGGGCAGCTGGCCGCATGTTTTGTGCTCCCTGTGCCGGATTCGATCCGGGGGATCTTCAGGGCAGTCTCGGAGATGGCCGTGATCCACCAGTCCGGCGGCGGGACCGGATTCTCCTTTTCCAGCCTCCGCCCCGAAGGGGGCGTGGTCAAATCCACGGGCGGGATCGCCTCGGGCCCGGTCTCCTTCATGCGGGTCTTTGACCAGGCCACGGACGTGGTCAAGCAGGGGGGGCGGCGAAGAGGGGCCAACATGGGAATCCTCAGCGTGCACCACCCTGATATCCGGACCTTTATCCAGGCCAAGGAGAACCCGGATGAATTCACCAACTTCAATATCTCCGTGGCCGTAACCGACCGCTTCATGAAATCAGTAAAGTCCGGGGGGAGGATTCCCCTGATCAACCCCAGGACCGGCAAGGTCGAAAGAGAAGAGAATGCGTCAGACCTTCTGGACCTCATGGCCCTGACGGCGTGGAATACCGGTGACCCTGGGCTCTTCTTCGTAGACGAGGTCAACCGGAAGAATCCGACCCCGCACCTCGGGTGGATGGAGGGGACCAACCCCTGCGGCGAGCTCCCCCTCTACCCGTACGAGAGCTGCAACCTGGGGTCCATCAACCTGCTGCATATGGTTCGAAACGGCCGGGTCGATTACATGAAGCTCAAGCGGATCATCGGGATCGGCGTCCGTTTCCTTGACAATATCATTGACCTCAACCGGTACCCCTTCTCCGGCATCAAGAGGATGACGCTTGCGAACCGGAAGATCGGCCTCGGCATCATGGGATGGGCCGATATGCTGATCCGGCTCGGCCTCCCCTACGACTCAGACAAGGCGCTCGGCCTTGCAGCCAGACTCATGAAGTTTGTGACCAGGGAGGCAAGGGCGGCCTCGGCAGAGCTGGCCAGGGAACGCGGGGCCTTTCCCAATTTTTCCACGAGCCTCTATAAGAAAAAAGGCCTCCCGCCCCTGCGCAACGCCACGGTCACCACCGTGGCCCCGACCGGGACCATCAGCATCATCGCAGGAACATCGAGCGGCATCGAGCCGAACTTCGCGGTCTCCTTCATCCGGCACGTGCTCGACGGGCGTGACCTCATGGAGTTCAATCCCCTGTTCGAAGACATGGCCGCAAAGATCATGACACCCCAGCTCATGGATGAGATCATGGGAGTCGGGAGCATCCGGAATGTCCGGGCCGTTCCCAAAAAGATCCGGGACCTGTTCAAGACCGCCATGGACATCGCCCCGGAGGCGCACCTCAGGGTCCAGGCTGCGTTCCAGCGTTACACGGACAATGCCGTGTCCAAGACCGTGAACCTGCCCGAACAGGCCACGGCCAGGGATGTGAGAAAGATCTTTGTCATGGCCCACGCCCTGAAATGCAAAGGGGTGACCGTCTACCGATACGGGAGTAAGGGAAACCAGGTCCTGAATCTCATGAAACAGGAACCCGGCAGCCGGGTCTCCGTGGACCAGGAATTCAACGGCCACTGCCGGATTTGCGGGATCTGAGTGCCGGGGGACACTCAGCAGGATGGTTCCCGGGTAACCAATGGATCTGCAATAAATTTCTGGATACACATCAGAATTACATATGGTTGTCATTGTCCGGCCTGCCCTCGTCCTTATGTCCCTTCTCCCTTTTGGGGAGAAGGTTAGGATGAGGGGGCTATTTCCGGTCAACCCCGTTAGAAGTAATCTCTCTTATACAGCCAAATGGTCGGATAATTTATATTACCTTACATAGAAAACTTCTAACGGATTCAACCCCTCACCCTTGCCCTCTCCCCATTCATGGGGAGAGGGATTTTACTTGAAACAGGTCCCGAGCTTCTGATAAGATTCTTTTAAATCTGAAAATCAACCTATGGAGTTTTCGCCTATGAGCAAACAAACCATCCTCAGCGCCTTTGAAGGCAAACCCTTTAACACGGATGAAGCCAAAAAAATCGCCATTGCCCTGGAGCGCCAGGGGTTCCGGTTTTATTACGGGATGAAGGACCGGGTTCCCGGAAAGCGGGTCCGCGCTGTCTTCGAGAAGATGGCCGAGGAAGAGCGCAAGCATGTCTCGGACATTGAATCCCTTCTTTCGGATCCCAATTCCGAGTGGTATCTGGATCCGGCCACTGAGGAGATCGTGGAGCGCTACTTCGAAGGCTACATGGAAGGGGGGATCTTCCCCTCGGGCACGGATGCGGAGAAAGCGGCCCTGGACCTGAATGACGAGATCCAGGCCGTGAAACTCGCCTCAAATTTTGAGAAAGACGCCGTGGCCTTCTATTCCGAGATGGTCCGTATGACCAAAGATCCCGAAACACAGAATGCATTCAGGGAATTGGCCGAGTTTGAAAAGGGCCACGTGCTCACATTGGACAATCTCCTCAAGGCCTTGAAGGCGTAATTTTTCCGGGTGCGGCATCACCCCCCGAAGAGTCAGAATGGCAGAGTATTTCGAGATCGTGGATGAGCAGGACCGGGTCATCGGCAAGGCCCTCCGGTCCGAGTGCCATGGGAACCCCTCGCTTGTGCACCGGGTGGCCCATGTCCTGGTAGTCAACAGCCAGGGGACGCTCCTCCTGCAGAAACGCTCTTCGGACAAGGATATCCAGCCCGGCAAATGGGACACGTCCGTGGGCGGCCACCTGAACATCGGTGAGGACTACGAAACCGCGGCACACCGGGAGATGAAAGAGGAGTTGGGTATAGAGGGCGAGGGCCTCCGGTTCCTTTACGCCTATGCGCTCAGGAACCCGGTCGAGTCCGAAAACGTGCGGACCTACCTCTGCCGGTACGACGGAAAGATCGCCTTTGATCCCGTAGAGATCTCCGAGGTCCGGCACTGGACCATGGACAAGATCGAGAAGAGCATCGGGACCGGGATCTTTACTCCGAACTTTGAGGAAGAATATGGGTATTATAAGGAGTATTTGAGAAGCCATGGGTAATCCCGCATCATTGAGAAAATATCTATTCTCGCTGATGCGGGCTTAAATCCTAAATCCGAAATCCTAAACTCTAAACAATATCGAATGACAGAAAATCAAAATTCAAAACGATATGATCTGGAGGAACGGACTCTGAATTATGCAAGGCGAACCATTGAGTTCGTAAATGAATTGCCGAAGACCTTGACCAACAATGAAGTCATGAAACAATTGGTGAGATCGGCAGGGTCGGTGGGAGCGAATTATATTGAGGCTAATGAGTCATTAAGTAAAAAAGATTTTATAATGAGGGTGAAGATCTGCCGGAAGGAAGCAAAAGAGACTCGTTATTGGTTAAAACTTGTCGCTTGTAATAAAGAAACTGAGAAAACAAATCACTATCTAATTCAGGAAGCCACCGAGCTTATGAAGATTTTTGGAGCCATCCTGGAAAAAACAAAGAAGCCAGAAAGTTTGGAATAATTTCAAACATTTGTGTTTGGATTTTTGTGTTTATTGTTTTTATGTTTGGTTTTTTGTCTTTGGAATTTCGAATTTGTTTAGAATTTATGGTTTAGAATTTTGAATTTGTTTAGAATTTAGATATTAGAATTTAGAGTTTGATCTTACGGGAGGGGATTCGGTGCTGGTGTCCGGCCCGGACTTCAAATCCGGTGGGGCGGCTTAATACCCCGTCTGGTGGGTTCGATTCCCGCCCCCTCCCGCCATTAAAATCAGCGTTCAGCACTCCGCTCCCCGTTCCAACCTTCCAATCGCCACAGCGAAATGCACGTACGGTATCAACGTCCCCTGTCTTGCTCACAAAAAAGATCGCCGCACTCGGGGTCCTGCCGCAGGGGTGCCCCTATGTCGCCGGAAAGAAGAGGTACAAGGGCCCCCGTCTGACGAAAAAACTGAGAGAGCTCGCGCAAAAGACCCTGGGGACGTACATGGAGGACGGAAGGAGAGACGACAGAAGGACAGAGAACGGCAAAGGATAGAGTACGGAAAACCGGATGACAGAAGGCTGAGAGCTGAACTGAACGCTGAACTTCTCCG
>CAKKPE010000133.1 GCA_919901565.1 bacterium
AGAATAGGACATTTCTACTTTGGCCAAATAGGACATTATCATTTTGGGATTACACCCCCCTTTTCTTATATAAAACTGAATATGAGGTTGGTTATTGATTTGGGGCCGGACTTGTACAGGTCTGATTATTCTTCAAGCCGGTAAAATTTTTAATTGATATTCAGAATTCTTTTGGTTATCTTGACAAAGGCTAAGACTCCTGGGATACGTTTCATACCGGAGGATAGGTGATCAGGATCATCTCAGGAGAGTGTAAAGGGAGGAGGCTTAAGACCCTGAAGGGGAGGGCGGTCAGACCCACCTCTGACCGGGCCAAGCAGACTCTCTTTGATATTCTTCAGGATCGGATCAACGGGTGCAATTTTCTGGATCTCTTTTCAGGGTCAGGCGGCATAGGATTTGAAGCGGCCAGCCGGGGCGCCGGAGAAGTTTATTTGATCGAATCAGACCCAAACGCCATGAAAATAATCAAAGAGAATGCAGTCCTGTGCGGTTTCGGTAAAAACGTTTCGGTGTATGAAATGGACTGTGGACAATCCTTACGCAGGATTTCAAAGGAGAAAAAGACTTTTGACCTGATCTTTTTAGATCCGCCCTATACCGATCACGCTGCATATGAACTGATTGAAATCGTTGGAGAAGAAGGACTGCTAAGCAAGGGGGGACTGGTCATCGCTGAGCATGACAGGCGGCACGCTCTTCCCAAGTCCTTTGGAGTACTCCGTATGTTAAGAACCCGGCGGGTCGGAGATACGGTTTTTTCATTCTATGGAGGAGACGTTGAAAAATAAGATCGCTGTCTATCCCGGGTCTTTCGACCCTATTACAAACGGCCATGTGGATCTGATCGAACGGGGTTTGCGGATTTTCGACCGAGTCATCATTGCCGTTGCGCCAAGCCTCAACAAGTCCCCTTTCTTTACTCTCGAAGAGAGGGTGGATTTGATCAGGAAGGTGATCGGGCAAAATCCCAGGATAGAGATTGATGTGATCGATGGACTGCTGGTGGCATATATCAAGAAGAAGAAGGCTGCGGCGGTTATCCGGGGTTTGCGCGCAGTCTCTGATTTCGAGTATGAGTTCCAACTGGCCCTGATGAACCGAAAGATGGATCCCAATTTTGAGGCCGTTTTCCTGATGCCGAGCGAACGGTATACCTATCTGAGTTCCAGCATTATCAAAGAAGTCGCCAAATTCGGAGGCAGCCTTAAGGATATGGTCCCGGCCGTAGTCGAAAAGGAACTGAAGAAAAAAATGAATAAGGAGAGATAGTGGTCATTCCGTATGCTTCATAAATAAGAAGGAGGATGATCTGTGAAGTCTTTAGCAACTCGGGTGAGTACCATAAAACCTTCTGTGACACTGGCCATCGATGCAAAGGCAAAAGAACTACGTTCCCAGGGGGTGGATATCGTGGGTTTCGGCGCCGGAGAACCGGATTTTGATACACCCAGAAACATCAAGGAGGCGGCTATACGCGCTCTGAATGCCGGATTTACCAAGTACACGCCCGCATCAGGAACGCTGGAACTTAAGAAAGCGGTGTGTGAAAAGATGAGAAGGGACAACGGGCTGGACTACAAACCCTCCCAGGTCTTGATCTCCTGCGGAGCCAAACACGCCCTGTATCATGTGGCCCAGGTTTTGTATGGACCTGGAGACGAAGTGATCATTCCGGCACCGTATTGGGTCTCCTATCCGGATCAGGTTCTTCTGCAGGATGCGGTCCCCGTGATTGTGGAGACCCGGGAAGACGAAAACTTCCGGTTGACCGGTGAACTGCTTCGAAAAAGCATTACTAAAAAGACCAAGGCATTGATACTCAATAGTCCTTCGAACCCTACCGGGTGCGGGTACACCCTGGAGGACCTGAAGGAACTTGCCGAGGTGATTGTTGAGCATGATATCTATGTCATCTCCGACGAAATATATGAAAAAATGGTCTATGGCGGCTTCGAGTTCCATTCCATTGCCGAATTGGACGAGGAGGTGAGAAAGAGAACCATCATTATCAATGGCGTCTCCAAGTCACATGCAATGACCGGATGGCGGATCGGGTGGGCCGTGGGACCTGAAGAGCTCATCAAACCCATGGCCGACATTCAGAGTCAGAGCACCTCAAATCCCAACTCCATCGCCCAGAAGGCAGCCGAAGAGGCACTCAACGGCCCGCAGGATACCGTGGAAACAATGGTCAGAGAGTTTGATAAAAGACGGCAATATATTGTGGATCGGCTCAATGCCATTGAAGGGGTCAACTGTTTGAGCCCGGCAGGGGCCTTTTACGTCTTTCCCCGGATGAGCGCCTTTTATGGCAGGAAGTACGCAGGGCAGACCATTCGCTCATCCGTGGATCTATGCGACTATTTTCTGAAAGAAGCCAAAGTGGCCGCAGTCCCGGGGAGCGCTTTCGGAGCGGATCCGTATATCCGGCTTTCTTATGCGACCTCGATGAAAATCATTGAAAAAGGCCTTGATCGTATCCAGGAAGCCCTAAACAAGCTTTTTTAACAAAAAAATAGAAAATAATTATTGACGGATAAAGGTGGAAAACGTATAATGAAAATATACAGAAAGAATACAGAGAAAATAACTACCGTTTTAATTAATTATTTCATTTAATATGCCGATAAAATGTTTGAAATGCCTAATTTTGGCGAGAATATAAGAAACATGTAAAAGGAGGGTGGAGTAAAGAAAAAGATATAATTAACAATTAGTTAAATAACACTAACCGAAAAAGGCAAATCATCCGTGAGGATGAGGCGCAAAGCTACCTGCCTGGGATACCAGGTGGAGGAGCTGCCGAAGTTAGGTTTGATACTTATTTTTGTGGAAAGCCGAACCTTCATTGCTGAATCAGGTTCGGCTTTTTTTTGTTTGGGGGTCTTATGGGTAAAAAGATAAAAAAAATTGGGGTACCTCTTCTTGTTGTTATTGTTTTCTTGTTCTTTTTTGCAGCGAAGTTCCATGAATGGCAAAGACAAACAGACCGGATAGTGATCATAGACCAAAGACCTGCCGAATCAGCCAACACTCAAGGATTCCAAGACCCCGTAACGGTACAGGCCATCACCGTCTCCTCTTCACAGGATGTTGGATTGACCTTGCCCCTTCCCGGAGAAATTCAGCAGGCTGTACAGTTAGAAGACAAACCTTATGTGGATCACGAGGTCCTGGTTCAGTTCGCACCGAAGATGAGCAAAGATGCAATGACGCGTCTCTTAAATAAATCAGGGATGAAGCTTGAAGGGGTTTTGAACAAGAACAACCTGTGCCGTGTCAGTATGACTGAAAAGCTCAAGGTGGAAGAAGCGGTAGAGATGCTCAAGGGAATGCCTGAAGTGATGTTCAGCGAGCCCAACTTTATTATCCATACCACATCCGTTCCCAATGATCCCTACTTTTCTAACCAGTGGGGTCTTCATAATACGGGCAGTGGGACTGCTACAGCCGACGCCGATATTGACGCTCCGGAGGCATGGGATCAATCGAACGGTTCCACTTCCGTGATCGTGGCTGTCGTGGACGAGGGGATCGATCTGAATCATCCGGATCTATCCGGGAATATATGGGTCAACACCAAAGAAATTGCCGGGAACGGGATTGATGACGATGGAAACGGGTTCATAGATGACGTGAACGGCTGGGATTTCAACCATGGTGATGCCACGGTCTTTGACACCGCCTCAGAAGACCGTCACGGGACCGAGGTGTCAGGGATTATTGGCGCCGTAGGGAATAATGGCGTGGGTACGGCCGGAGTGTGCTGGCATGTACGTATCATGCCGGTCAAATTTATTGCCTCCGGAAGCGGGAATGTAGCCAATGCAGTCCTGGCGTTGAATTATGCAGTGGGAAACGGCGCCAAAGTCATCAACTGCAGTTGGGGAGGGACCGCGTATTCAGCGGCCCTGGAAAGTGCCTTTCAGGATGTGCTGAATGCCGGGTTTCTGGTGGTCACTTCAGCAGGGAACAGCGGCGAGGATACGGACACCAAGACACATTATCCATCCAATTATGATTTTCCCAATATCATTTCCGTTACGGCATCAGACAAGAACGATAGCCTGAGTTATTTTTCCAATTACGGCCAGACTACCGTAGACCTGGCGGCACCGGGTTCCTCTATCTATACAACGATTCCGGACGGCGGATATGCCTATTTCAGCGGGACTTCTGCATCCACACCTTTTGTAACCGGTGCTGCGGCCCTGGCCCTGTCCGTGGATCCAGGTCTCAATTATTCGGAGATCAAGCAATACATTCTAAATTCTGTAGATCCGATAAGCTCCATTGCGACCAAAACCGTGTCCGGCGGCAGGCTGAATGTGAACAATCTTATCAGCAGTTTGAGTTCGGGTGATTCAGACGGGGACGGACTTCCGGACAGTTTTGAGAATCAATACGGGCTGAATCCAAACGACCCGAAGGATGCAGATGCCGACCCTGATGGGGATGGCCTGACCAACCTTCAGGAATATGAACAGGGAACCGACCCGAAGAATGCCGATACGGACAGCGACGGGCTTTCGGACGGGTTTGAAGTCACCTACCAATTGGACCCCAAATCCGCCTCGGATGCATCATCGGACCTGGATGGAGACGGGCTTTCCAATCTTGTTGAGTATCAGTCAGGTACAAGGCCTGATCTTGTGGATACCGATGGTGACGGCATCGGCGATTTCACCGAGTTCGGACCTCGAGATTCAGCCTCGGATTCTGACGGGGATGGGATGATTGATGCCCTGGACCTCGATTCAGACAATGACGGGAAAACGGATACAGCCGAAGGGATCAACGACGATGATGCGGATGGTATCCCGAATTATATTGATATGAATGATACAGACGGACCGAACGGGGACCAGGACGGAGATGGGATTACCAACTCCGTTGAGGCAACCTTCATGCTTTATCCTAACCTTAAAGACAGTGATGGTGACGGCATTGATGATCTGACAGAGTTCGGCACGGGCCCGACTCCAAGGGATTCAGACGGTGATGGGGTGATCGATGCCCTGGACCAGGACTCAGACAATGACGGGAAATCAGATTCGGCGGAAGGGACAGGAGACATAGATGGAGACGGCATCCCGAATTACCGTGACGGAAATGACAACGACGGTCCTCTGGGAGATACTGACGGAGACGGGTTGATCAATCAACTTGAGGCGCTCTATGGAATGAACGTCAATCTTGCCGACAGTGATGCAGACGGAATCGATGACCTCACAGAGTTCGGACCTGGGAACACGCCGCTTGACACGGACAATGACGGTATCATTGATGCCTTGGATACGGATTCGGACGGTGATGGATCCCCTGATAAAATCGAGGGAAAATCAGATACGAACAGTGACGGCGTTCCGGACCGGTTGGACAATGGGATCTCCACCATGTCAACGGATTACGGGAAATTGTCACTTGTTCTTCAAGGAGGGAATGGCGTCCTGGAAAGTGTGGTCTTTCTGGCCCAGCCTCTGTCTGAAGCTTCCAAGCCGCAACTCGATTTTAAATACGGCGGGGTGCAATACAAGATAACCGGTCTTGATCCTGGAGGGAGCATCACCGTGTCCATCCAGATGCCTGTGACACTTCCTGCGGATACGGAATTCTGGAAATATAATGCAGATCAAGGATATTACCCATATTCTGCTGTGGTCAGCGGTTCAACCCTGCAGTTTACACTCACTGATGGTGCGAACGGCGATGATGACCATCTTGCCAATGGCACGATCGTTGATCCAGGTTACATTGGAATACCAGTGGTTAGCGATCAAAACGGAGCCGCGGCAACACCAGCACCAGCCGCTGCCGGAGACAGTGGCGGTGGCGGCGGTGGTGGCGGTTGTTCGCTTGCTTCCAATGGCGGCCATTTCCAGGGGGGGGTGACGGATCTGATTATTCTTTTGTTCCCCCTGTGTGTTCTTTTGGTACTCCGGTTTTCTGTATATTTGATGAATAAGAAGTTCCGGTACAGGGATATCCAACCCTGAACGGCAACTACCCCCAACAAAGGCCCCGTACGCTTAACGCGTTCGGGGCCTTTTTTTTGACCTAATCATAGGTTGTAAGGGTTATTTTTCACTTGATTTTGATTTTTTGATATGGTAAGTTCCAACAAATTCAAAGTTCACTAATAAAAAGTGGGCTCAAAAGAGCCCTTTTTTTTTATAGTTAGTTCTATGCTTATCACTGAGACCATAAGAGATCTGGTTATACCGGTACTTGACTCTCTTGGACTTGAGTTGTTCGATCTGCAGTTCCAGAGGGCAGGGAGCCGGCAGACGGTTCGTATCTTTATCGATAAGAAAGAAGGCGGGGTTACACTCGATGATTGTCAGAGGGTAAGCCGGGAGATAGGGATTTTACTGGACATCAAGGATGTTATCCCCGGGAGGTACGTTTTGGAGGTTTCCTCTCCGGGAATCAGCCGCCCGATTCGCAACGAGATGGATTTTCAACGATACGTAGGCAATAAGATTAAGGTTAAACTTTCCACAAGGATATCGGATCAAAAAGTATTTATTGGAGTGGACCGGGGCGTGGAATCTGAGACATTACGTCTTGAGATTGAACCGGGCAAGGAAATCCGTATACCCGTGAAACAAATTGTCAAGGCCAACCTGGAGGTTGATTTTTAATGGCTGTGATTCAGGACGCAACCTGAATGTCAGAGAAATCTGAAGGAGAATGAAGATGGAACCAAATTTAATTCAGGTCATCAATGCCCTTGGGAAAGAGAAAAATATTCCGAAGGAGACGATCATTGATGCTATCCAGTTAGCCATACTGACTGCATCCAGAAAAAAATACGGGACAGAGGAAAATATAGAAGTTGAGATCAATATGCAAACCGGAGAGATCGAGGCCTATCTCTATCGCGAGGTCGTGGAAAAAGTCGAGGATCAGAACCGGCAGATCCTGCTTAAAGACGCTCTTGAGTATGACGAAAACATTGAGTTGGGTGATGAATTCGCTATCCGTCTGGATGTAGCCGAGTTGGGGAGAATTGCCGCACAAACAGCAAAGCAGGTCATCGTTCAACGTGTACGTGAGGCGGAACGGGAGGTTATTCTCAAAGAGTTTGGAGGTAAGATTGGAGAGACAATCAATGGCATCGTGATGCGGATGGAGAGAGGGGATATCGTTGTTGATCTGGGCAAGGCTGAGGGAATCCTCACTCAGCGGCAGAAGATTCCGGGTGAGCGTTACAACCGGGGCGACAGGGTACGGGCCCTTATAAAAAATGTTGTTGACTCTTCCAAAATGCCTCAGGTGATTTTATCAAGGACTGATCCGTTGTTTGTCTCTAAACTCTTCGAGACAGAGGTTCCTGAGATCTATGAAGGTGTGGTCAAAATCATAAAAGTTGTCCGTGAACCCAGTCAACGGTCAAAGATTGCGGTTGTATCAAGAGATTCCAATGTGGATCCCGTAGGAGCCTGTGTTGGGATCAAAGGGATCCGTGTCCAGGCCGTGGTGCAGGAACTTCGCGGAGAGAAAATTGACATTATTGCATATACGGACGTGGTCCGTGATTATATTGAAAAGGCATTAAGTCCGGCAGCCATATCACGGATTGCAGTGAATGAAGAAGAAAAATCAGCATGGGTTGTGGTTGAAGAAAGCCAGCTTTCCCTGGCCATCGGGAAGAGAGGTCAGAATGTCCGTCTGGGTTCTGAACTCACCGGATATCAGATCAATATCATGAGTGAAGAGGAATATCAAAGGACGCTTAAAGAACAGCAGGAAGAAGCTGATGTCGAGAAAGGGGCCTTCAACAAGAGACTGGAGGATGTTTCGAAGATCCACGGTGTTGGAGATAAGACGGCCCGGGCGATTCTGGATGCAGGATATCGCTCGGTTGCAGAAGTGGCTTCGGCGACTCCTGAAGCCCTTTCGGCCATACCCGGAGTCGGCGCCAAGACCGCTGAGAAAATCATCCAAAGTGCTGCAGAACTTGCTAAAGAGTTGGCTAAGGCAGAAGCCGAGGCTGCTAAACTGCAGGAATCTGCTGCCTCTGAGGGGGATCATGAGGTAGATGAGAAAGCTTCTGCCGAAGAGACCCCAGATATTGAAGGGAAGGAAGAAACGCCCTCCAAGGGTGAGCAGGGCGAGGTGTAAATGCCGGCAAAAACGGATGAAGTCTGCCTGGAGAAATCCGGCGCCCATCTACGGACGTGTGTGGGGTGCGGAAAGGTGATGGAGAAGGAGAGTCTCATTCGAATCGTCTCCTCACCGGATGGTATTCTGGTTCCGGATCTGAAGGGAAAGCTGCCCGGGCGCGGCGCCTACATCTGCTGCAGCACTTCATGCATACGGATGGCGGCTCGTCACAAGGCCTTGGCACGAGCCCTGAGGCGAATGGTCGAACTTCCGGAGTTGAGGTTCCTGGATCAGAAGATCCGGCATCTCCTTGAAGAACGGATCTGCTCTTTTCTCGGTATATTGATGAAAGGGAAGAAGATCGTGACAGGCCGTGAATCCATACAAAAATCGTTTCAAAAAGGTGAGATACATCTTCTTTTACAGGCAGCCGATGTCAGCAGTCCCATCTTATCGGATACCAGACAGGGTGTTCCGGTCAGGGTGCTTCTTTCCAGAGAAACGCTTGGTCACTCCGTGGGGAAGGCACCTCAGCCTGTATTAGGTGTAGTAGACGAGAGGGCGAGTAAAAAACTGATTAAATTGATCGACATGAAAAATGCCTTTGAATAGGGTAGGGGTGAAAAGATCTATGGTTAAACTAAGAGTACATGACCTGGCCAAGGAAATAGGGATCAACACAAAAGAGCTTTTGAAATACTTTGAGAAGATCGATCCCAAGATAAAGAGCAATCTGTCCGTGGTCCCGGATGATATCGCTAATGAAACCCGTGCAAAATATTCAGGGAAAGCGGTATCACCCAAGGCCAAGGAAAAAAAGAAGGCACCGCCCAAGGCAGATTTCAAGGTCCGGAAGAAAAAAGTTGAACATGCGCCCGAAGAGGTCAAAGAGGTAGAACCGGAATTCCCTGGAACCGAAGTCAAGAAGAAAGCCAAACCGGCTTCGAAACATGGGAAGGAAGCCCCGACCGGCATATCCGAACCGACAACAACAGAGGCGTTAACAGCTGAACCTGTTGTCCAGGTTCCTTCAGAACAGCCTGCTGAAGCAGCGGAGGTTCCTTCCGCTCCTCCAGATGTTATCAGTGCTCCGATTCCAGCCTCCAAAGAAGGTGAGGCAAAACCCAAGCTCAAGAAAAAGGAAAAGAAAAAAGGAAAAAAGGTTGAAGTCGAGGATAAAAGCGAGACGGTCGACCATGTGGTTAAAGACAAGGGCAAGGGGAAAAAGGGAAAAGTCAGTATCCGGGCGGATAAAATTGAACGGCCTGTCAAGAAAGCCAAGAAGATTCTTCCGGATCAACTGCTGGAACTTCAGGTCCGCCGAACCCCTAAAAAGCTGAGAGCCAAACCCAAGAAGAAATCCGCCAAGCCGGAAAGAGAAAAGACAGTTCAGGAAACGGTTTCAGTAGAGTTGAAAAAGAACGTCATCCGATGGGATGAAACCACGACGGTCAAGGACGTGGCCGAGAGGCTCAATGTTCCGGTAAACAGTCTGATCCTTAAATTCATGGAAATGGGGGCTATGGTTACGGTGAATAAAATTGTGGATCCTGAAGAATTGGTTGTCATAGCTCATGATTACGGATATGAGGTTGACCAGGTCTCGTTGGAAAGTGCCGATGCCTTCCTGGAGGAGATAAAAGACAATCCGGAAAACCTGGTCATGAGGCCCCCTGTCGTGACCATCATGGGGCATGTAGACCATGGAAAGACATCTCTTCTCGACGTGATCCGTGAGAGCAAGGTGGTGGAAGGCGAGGCTGGCGGAATTACCCAGCATATCGGGGCCTATACGGTTCATCTGGAGGGTCGGAGCATCACCTTTCTTGATACGCCGGGCCACGAGGCCTTTACCTCGATGCGTGCGAGAGGAGCCAAGGTAACCGATATCGTTATTCTCGTAGTGGCCGCGGATGACGGCGTCATGCCGCAGACCGTAGAGGCGATTCACCATGCGAGTGCAGCCAAAGTGCCGATTGTTGTTGCGATCAACAAGATAGATAAACCCGACGCGAAACCCGAAAGGGTCAAACAGGAACTGTCAGAACACAACCTGATACCTGAAGAATGGGGAGGAAAAACCATCTTTGTCGAGGTGTCGGCAAAGAAGAGGATCAATATCGATCGTCTCCTGGAGATGATCCTTTTGCAGTCGGACATCATGGAACTCAAAGCCGATCCGGAGCGTCCGGCCAAGGGAACCATTATCGAGGCCAGACTGGACAAAAGCAGGGGGCCTATTGCCACGGTTCTGGTCCAGACCGGTACGGTGAAGGTGGGAGACCCCTTTGTCAGCGGCGTCTATCACGGCAAGGTTCGGGCCATGCTCAATGATCGGGGGAAAAAGATCCTTTCTGCAGGGCCCTCCATGCCGGTGGAAATAATAGGCCATTCCGGGGTGCCCATGGCCGGCGAGACCTTCGTTGTGGTTTCCGATGAACGCAAGGCGCGCCAGATAGGGATGGTCCGGTCAGTCCGCATGCGGGAGGCCAATCTGGCCAAAGGGCATCGCGTCACTCTGGATGACCTCTTCCTGAGGATACAGAAAGGAGAGGTCAAGGAACTCCCCATTATCATCAAAGGGGACGTCCAGGGTTCCGTAGAGGCGCTCTCCGATACCCTTGAAAGACTGAGTACCAGTGCGGTGGAATTGAAAGTGATCCACGGCTCCGTAGGAGGAATCACCGAAACCGATGTCAATCTGGCAGCCGCTTCCAATGCCATCATCATAGGCTTTAATGTCCGGCCGGAACCCAAGGCTGCAGCCCTGGCAGAGGCGGAGACTGTAGATATCCGGCTCTATAATGTAATCTATGATGCATCCCAGGATGTGCGAAAGGCCATGGAAGGGCTTTTGGAACCGACCCTCAAGGAGCGCATTCTCGGACGGGCCGAAATCCGTGATATTTTTTCCGTTCCCAAGGCAGGAAACATCGCAGGATGTTATGTGACCGATGGGAAAGTTGAACGCTCCGCCCATGTCCGGCTGATCCGGGACAATGTGGTGGTGTATGAAGGTAAAATATCTTCACTAAGGCGTTTCAAGGACGATGTCAAGGATGTTGCAACGGGATTCGAGTGCGGGATCGGAATAGAGAATTATAACGATATCAAGGTCAAGGATGTCATCGAGGTATATACCTTCGACAAAGTAGCGGCGAAACTGTAAATAGCGAATTGGACAAGATCGTGGATCACGTAGAAGAGATGCATGTCGCTGACCTGATCCACCATCAAATCGAGATTATATGATCCGGGGGATGTGGCATGCAGTCTAAAAGAATGGAAAGGGTCTCGGACCTGATGATCGCAGAGATATCCAGAATCCTGCTGAGGAAAGTCAAAGACCCGAGAGTCAAGTATGTCACGGTGGCGGATGTCAGAATCAGCAAAGACCTGAAGTCAGCAACGGTCTTCTTCAGTGTCCTTGATGATAAACTCGACAAAGAAGATGTCCTGGCCGGCCTGGAAAACGCAGCCGGGTTTATCCGCAGTGAACTTTTCCATACGCTTGATATAAAGACCATTCCCACCCTGATCTTCAAGATCGATCCCTCGATTGAATATGGGGCCCATATTCAAAAGCTTCTGCATAGCATTCATGAAGGAAAACAAGAGGATGAAAAAGGGGAACCTTAGCCGGGTCAAAGATGTCCTTCTGAAGATCCGAAATATCGTCATTACCACCCATGTCAACCCGGATGGTGACGGTATCAGTTCTGAACTGGCCCTTTATCTGTTCCTGAGAAAACTCGGGAAACAGGTCATGATCATAAACAAGGACCCGGTTCCTGAGATGTTTGCCTTTCTCCCGGCGGTGGATGAGATCCGGGTATCCGAACAGATCCCGACCCATCCGGATCTTGTTATCGTGACTGACTGCGGCGGACTGGAACGGACCGGCTTGAAGATTCCGGAAAATTATAATCCAATGGTGATCGTCATAGATCATCATCTGACCAACGACCAGAACGGGGAGATCAACCTTCTTGATCAAGATGCCTCGGCCACGGGGGAACTGATCTATCACCTGATCAAGGCGATGGAAACGGACTGTCCGGCAAAAATGGACTATCCCATCGCCTTATGCCTCTATACATCCATCTTTACCGATACGGGTTCGTTCAGGTATTCCAATACCACGTCGGAGGCCCTGGAGGTTGCTTCAAAACTTCTTTCCTACGGGATCAACTCCTGGACCGTTGCCGAACAGGTCTACGAGTCCAGGCCCTATGCCACCCTGAGACTCCTTGGCCGTTTCCTGCAGACCATCGGGATCAGCCGTAAGGGACGGTTCGCCTGGGGGTCGATCGTCAAAGAGGATTTTCATAAGACCGGGACCAGAGAAGAGCATACGGAAGGTTTAGTGAATTATCCCCGCTCGATCAGGGGAGTCGAGGTGTCGGTCTTTTTCCGTGAGATGGATTCAGACCTCGTGAAGATCAGCATGCGGTCCAAGGGCGAGGTAAACGTGGCGGCCATCGCGGAGAAGTTCGGCGGGGGCGGGCACCATAATGCAGCCGGATGCACCATGAAAGGGTCCATGATGGAGGTCAGGAAAAAAGTGCTCCGGATCGTTTCGGAATCTTTGCAGGATGATGTGCCTGAGGAAGACAGCGTTGAAGTCTGTGGTTGAGGTGAATGATAAAGAAGTCAGGGAACTCCGGTCCCATGGCAGAACCGACGGTCTTCTGATCGTGGACAAACCTGCCGGATGGACGTCCCATGACATTGTGGCAAGACACCGCAGGCATCTTGGAATCCGGAAGATCGGGCATGCAGGGACCCTGGACCCCGATGCGACCGGTCTTCTTCCTCTCTGCCTGGGGCAGGCGACGCGGGTTACGGAATACCTGATGGACATTCCCAAGGCGTACCGGGTCCGGCTGAAATTCGGGGAAGAGACAGATACGGATGATGCATCCGGCCGGGTCATCCGGAAGTATGACGTAAACGGGATCACCGAAGAGCAGGTACGGTCGGCCCTGAACCTTTTTCTTGGCGAAATCCGGCAGGTCCCCCCCATATTTTCAGCCATTAGGAAAAACGGGCGGAGGCTCTACGAATATGCCAGAGCCGGAGATGCTGTTGTTCCGGAGCCCCGGGCCGTGACGATTTATGATATCAGCGAATTGGAATGTTCCCTTACTGAGGCCTCCTTTTTTGTGAGATGCTCCAGAGGAACGTATATCCGATCGCTTTGCCGTGATATCGGCAGGGTACTGGGCATGGGTGCCCATATGACCTGGCTTCGCCGAACTGAGAGCGCCTCATTTACCGAGAAGGATGCGCATCCCCTCTCCGATATCCTTGCCATGAAACCTGAAGAAGTGATGGCCCTTGTTGTCCCCATGGACGTGCCGCTTACGCATTTTACGCCCGTGGTGGTTCGTTCCGACCGTGTCCTGAAGATCAGCCACGGGCAGTCACTGTGCCCTGAAGACCTGGTCCGGATGCCGGACTTCTGGCCAACGGGGCAGTTTTCCCGTATCTACGGAGAGAATGGAGAGTTTTTGTCCATCGGCAGGTTGGAACGCTCTGAATCCGGGGTTCCCATGGTCCTTCCGAAGAAGGTCTTTTGTCAAGATGAAAAAAAATAGCTTTACTTGATTCGTCCAATATGTTAAAAAATAACCTGGAAAAGAAGATGGAGTTGATCCGTTTTTTTGAAATTAAATATGTCTTATCAAGGAGGAGGTGAGAAAGCGTATGACCATGGTCAGGGAGCAGAAACAGAAAATTATTGATTCGTATAAGAAGCACGATGGCGATACCGGATCTCCAGAGGTCCAGGTCGCGATCATCTCGGAGCGGATCAATTATCTTACGGAGCACTTCAAGATCCATAAGAAGGATCACCATTCGCGTCGGGGTTTGCTTAAAATGGTCGGTCAAAGACGAAAGCTCCTGGACTATTTGATCAAGAAGGACATTAGCAGATACCGGCAACTGATTGAAAGATTAGGCATTCGTAAGTAATTCAACAAATGGCCTGCAGCTTTTAGCCACAGATGGACACAGATGGGGACCGGCAAAACAATCAATCTATAAACCGTTCGTTCCTCAGCTGCGTTTATCTGTGGTCCGTATTGCAGGCCCACAGGCGATACCCGGAACGGGTTATCGCATAGGAGCACAGATTTAACGATGATACATAAAACTGAAACTATGGTCGGGGGGCGCCTCCTTTCCATAGAGACGGGAAACGTGGCCAAACAGGCCTCGGGTTCCGTGATGGCGCGTTATGGTGACACCGTAGTTCTGGTGGCCGCGGTTTCTGCACAAAACGAGCGGCAGGGTGTGGATTTTCTTCCGCTCACCATTCAATACCAGGAAAAGTTTTATGCCGCCGGAAAGATTCCCGGCGGTTTCTTCAAGAGAGAGGGAAGGCCCACCGAGTTCGAAACATTATCCTCGAGACTGATTGACCGGCCCCTTCGGCCCCTTTTCCCTGACAACTATTTTTTTGAAACCCAGGTTATTGCCACCGTCCTCTCGGCTGACCAGCAGAATTATCCGGATACCCTGGCCCTGATCGGGGCGTCGGCGTCTCTCGCCATATCCGATGTCCCGTTCAAAGGTCCGGTGGGAGGGGTCCGCGTGGGCAGGATCAATGGTGAATTCGTGATCAACCCCACGTACAGCCAGATGGTAGAGAGCGAATTGAACCTGATTGTGGCCGGCACACGCGAGGCTGTGACCATGGTCGAGGCCGGCGCCAGGGAACTTCCCGAAGAAGTCATGGCCGATGCCATCGCATTCGGTCACAAGGAGATCGTCCGGATCGTGGAAATTCAGGAGGAACTCCAGCGGCTTGTCAGCCCGGTAAAAAGGATATTTGAAACGCCTGTGCCGACTGAGGCCGAAAAACAGATGGAAGGAGATGTCCGGGCCGTTGCCACGGAGATGATCCGGGCTGTGAATACCACTCCGGAAAAACATCTCCGCCAGAAGGCGCTCGACAACGTCTTCCATGAGATGGTGAAAAGGTTCGATGATGAGACCGGATCGAAAAAGGAATTCATCACCCACGTCTGTTCCGAGATAGAGAAGGAAGACCTCAGACGTCTTATTCTGAAGGAAAAGAAGCGGGTGGATGGACGCTCCTTAAATGAGGTGCGCCCCATTACCTGTCAGATCGGTTTTCTTCCCAGGACGCACGGCTCTGCCCTGTTCACTCGAGGGGAGACGCAGTCCATCGTAGTCACGACCCTGGGGACCTCCTCGGATGAGCAGCGCATCGACGCCCTGGAGGGGGAATCGACCAGACGCTTCATGCTTCATTACAATTTTCCGCCCTATAGCGTGGGCGAAGCCAAGATGCTTCGCGGCCCCGGCAGGCGGGAGGTCGGGCACGGCGCCCTGGCTGAACGGGCATTGGCTCCGGTTATCCCTGGTGATGAAAAGTTTCCGTACACATTACGGATCGTCTCGGAGATCACCGAATCCAACGGGTCATCGTCCATGGCCACGGTCTGCGGCAGCACATTGTCCCTCATGGATGCCGGGGTACCGATATCGGCGCCGGTCTCCGGGATCGCCATGGGGCTGATCAAGGAGGGTGAAGAAATCATCATCCTCTCGGACATCCTCGGCGTTGAGGACCATCTCGGTGACATGGACTTCAAGGTCGCCGGCACGGGAAAAGGCGTGACGGCCCTTCAGATGGATATCAAGATATCCGGAGTGAACAGGGAGATCATGTCCAAGGCCCTGGCCCAGGCAAAGGAAGGACGCCTCTTTATTCTCAAGAAGATGCTTGAATCCATTCCTGCACCCAGGGAAAGTATTTCGGTCCTCGCACCGAGAATCATCACCATCAAGATCCATCCGGACAAGATACGGGAAGTGATCGGCCCAGGAGGAAAGATGATCCGGAGCATTGTGGAGCAGACCGGAGCGAAAATCGACATCGAGGACGATGGAACCGTCAAGATCGCTTCTGCGGATTCTGCAGCATGCGATAATGCCATAAAGATCATCCGGGACCTGACCCAGGAGGCCCAGGTAGGCAAGATCTATCTCGGGACGGTCAGGAAGATCATGGATTTCGGGGCCTTTGTGGAGATTTTCCCGGGCACCGACGGTCTGGTGCATATTTCACAGCTCGCCGAACAACGGGTCAACCGGGTGGAAGACGTGGTCAAAGAGGGTGATAAGGTTATGGTCAAGGTCCTTGAGATCGACCGGCAGGGGAAGATCCGCCTGAGCCGCAAAGATGCCATGGGAGAGACGGAAAAAAAGAAATAAACGTGACCATTGCAACAAGATAGAGAGGGGGTTATGGACCCCCTCTTTTTTTTCCCCTACTAACATTCATATAATGAGACACGGCATGTTTCAGAAAACGAACCTTGAGAACGGCATCACCATCGTGACCGAGAAGATGCCTCATGTCCGATCCATCTGCATCGGGCTCTGGGTTCCAACCGGAAGCCGCCACGAGAGCTACAAGCAGAACGGGATATCGCACTTTGTCGAGCACATGCTCTTCAAGGGCACAGAAAAGCGCAGTGTCCTGGATATTGCCACAGCCGTGGATTCTCTGGGCGGGGAGATGAATGCCTTTACCTCTCGAGAGAACACGGCCTATTATATCAAGGTCCTTGACGAACACTTCGGGACGGCCCTGGATATCCTTTCGGATATTTTTCTCCATTCGGTCTTCGATGCAAATGAACTTGAAAAAGAGCGCCAGGTGATCATTGAAGAGATACGGCTTCAGGAAGACCAGCCCGAGGAACATGTGCACGATCTGATCCAGCAGGTCATCTGGTCAGGACAGCCCCTGGGGTTTCCCATAGCTG
>CAKKPE010000134.1 GCA_919901565.1 bacterium
TTATGGATATTGCCTCCAGTTCAGCGGACTCGGGTGGGGTCAGGGTCTGGCTTGGTGGAAAGGCCGGGGGGTGGCTCTCCATGGACAAAGGCATCCCGCATTCAGGTAGTTTTTATGGTCTCGCCGCGTCAGATCTGGATGGAAACGGGGTCAATGATCTGATTGCTGCAAGTTATAGCGAAGGTGTGCAGGTCTGGTTTGGAGGACATGGAGAAAAGCAGGCCGTAAAGGATATTCAGGCCGTTCCTACCGACAAAGAAGCCAAAGAGGAGCCGAAACCTTTCCTGACGCGTTTTGTGGTTCCGTTTGAACCCAACGGGGAGGATCTGTCCGGGACATCTCAGAACGTGATTACGGAAATCGTGAAGATGCTGCAAGATTCATCCTATGAGACGATCCGCATTGAGGGACATACAGGCCGTCTTGAGAAACCAAAGAACCAAGGGTCATTGATGGCGCTTTCGGAGGCTCGGGCGGAAAAGGTGGAAGAGATCTTGAAAGAGAGCATTCAGCTCGAACCCGGCAGGATATCCGTGACCGGTTTTGCCGACAGCAAGCCTGCTGACGGATCCGACCGGGAGGAAGTTAAGAACTCCGTCGTGGAAGTCATCATCTCCCGCATGGCAAGCGTGGATGCAGATCTGGTTCCGAACGAAGAGGAAAAGACGAAGCAGCAAGAATTCTTGAAGAGTCAATCCATGCCTGAATACAAGATCGGTCCGGGGGACATCCTGAAGATCGTTTTCTGGAAACAGTTCAGTGCCGATGAGTACGAAGTCCTGATCCGCCCTGACGGGACCCTTTCATTATTCATGGTGGATGACCTGCCTGTGGGCGGGCTGACCCTTCCCGAACTGGATCGGCTCTTGACGGAGAAGTTAAGCCGTTATTTTAAGAATCCCAGGATTGATATTATGATTAAGGAGTTTCACAGCCAGGAGGTTATGATACTGGGTGCAATCAATTCCCTGGTGCGGCAGCCTACCGGGCCCGGGATTTATGTTCTCAGAAAGCCGACAAATATTGTGGAACTGCTGACCATTGCAGGGGGCCCTCTTCCTACGGCCAACCTGAAAAGGGTAACGGTTACCCGTAAAAACGGGACTACTTTTTCGGTCAATCTCTACAAGGCTATTTTTCAGGCAAATGCCTCGGAGGATATCCCTATTTATCCAGGGGATTCGATTTTTGTCCCTGAAACCTCTGAAGGGATGAGCAAAATATATGTTTTTGGAGAAGTCAAAACTCCGGGAATCTACGATTTGAAAGAGGGGATGAGCGTTCTGGATGCTGTGGGCAAGGCCGGAAGTTTCACCGAGGATGCCGTGATGCAGAGTACGCATCTCATCCGCGGAGATCTGTCCAAACCCGAAGTCATTCCTGTAGACATCAAACGGTTCTTCCAGAAGGGAGATCTCTCCGGCAATCTGGTTCTGCAGAATAATGATATTATTTATGTTCCCAAAACCAGGATTGCAAGTGTTTCTTATCTCTTGACTAAAATAAAGCCCATGCTTGATTTTGTGCTTTTCCCGTATCAGTTTGAGTCGATGCGTACCACCATCGATCTGAACAGGGATAATGTCAGGCCATTGACTACACCATGATTCTGCAACGAATGTTTTGGGCGGTCTGTTTGACTCAGGGGGAAGAATACAAGATCATGGATCTTGTCCATCGATGAAAGGGAACCATGAAAGCTATTGATACATCACAGTATGAATTTGACTTAAGAGACTACGGCATTATCCTCTTAAAGAGGAAACGCCTGATTGTGGCGACCACACTCCTAATCGGCTGCTTAAGTTTCCTGTTCTCCTTTTCAAAAGAGGCGATCTATGAGGCCACCTCCAGTGTGAAAATCGAGCAGAGCAAAACCGTCGCCGGTCTTTTTCTGGAGGCATTTAGCTGGAACAACTGGGACAATATAGCCAGTGAATCCGAGGTCATCCGGAGCACACCGGTTGTAGCGAGGGTCTGTAAATCCCTTGGATTGATCCCGCAGGACGTCTCCTTCGATGAGATCAAGGAAACGGACAAGTATTCCGGAATCGTCCGGGGAATACAGGGGAAGATACGGACCGCGCAGGAGGGGAACACCAACATCATCAATATCATCGTATCTTCCAACGACCCGGCCCAGGCCAAGATCATTGCCAATACCATTGCAGAGGAATACAAGTCTTATCATGTCTATGCAAAGACCAACGAGGCGCGCAGGACAAGGGAATTTATCGAAAAGCAGCTGGTGGAGACCCAGAAGGTTCTTGCTGTATCGGAAAACAAACTGCGGGACTTCAAAGAAGAGCACAAGTTCATTACCCTTGACGCGGAAGTGAACGCAACGCTGAACAGGCTCCAGTCTGTCCAGACAGAACATGAGCAGGTCAAAAGACAGGCTCAGGAAACCGACATGATGATTAAACGGCTGGAAGAAACGCCTATTGCAGCCCTGGACAAGATGCTTGCGGATCGACCTTATGTGGAGTCGGGTACTTCTGTACTCGGCCAGTTGAACGGAAAACTGATGGAACTGATCCTCAGCAGGAATGACCTGATGGTCGATTATACCGTGGAGCACCCGCAGGTCAAGGCCATCGATGAAAAGATCATGGATATCAGGAGAGAGATGCTCAAGGAGCTGAAAAGCCAGTATACAGTCTATTCCGAAAGAGAGAAGGCCCTTGCAGACCAGATCTCGGGGATACTTGAGAAGAACAAGAACCTTCCGGAATACGAACTGCAGCTAAGTCAGATCCAGAGAGATGTTCATGTCAATGAGGAACTCTTCTCCCTTCTAAAGACTAAATATCAGGAGGCACAGATCAGGGAGAAAGAACAGGCCGACGAGGTCTCGGTTATCCGTACGGCAGATATGGGTAACCGGATCAATGACAGGCTCTGGTCAACCACCTTCGTGGGGCTGATTATCGGTTTGATGCTGGGTCTGATCATTGCACTGGTCCGTGAGACCCTTGATACATCAATCGGGACCATCGAGGACGTGGAGAGGTATCTCCAGATTCCTGTGCTGGGTGTCATCCCGCATATCGACATGTATGAGATCAAGGAGGTCATCTCACAGAAGGAGGGGAAGGAGGCCCGTTTTGAGGATCTGCTCGGAAGCCAGGCACATCTCATCACCCAGCTCAAACCAAAATCATCTGTGGCTGAAAGCTACCGGACACTGAGGACCAATATCCAGTTTACCAACCTGGAAAAGACTGGGCAGATCATTCTTTTTACAAGCTCGTCACTCAAGGAAGGGAAGAGCACGACGGTAGCCAATCTTGCGATTACCAAGGCTCAGGAAGGGAACAAGGTCCTGTTGGTCAATTGCGATCTCCGGAAACCCTCCATCTATAAGATATTCGGTTTGGATAAAGAGGTGGGACTCACGGATATCATCCTCGGGAAGGTCAAATGGAAAGAGGCCGTCAAGGACATCACCGACCTGATGATGGGAAAGATCCGGATGGACGATATTATGAAGACGCCTGGCCTGGAGAATCTCCATATCGTCACTTGCGGTGGTATTCCGCCCAACCCTGCTGAACTTTTAGGTTCAAAAGGGATGAGCGACTTCATGAAGGAGGTAAAGAAAGAGTATGATATGATCATAATGGACTGCCCGCCTCTTCTCCCCGTGACCGATGCGGCGATACTCGCTCCCAGGGTGGACGGAGTGGTTCTGGTCTATCAGGCCGGAAGGATTCCGAGAAATGCACTCAAGCGTGCAAAGACGCACCTGGAGAATGTCCGGGCCAACATCCTCGGTATTGTTCTGAATGATATTACGGCTGAAATCAGCGGATATTATCCGATGTCCCAATATCAAACCAAGTACTATGGTGAAGACAACAGCCGTGAGCAGGACAAGAAGAAGGAATGGATGACCGTACTGGAGAAATCTCTTCAAAAGGCAAAAGCCCGACTCATGAAGACCAATGTCTCCATGTTTCAATTTTTTATTCTGACCCTTTCAGCCATATTGATTCTGGTCGGGTTCTTATGGCAAAAGAAGTAAATCCATTTGCCGATCTCCACTTGATTCAGCTGACAGAACAGAACCCATCTATGAGCTCTATATGATTGCCGCTGACCGGACGAAAATCCATATCTTCTATATTATTCTGCTGTCAATGGCCGTCCTGGTTACACACTTCCTGACACAGCTTTCGACAAGTACCGCCCTTCAGATTACAGCAGGCTGTCTGATCCTGGTTATCTCCATACTCAAAACCGAGGCTGCGCTCTACATTCTAATCTTTTCCATGCTTCTTTCTCCGGAGATCAAGGTTGCAGGCGGAGGCGGACGGGATGTGGTCCTGAGGGTGGATGATCTCCTTCTCGTGATTATCGGCTTGTCCTGGCTTGCCAAGACAGCCATCTTCAAGGAGATGGGGATATTCAGGAAGACTCCGCTTAACCGCCCCATCCTGATCTATGCCATGGTCTGCGCATTCTCCACAATTTTTGGCGTCCTCTTCGGCCGGGTCAAACCTGCCGCAGGTTTTTTTTATGTGCTGAAATACGTGGAATATTTCCTGGTCTATTTTCTCATCGTCAACCATCTCCGGAATGAGGACCAGATACGCAGGTTTATCTGGGCGATTCTGCTCACAGGGGTTCTGCTCTCTGTCTACGGCATGCTTCAGATCCCTTCCGGGGTCCGGGTATCGGCACCCTTTGAAGGGAAGAACGGGGAACCCAACACCATGGGAGGATATCTGCTTCTTCTGATCTCCCTGGTTTCCGGGCTTTTTCTGACTGCCCGGACCCAGAAAGAGAAACTTGTTTTTCTGGGCCTCGCGGCATTCTTTTCGGTTCCATTTATCTATACCCTTTCCCGTACCTCCTGGTTCGCCTTGATCCCCATGATTGGAACCCTTATCTATTTCAGTTATCGAAAGACGGTCCTGATCTATTTTGTTATCCTGGCCATTGCCCTGACCCCCATGGTTGCCCCCAAGAGTGCAAAAGAACGTTTTTTATATACCTTTCAAAAAACCCAGACGAAATCCATCAAAGTAGCAGGAGTCGCCCTCGACCCCTCGTCTTCGGACCGCATTACGAGCTGGGGGAGATGCCTCAATGATTTTGTCAATCACCCGATCCTGGGATACGGAATCACCGGGTACGGTTTCATTGACGGGCAGTACTTCAGGACCCTGGTGGAACTCGGCCTGGTCGGCATGATTGCATTGCTTTATCTGATGGTCGTAATCTTCCGGGAGGTTCTGAGGGTCTATCGGGCTTGTGCCCAGCCTTATTACAAGGGGCTGGCCCTGGGCATGCTGGCCGGGTGTTCGGCCATGTTCATGCACTCTGTAGGGGCCAATACGTTTATCATTGTGCGTATCATGGAACCGTTCTGGTTTCTAGTCGGAGTGGTAGTCATGATGCCGTCTCTGGAGCAGGATAATCCTGAAAATGAACAAGGTCGACCTGGTCAACTGAGAAAGAGTGGGGTGCGAAAATGAGGCCGCATATTCGCTCTCTTGTGAGAACCTCGGAACTGATCTTTGATTTTCCTCAATCAATTGTCGAAATCGGATCCTATCAGGTCTCTGGTCAGGAGGATATTGCGGATATGCGCTCGTTTTTTGATGGTAAGACATATATCGGTTGCGATATGAGGAAGGGGAAGGGTGTCGACAGGATAGAAGATATTGAGAAACTATCGTTCGGAAATGAGACGGTAGGTACGGTCCTTCTGCTTGATACGCTTGAACATGTAAAAGATCCTTTATGTGCCATGGAAGAAGTATCGAGGGTTTTATTGCCGGATGGATATGCTATATTAACCTCTGTGATGGATTTCCCAATACACGACTTTCCTTTTGACTACTGGCGTTTTACGCCGGAAGCATTCAATCATCTATGCAGTAAGTTTCCCAAGAGGGCTGTTGTCAGTTGGGGGAACCCGGAGTTTCCTCATACCTTGATATCCATTGCTTCCAAGTCCGGAAAAAAAAATCATTTTGATGAAGATATCGAAGAGCTTATTAAAACTCTGCCCACGTTCAAGCCGTACACCATGAAAGTCAAAGCGAAACTTATCTTGGCGAAGAGATTAAGGATGTACGAAACGATTGAGAAGCTAAAGCACATAAACCGGATCAGCTTTAATGTTTATTATGAGGAAAAGATTGTTAAATCGGGGGAAAGAGCTTGAGTGGTCGTTCTCAATTATTGATAAAAAATGTTTTCTATAACTATTTCTCAGAAGCATGGTTTTTATTGCTGGTATTCGTAACAACACCGTATATTGTAAACACCTTGGGCGTTGAAAGTTACGGGATACTTTCCATTGTGAATGTTCTTGTAGGCTACCTGACGATGATGGAAATGGGATTTGGAGACAGTATTGTCAAATATGTAGCCGAATACCATGTAAAAAAAAATGAAGGGATTCTATCGGCCATTATAGGGAATGCATTTTTCGTTCTTTTTATAGCAGGTCTTACAGGCACAGCTCTTCTTACCTTATTAAACGGTTTTATCGTTAACCGCGTACTGCATATTTCTGCACCCATGGTCCATACTGCGCGTGTGGTTTTCTACATTACAGCCGTAGGTTTTTTCTTCACCATGATCACAAGCACATTTACTGCAATTCCCAAAGCCCTTCAACGTTTTGATATCACCAATAAAGTTATTATCGTGATGGGAACAGCTCAGACTCTCCTGGCTGTTTTTCTTTTATATTTAGGCTATGATTTAGAGAGTATTGCCCTCCTGAATTTTTCTGTGACTGTTATTAGTTTTTTAACATATCGTACAATATCGACGAGATTGCTGCGCTGTAAATCTTTGCGGCCTGTTTTTAACAAAGAAACATTTACCAAGATGATCTCGTTCGGTTCTTACATTGCGATCAGCAATATCGCTGCAAAAGTGGCGACATATACCAACCAGTTACTCATCGGGATTTATCTTCCGATTGCCAATGTCAGTTATTATGTCATTCCGCAGAGCCTCGCCTTCAAGCTGTGGGTTATCCCATCATCTATAAGCAAGGTTATCTTTCCAGCCTTCAGCGAACTGCAGGGACTTGATGACGTGGAGAATGTCAGGAAGCTTTATCTCAGGACAACAAAATACGTTATGATACTGGTTACATCACCGATGATCCTGATGATTTTGTTTGCAAAAAAGTTTTTGGTCTTATGGATTGGTAAAGAGTTTGCCATACACGGGGCGATTGTCCTGCAAATATTGACATTCAGCGTTTGGCTGAGCAGTTGTGCATGGGTTTCCATGGTGGCGGCACGCAGTTTCGGCAGGGCCGATTTTCCAGCGAAGTTGAATGTCATGCAGGCTTTTATGAATATTGGTTTTTCTATCTTGCTGATTCCCATATGGGGGGTAAAAGGAGCTGCCATTGCATGGGGACTGCATCACGTGATTGCTGTTCCGGTGCTGATCTGGTGGACGACTAAAAAACTTATCAGTATTTCTGCGAAGCACTACTACTGGAAAGGATATGCGCAGCCTATTCTGATCTCCGTTCTTTTTACCTTTCCGGTATATTTGTTAAAAGAGCTGTCCTGGTTTAATAATATTTATTATCTGCTGGGGGTTTGTTTCCTTGTGTATCTTCTAAATCTTTTTGCAGCCTATCTTCTGTTATTTGATCTGGATGAGAAAAGAGCGTTTGGTTTCTCATATCGCTATGTCTGATCCATACTTTATTGAAATGTCTGACTTATGCAAGACGGTAAGATACTAAAAGTGAAGTATGATGCATACGATGATTCTGAATATTCGTCGGTCGGCAGGATTTCCCGTTTTGTTCCGGATAATAAGACCGTATTGGATGTCGGATGTTCCACTGGGTATCTCGGGCGCCTGCTGCTGAAGAAGGGGTGTACCCTGTATGGCATCGAAGGGAACCCGTTGGCTGCGGGAAAAGCCGCTGAAATCTACCGGGAGGTTTGGGTGTTGGATCTTGATGGATTTGCAGGCATCAAGGGCACCCATCCGCTTTTTGACATCATTGTATTCGGCGATATCCTGGAACACCTGAAAGATCCGAAACGTCTCCTGCAGCAAATGCGGGGGCTCCTGAAGGACGATGGGCGGGTCATCATCTCCTTGCCGAATGTGGCCAACTGGTCGATGCGGTTTCATGTCCTGCGGGGCAAGTTTGATTATGTACCTTACGGGGTTCTGGACGAGACCCATCTGAGATTCTTTCATCCGGATTCTGCCGGTGAGATGCTCGAAAATGCCGGATTCCTGATTGTGGATATGGATGTGACGCCAGGGGTTGACAAACTGGTTCCATACAAACGGTTTATTCATCCCTTGTTCGGGCGGTTTGCCTGGTACAGGCATCTGGAATACCGGCTATCCAGGTGGCGGCCAGGACTCTTCGCTCATCAGATGATCTTTGTGGCGGTGAAAGCGGATCGGAGTGACGGTACGGGCAAGTCACCATTCATGCAGGAATCGGGATAACGGGCGAAGATTCTGATTTTGATTGTATCTCTGTAAGAGAAGAGATTATCAGATCATACAAAAAGAGATTCTATTTCGATGAACGATACGGTGACTATTATTATCGTTAATTATAATGGCGAAAAGTTCCTGGTTGATTGCATGGATTCAATCAGAGAACAAACATATAAGAAATTACAGGTCATTGTTTTTGACAATGACTCTGCTGACGGTTCTGTGGAATTAATAAGAAGGAAATATCCTGAGGCAAAGCTCATTGATGGTGATAAGAACATCGGATATTGTGCGGCAAACAATTATTGTCTCAATGAATTTTTAGAGTCGCAAAGAAAATACGCTTTGCTGTTAAATGCTGATATGATCCTTCAAAAAGATTGTCTGGAGAGCTTGATCAATACCGCGGACAATCAAAAGGAGTTTGGTATTTTTTCGCCGAGAATATTGCGATTTCCTGAGACAGACAAAATATGGTATGCAGGCGGTAGCATTGATTTCAAACGGGGAATCACTCGCTTTGGTACAGGAAAAATAGATGCAGCGTTTATCCATGTGCCTGGTAAAACAGAGTTTGTTTGTGGTTGCAGTATGTTGATCCGACGAACGTTTATGGAAAAGATTGGATTATTTGATCCGGACTTCTTCGCCTATTACGAAGATGCTGATCTATCGGTTAGAGCGAATAACGCCGGGATGGGATGTTATTATGAACCGCGAGCGATTGCTTATCACAAAGGCGGAGATATTGAGTCACCTTATTCGGCTTATTATTATCATCGAAACCGTTTTCTTTTTGTCAGCAAGCACGCTACGTTTCTTCAACGGCTTTATTTCTATCCGTTCATAATAAAAAATCAGGTGATGCACATCTTGAAATTTAGAAAGCAGGGTAAACTTTTGATGGCCGAGTCCCTCTGGAAGGGTCTGGTTGATGGGTTGCTCAACCGGGTAGGAAAAATTGTTTGATGTAGATTAAGGTGAAGCCTGATGGATATGCATGCGGTCTCAGTGATCATACCCATTTACAACGGGGAAGAGACGATCAGAGGGTGCCTTGAGAGTCTGCTCCGCCAGACCTCCATTCCGGCGGAGGTTATCGTTGTTGATAATGGTTCAAATGACGGAAGCCGGAGGGTCGTAGGTGATTTTGCAGTTCAACATCCGGAACTTCACGTGATATTGGGAACTGAAGAGATAAGGGGACCTTCAGCCTGCCGGAACCGAGGTGTGTCGGCAAGCCGTGGAGACATTCTCTGTTTTACGGACGCGGATTGCGTAGCCGACAAGGATTGGATCAAGGATCTGTTGCAGGTGTTTGGCCAGTCGGAAGTAGGTGCTGTGGCTGGGAATATATACGGCTTTGAGCCGTCGAACCTCATCCAGAAGTTTCTCTCCGTGTATACACTTCGGGGGTTGCAGGAGGAAATGACTTTTGAGCGCTATACATTGACGGGCGGGGGATTCGCGACGGCGAATCTTTCGGTTCGGCGGGAAGTTTTTCACACAATTGGCGGTTTTGATGAAACGATGCGCTATGGGGAAGACCACGATCTTTGTTCTCGTATTATGCAGAAGGGCTACAAGATCAAATATATCCCTAAGGCCGTTGTGCGGCATATTCACCGTAGAAGTTTTCGCGGCCTCATTGGCCAGAGTTATGCGGCAGGCATCGGTCACGCACACCTTCTTCGGAAATACGGCCATGGTGTTTTAATCCTCCAGAGCAGCGGCAAGATCTATCGGAAAGAGCCCTTTCCCTTGCGGGTTTGGATTAGCATAATTTCGGCAGAGAAGAAACTGATTGCTCTGGTGCTCATCGGAAGTTGTCTTCCCTGGGGTTGGCTGTTTCCCGGATTCTATATGCTCCATCTTGCCATGAGTACATTCAGGAAAGCAAGACTTTCAGGGGTGACTCTGGGATATGCGAGTTCGGTGGTTCTGGCCGGCCTGCTCATCGTCAAGTCCTTCTTCCTCACTTTGGGCCGGTGGGCGGGTTCTCTTGAATTTAGGGTCTTATGCCTTTGAGCACCGGGCGGAATTCATGGTGCCGCTGAATCCAGTTGGGGGAAAACAGTCAGGGAAACGCTCAGAACTGTTGTGGAAGCAGCGCAGTCATCTTCAAGGTCAAGAGGTGAGGACACGTTGTGAAGGTATTGATGATCGACACCAGCCCGAACGGAGGGATCGCGCACTACACCTACAATTTGTGCCAGGCGCTTTCAGCGGCAGGGGTTGAGGTGATTCTTCTGACCCATCGGGATTATGAGTTAGGCGCTTTCCCTTGTTCCTTTGCAGTCAAAAGGAGGTTTTACAAAGAGGAGACGTATCTTGTGAGCTGGAATTTCGTTATGAGGGAAATATCAGCTTTTGGACCGGATGTGGTGCATTTTCAAACGCTCATTGCTCCAAGAAAAGACTGGTTTTTCTTTCTTCTCCTGAAATTATTGGGCAAAAAAGTTGTCTTTACCGCGCACAATGTCCTTCCTCATGAAACACGTTTTCTCGAGCGCAGCACCTATGGCTGGATCTATGGGCTGGCCTCAGCGGTCATTCTCCACGCAGAACAGAATAAAACGGACTTTCTAAAAATCTTTCCGATATCCCAGTCGAAGTTGTGGGTGATCCCCCACGGTTCATATGCTTTTTTCTCAGCGGGACATTCCGTCTCAAAAGAGGAGGCCAGGAAACGGCTGCGGATCCCTTTAGATGCCGGGGTCATCCTTTTCTTCGGTGCGATCAGACCCTATAAAGGGCTGCACGAACTGATCCGGGCCTTTTCGGAACTCCTTCGCAGGGGGAACGACGCGTTCCTGGTGATTGCCGGGAAAGTCATGGTCGGCACAGAGGAGGAATATTGGAAGTCTATCCGGGATCACGGCGTCGAGAATCGGGTTGTTTTCCGTCCCGAATACATTCCCTTCGAGGAGGTCGCGCCTTATTTTTCCGCATCGGATATGGTTGCGTTGCCCTACGATCATATCTATGACAGCGGGATTCTGCATATCGCTCTTGCCATGGGGGTTCCGGTGGTGGCCACGAAGGTGGGGAGTTTTATCGATCACGTTCAGGAGGGGGAGACGGGGCATCTTGTTCCGGCAGGGGATGCCCATGCCCTGGTCAATGCCCTGGAGTCGCTCCTGAAAAATAAAGCCTCTCGGCTTCGCATGGGAGAGAATGCCATGAGATATGACCGGCAGCATTTTGGCTGGGAGCGCATTGCGTTGAAGACAGAGGGGCTTTACAAAAACATTTCAGGACAGAAGAGCCGGGATGGAGGGGCAGGATGATCCTAAATCTGGGCTGCGGCCTGAAAAAGAAAGAGGGATGGGTCAATGCGGATATCAACCCATCCGCCGGGCCGGATGTGCTGATGGACATGGATGCTGCCCATTTACCATTCAGGGACAATGTGTTCCACCAGGTCATCTGTGACAATGTGATCGAACATCTGGGGGATGTCCTGGGCGTGATGGAGGAGATCCACCGGGTCTGCAGCCACCGGGCCGTCGTGGAGATCTACACGCCCCATTTTTCTTCGGACGATGCCTATACCGACATCACCCACCGGCATTATTTCGGATACAGGTCCTTTCATATCTTCGAAGAAGGCAAAAGCCAGTTTCATTATTATACAAAGGCAAAATACCGGATCCTCTGGACAAGGATTCATTTCGGGCGGTTATGGAGGGGAGCGGGGATCGAATACCTGGCCAACAAATTCCCGTCCTTTTATGAGTCACACTGGGCATTTATTTTCCGGGCGCACCAGCTAAGTTTGCATCTGGAAGTCCTGAAGTAAAAGAGGCGGCATGGTGAAGAAAATATTATATATCGAATTGTCCGGAGAGATCCAGGGCGGCGGACACCGAAGCCTGCTTCAGCTGCTGAAATTTATAGACCGGACAAAATATCTGCCTCATGTCCTGTGTGCCGGGAGCGGTTCCCTGGTCGAAGCGTTAAAGGCCATTCATGTGGATGTTGATATCATTGATATGAAACCCTTGAGCGGAGCAGCTGCTCTGTTCAGGATGTCAGGATACGTACGGAAGATATTCCGGGTGATCAAAAGCAGACAAATAGATCTTATTCATGTGACCGCACCGAGGGCTGTCCTGATCGCCGGGCTTGCCGGGCGCATGGCCGGGGTGCCTCTGATCTGGCACGTACGCATTGAAGAATCAGACAAACTTTATGACCGGCTGAATCTATGGCTCTCCGATGAGCTGATCGTTATTTCGCGGGCCGTGCAAAAGCGGTTTCAGTGGTCTGCAACCCGGAAGAAGATACATCTGATTTACAACGGGGTCGATACGGAAGATTTCTGTCCCGGGAACCATTCCCATCCGTTCCGGGAACAATTTAATTTGGAGCAGGAATTCGTGGTCGGGATATTGGGCCAGATTCTTGAGATCAAGGGCCATGGTGAACTGATTCAGGCGGCCTTCCGGATTCACCCCGAACTCCCGCGGGTTCATTTTCTCATCGCAGGAGAGGAGAATCCTTACAAACAGGCGCTGCAGAGACAGGTAGAAGCCATGGGGCTCACGAATACGGTCCATTTTTATGACTTCTGCACCGATGTGGTCAGTTTAATCCGGTCATTGGATCTTATCGTGGTCCCTTCATATAGCGAGGCTTTTGGCCGTGTAACCATTGAATCCATGGCATGCGAGAAGCCCGTGATTGCCACCTATACAGGTGCAGGGCGTGAAATTATTCACCATGGCGATAATGGCTATCTGATTCCCCCCCGGGACCCCGAGGCACTGGCCTGCGCCGTCAGGGACCTGGTTAACAGCGATTCAATTAGAGAAAGCTTGGCCCGAAAGGGGAGGGAAACAGTCGTGACCTTTTTTGACATCCGTGAGCATGTGCGTAAGGTAGAAGAGGTCTATCGTGGAATTGCCGGGTGAACCGTTGAAAAGAAGGTTGGGCGTGGCGGCTTCATAAAAAATCAAGGTGCCCGATGAAGCCCCGACAAGACATAACACGGATCAGGAGCGATGATCATGATGATGGACATGCAGAGAATCCTGCGCGACCCCGCTCATGCAGTCTGGTGGAGCCTCAGAAAACCCTATACCTTCTATCAGCTCTGGATGCTCCGCAGGACTGCGCTGGTCGGCCGTCATGTCCGGCTTTATGTTCATGCGGAATGGACGAACGCCCGGAATGACCAGCTCGAGATTGGAGATCATGTTATCCTGGGAGATGTGATTTTTCATATCCATGGGCATGGGAAGGTCTCTATTGGGGAGTACACAGCTATTTCCGGGGTCCGGATCGAATGTGGAACGGGTGTGACCATCGGGAAGTATTGCCAGCTATCCTACAATGTGGATATCCATGACAACAATGGGCACCCTGTTGAACCGGAAGAGAGAAAAAAGCAGATTCTTTCACTCCATCATAAAGGCATGGACCCGCCGTCCGTCTATGAATCCGAGATGGCGCCGGTCATCATCGGGGATAACGTATGGATCGGTCACGATGTCACGATTATGAAAGGAGTCATGATCGGGGATAATGCCATCATTGCCACCGGCAGTGTAGTGACTCACCATGTCCCCGCAAATACCCTCGCAGCCGGAAATCCGGCGCGGGTGGTCAAGGAGTTGGGAGAGGTCTGATGTCCTGGCTGTTTTTACGGCAGATCCTGAAGAAATCCTATCTTATGGTCCGGCGCACCCTATTGGCCGGATGGTCGGGTTTGTTCCAGAGGCGTTGCAGTACCGGCATCCCTTCTTCCCCGAAAAACCTTCTCATACTGTCTCAGCGCAGACTGGGGGATGCGGTACTTTCGACTCCGATTTTCCCGCTCCTTCGGAAGAGGTTTCCAGGCTGCACGATCAGTGTACTGGCGAACCCGTATATCCGGGAGATCTTTGAATTCTGTCCCGAAGTGGATCATATCCTGGAATACGGGAAAGGCTATGGGATCAGGGAAATTTTACGGGTGATCCGGGAGATCCGCAGACACCCATTCGATCTCCTCATTGATCTCAACACGGACGGTTCCCTCATCTTTGCCTTGATCGCCGGCCTCTCCAGAGCAGGGTATTCTGTGGGCTACGACCAGGATGGGCGCGGGGTCTTTTATGATTCTGCTCTGCCGTTCCCTGAAAAAGGGGATAAACACATGCTGGATATGATTGTACAGACACTCTCGCCCCTGGGAGTATCTCCTTCAAAAGAACCGCCGCGGTTAACCGTTCCGGAGCCGCTTCTGCAGGAGGTCCGGGCAAAGCTGCCGGAGTCGGGGATCGCCCAGGGTCAGGTGCTTGTCGGATTGCACTCCGGTGCAGTTCACCCCACGCAGCGCTGGCCTGTGGAATACTTTGCTGAACTGGGGGATAGGATCATCGGGTCAGGATGTGGGAGGGTGATCCTCTGCGGTGGTGATCGTGAAAGCGATATGATTCTCCGTATTGTTGACCGGATGAAGGAGACGCCCCTTTATGTCCGGACCGTCTCGTTAAAACATCTGGCTGCACTTTTATCTGAGCTCGATCTGCTCGTCTGCAACAATTCCGGCCCTCTGCATCTGGCAGCAGCGGTTGGCACACCAACCCTGTCCTTTATGGGCCCAACAAAACCGGCGCAATGGTGGCCTCTTGGTCAAGGCCATACAGTCCTCCGAAGGGATGACCTCGCTTGTATCGGGTGTAATATGGGGACCTGTCCGGTTAAAACGCATGCGTGCATGTACGGAATCTCGCCGACAGAGGTCTTTGACACCATCCGAAATCGCCTGCTGCAAGACTCCAAGATGGTATAATTTACCATTTTCAGGAAAAAGTTTTTCACTTTCAGAAATGTACAGAGAGCGATCTTGGGAGGGGACATGGTTCAATCTGCGGGTGGTCTAAGCCTGAGCAGAGGGATGTGTGCGCATGGATTTACCTCAGCCCGCGCTGAGTTCGAGGAGTTTTTTCTCAACGAGGTCCTGGATCAGGTCCATGGCCTGCTTTTGGATGACGGTCGTATCCCCCTCAAACTCCTGGGGGAGAAGCGAGAGGATCTCTCCCAACGGCACGTCTTCATTGCAGAGTTCCCAGATCCTAGCGCCGGTCTCGTTCAGAAGGTAAGGTTCCCCGTTTTGCTCATCGAACAGAACGGTATTACCGTCCTCCTCTCTCCAGAGCACGTTGGATGGAATGCTGGGTTTCCGATGATCCGTTGTCATATATCACCCTTGTGTTGGTGAATCAACTGAATACGGTATTCTTGTTGCTTTGTTGGCACGGAGTTGACCCGATTGGCACACTATTGCCGCTGCAAACGGCTGCCCGGGACCAGCCGGGGTTACATTGTGGCGGTACGCCAATGGTAAGGGATCTGATCTCGGGTTTTGTCCATGTTCTTTTCGGTTTTGTTATCATGTTGTTTACTCCTTGCTTTTCTTTACTTTGTTTGAGAAAGCCGGATACAGGGGGTATATTCCCCCCAGACATCGTTGGTGTGGAGATAGGCCTCGGCCCTGCATCCCCCCTTGCATTCATGCAGGAGGTCGCAGGATCGGCACCGGCCGTGAAGATTTTCCTCCTGCAGGAACTGGGCATAAAGCGGGATTTGTTCCCAGGCCCCCTGGATCCCGTATTCCAGGACATTGTTTGAGAGCCCCCAGACGTGGGCCGGTGTGCAGGGGGTCATATTCCCGTCCGGCATGATCAGGCAGGTGGAGGCGGTTTCGCTCCCCACGGTGCAGGTGCTGGGCCTTCCGGTCTCAATAAAATGAAGTGTATGGTTTCTGAATGAAACCTTTACGACCAGTTTATTCAGGGACTGGATCATCTCCATGGTCTCATGCAGCTCTTTTTCGAGCGGCCGTAAGGATTCGTAATTTGCAAAACCCCTGCCGGTTGCCATGACCTCGGAGGCATTGATCAGGGAAGGTTCAAATGGGATAAGTCTATGGACCAGCCGGGGCAGGTCATGGATATTCTCCTGGGTGATGGTCACTTTGATATGCAGGTCCAGGCCTGCATCATGAATCCAGCCGAGGGCCTTGATGATCCGCTCAAAGGCATGTCCTCCCATGATGGCATCGTTGATCTCCGGTCTGGAGCCGTGGATGCTTACCTGGATCCGGTTCAGGCCATGGTCAGACAGGGTCCGGATGGATGCCGGGTCCAGTAAAACGCCGTTGGTGGTCAGGACCGTGAAGATACCGTTTTCCCGGAGGCGCTTCACATACCACAGGGTTTCCGGGATCAGGAGGGGCTCCCCTCCTGTGAGATAAACCTTCAGTATTTTGCATTGGATCAGGTCTTCGAGAATCAGGGCCCGTTTTTCGTCATCCAGTTCATTGTCCCGGATTTCCGGGCCCGATTCGCTGAGGCAGAAATTGCAGCTCAGGTTGCACCGGTCCGTGAGACACCAGTAGACTTCTATGGGGGTTTTCAGGAGCATGCTTCAGACTGCCTTTAAAATGTTCATTATGATACCGGGCAAAAAGGGAAAATCCCTTATAATATTATATTTTAACCGGGTTATGGCTATGCTGTCAACGATCGATTGTGAGACGTTAAAAGCAGCCCGGTTATGGCGGACCAGGTCTTCCCGGGCCGTGTCCGGAGACTCCTGGATCCTGACCGTCTCCAGGGAGGCAAGCAGGGAGAAAAAGGCCTCGGCTTTATCCATTTTATCCGAATAAATGGATAAGTGCTTGATATCATTGTCTAAAAAAATCACTTGTTTTAATGGGGCACTTTCCGGAAGCGGTTCTCTGGAGTCGATCCGGAAAACCTCTTCGTCCATGCTTTGCACCCGGGCCTTTTCATGCGCCATCAGGCCGAGTTCCGGATGTAGATTCATCACATCACGGGTGATCCGGATCCTGCGGGGGTAGGGAAGGATCTGGAACGACCCGTTGCTTTCCATACGGATGAAGCTGTCCTCTTCGGAAAGATAACTGAATCCGTATTTCGTCAGGAGGCAGGAAAGGGAGGTCTTGCCTGAGTTGGTCTTGCCGAGGAGAAGGAAACCCATCCCGTCCTTGTAAAGGGATGCCCCGTGAAACACGGCCAGGTCTCCCATAAGAGAAAGTTCCAGGTGGACCAGGAATCCTGTGGTCCCGAAAAGGATGACCACGGCAGCGTCCACCGGACAGAGTTTGCTGATATAGAGATGTACAGTTCGGTTCGGGATGTTCAGGACTGAGACGGTATCTTTACGGATCCAGTAGATCTCGTCTCCGGGATCTCTCTGAAGCGTTTCCATCGGTGTTTTGTCCTCATTGAGGTCTTCTTTCTGTGTCAGGGTGATATGGATCCGCGGCGATGGGACCGGGCCGCATCCGAAGAAGCGCCACTCCTGGGCCAGTTGTTCCATGATCTCCGGGTGGTCGCCTTTCACACTGACGGAAATCCCGTGGATCTGAAAGAAATATTCGATGACCATTCGGATCAACTCCTTGCAGGGTAGTGCGGCGTTATTCCAGATCCCTTCTCAACACGTCCCAGGTGAACCTCAGCCGGTCAGACATCCGGTCAATACAGGAGAAGGCAAAGAGCCGCTTGATGTGCCAGCTGTTTTTGACCATGGGGTGGAACATGTCATACTCACCAAGATACCAGTCGAGGATCCTTTTGCGGACCGGGCCGATGTGAAGGATTTCCCCGGGCCTTACCGGAATCGTCATTTGGTAGAACCTCTCCAGGATGATCAGGGTGCAGGCCAGAAAGGTGGCGATGGATTGAGACCTTGCTCTTTCGACGACCCGGTCCCAGTGGATCTCCTTCTGCTGGATCCACTCGTGAATATCGCAAAGCCAGCTTAAGCGTTTAAAAAGGAAATGTTTGAAGAAATGAAGCGAGAGATAGAGGATTGTGTCGTCATTCGACATCTCAAGATACGTGCCGTACGGGCTCTTTTGGGCACTGGCCCAGATCCCAGACTCATCTATGCCGTAGCGGTTTTTCTCGCCCAGACTCCAGTGGACCTCCAGGATAACGGGAGCGGCCGAATCCTTGATATAGTGCGTATGGTATTGGTATTTTTGCACCTTGTCCGGGCGTTCATTCTTCAGGGGTTGGTATCCCAACTCCCGTACGATCGCGCCCACGGCATGAAGGTCCTCTTCTTTAACCAGGATATCGATGTCAAACATGGGACGGAGGGCGATGCTCGGGTAGATTTCTCTGGCCAGGACAATCCCCTTGAGCCCGATGCAGGGGATGCCATGTCCGAAGAACTTTTCGGCCATCTTGTCCAGTTCATGGCCGAAGTAGAGATTGTTGGCCATGACCAGATGATATTGTGTTTTAAAAGATTCCATGAGGGGGGTATCCTGAAGATCGACCGGTCTTAAATTCCTGAGATGGTGGTAAAAGAGCGGGGCGACACCGAGCAGGCAGGCGGTCTCATAGATATAATTCCAGTCCAGCGACACGCTGGAGGCCCTCTGGATGGCGTTCAAGTCAAGCTGTGAAACGCGGGTGAGAAGGGCCATCAACTGGTGTTCATCGTGGTGATGATCCGGGTGTTCAGTTATTTTTTCAGATTTCAAGAACTTCTCCAAGAAAAGCTTGTAACTATAATAGAATTATAAGATATTAGCCATAACAGGTCAACATATTTGTCCATGTTTTATTTGGCTTTACATCACGATACAGGAAAGGGTAGAATCATCGCCGGAGGTTCTCCGGCTCATGGAAGAAAAGCTCAGAAAACAGGGGAAGACGGTCCAGGCATGGGTGATCGAGGCCCAGAAAAGGCCGAGTTGTTCCCTCAAGGTTCAAAGTCTCGGCCTCCCCATGCGGGACCAGGACGAAATCATCGCAAGAATCCTCAAGAGGAACCGGGAGACGCCATGAAGACCTACCAGGGTGGTATCGTGATCGGACACAAAAAGAGATTTGGCATTGTCCGGGTGGACAAGGCGGTCATCGACAACAGGGAAGAGGCTGTCAAGACCATGCAGTCCCTTCTCCCTCTGTTCCAGGGTCTGCCCGTGGTCCTGGTGGCCGAGGAAGAAAAAGACAAACCCCTTTATTTTGCCCGGCCCGATCTCATGAACTTTCTAATGGATTTTCATCTTCCCAGCGTGGAGTGGAAGGAATATACCCTTGCAGAATAGTCTTCTTATTTTTCCACCTGGACCAGGCTGAAGTGAAAGGTCGGTCCGTGACCCATGTCCGCTTCACGCTCCGAGGTCAGACAGTTGATCCCGCACCGGTTGTGCATGTCCTTGGGCCGCCAGATCGATTCTGCAACCACCACCCCGGCCTGAGTTTCCTCGGACACAAGTGCCGTAAGCCTGCATTCTCCCCTGTCATTGAATACCCGGACCTCTTCACCGTTTTGGATCTCCCGAGGAAGCGCATCAGACGGATGGATCAGCAGGGTGGGGCGCTTTTCCAGAGCGAGGACCGAGGGGAGTGAACTGAAGGTTGTGTTCAGGAAGTTATGTGCCGGAGGTGTCATGAGGGTCAGCGGGTAACGTTTCAAACGTTCCGGTTCCTCTGAGACCTCGGCTGGGGGTGTATATTCGGGGAGCGGAGGAAGGCCGTCCTGTTTCATCCTTTCCGAATAGAACTCAAGCTTTCCGGAAGGAGTGAAGAACCCGTTCCTGAAGGGGTTCCCGAACCTCTCCACGTTCAGGCGGACAAAACGTTTTTGTTTCAATGTCTGAAGATCGATCCCCTCTCGGAATAAAGATGCCGGCGAAAGCAGATCCTCAATGATCTGGTCCTGGCTTTTCCGGAAGAAGGGATCATCAAAGCCGAATCTCCCGGCCAGGAGCGTGAATAATTCCCGGTTGGATTTGGCTTGTCCGACAGGTGGGATGACCGGTTCAGCCCACTGCAGATAACACTGGCCGTAGCTCTTGTAGATGTCGGCATGCTCCAGCGACGTGGTGGCCGGGAGTACAATATCGGCGTAATCCACGGTATCGGTATGCAGCTGTTCGTGGACCACGGTGAAGAGGTCCTCCCTCATGAGCCCTTTGACCACAAGGCCCTGGTTGGGGACCACCGCGGCCGGGTTGGAATGGTAGACAAAAAGACCCTGGACCGGAGGGTCATCCAACACTGTTAACGCATGGCCCAGGGAGATCATGTTGATCATGCGGGGCTTCTTGTCTCCGAGCAGGGATTCTCCAACAACCGCCTCCATGTTCAGCTCGAAAAATGAACCGGTCATCAGGGTTATCCCGCCACCTCGCTTTTCAAAGGCGCCCACGATGGCAGGGAGGCACGCAACGGTCCGTATGGCCATGCCGCCGCCGCTCTGTCTGGACATGCCCATACCCAGGCGGATGAACGGAGCCCGGGCATGACCGTACCTTTGCGCAAGGTCCTCGATATGTTCTTCAGGGACGCCGGTGATTTTCGAGACCCGTTCAGGCGGGTATTGTCCCAGCTTTTTTTCGAGCTGGTCAAATCCGTATGTCCATTTGTTGATGTAGTCCTTGTCGATCCATTGGTTACGGGTTAGAAGATGCATGATGCCTAAAGTTAGGGCCGTATCGGTCCCGGGTTTCAGACGGATGTGGATGTCTGCGATTTTTGCCGTCCTATTACGGTAGGGATCGATGACGATGAGGGTTGCCCCCTTGTGTCTGGCTTCTTTGATCAGTGGCAGGATATGCACGTTGGTGGATGCTGTATTGATACCCCAAAGGATGATGAGGTCCGAGTCGGTCATGCTCTCGGCATCATGGCTGATCCCACGGCCGATGGTATAATCCCAGCCGGCTTCGGCCGTGGTGGAACAGATGGTCCGCATGAGACGGCTTGCGCCGAGACGGTGGAAGAAGGGATGTCCGGCATTGCGGTTGATCAGCCCCATGGTCCCGCCGTAGGAAAAGGGGAGGATGGCTTCTGCGCCGGATCTCCGGATGATTCCGCTGAACCGTTCAAAGATCTCATCCAGGGCCTCTTCCCAGGAGATCGGCTGAAAGGCGCCTTCCCCTTTTTTACCTGTTCGCCTCAGGGGGGTTTTGATGCGGAGCGGGGAATAGATTCTCTCCGGTAGGCTGCGCATCTTTCCGCAGATGAATCCTCGTGTGTAGGGATGTTCCGGGTTCCCGTCCACTGCGGCCACACGTTTTTCTTTTACCGTAACCACGAGGCTGCAGCAGTCAGGGCAGTCATGCGGGCAGACCGAAAGATATTTTTGTTCATCCATCATGATGGAAACAGGGGCTGAATAGGGTGTTGAATGCAATCAATCATGAGCATGGATCGATCTTTTTATTAATTATCACGTGTCATGGCGGAAGGGTTGTGATATACGTCACAATTTAATTACAATTTAATCCAGCGATAACTTCCAGTCTATGAAGACGGGGAGTTCTCGCTGGATCAAGAAGGATCGTCCTGGCATCCGGGACAGACAAAATGGCCGGTGAACCATGGTTCGTCATAAGAGTAGTCCGGGACCAGATCGAGACACATGGAATGCCCGCATATCCTGCACTTGAACAGATTCAGCTTGAAATCCGACGAAAGGCTTAAGGCGTCCCCCGACTCATCCTGGATGGCGATCCGGTAGCTTTTCACATGCTGATGTTCTTTTTTCGAACTGAGGATCTGATTGATCTTGTCCAGCACATCGTTCGGCTTGGTCATGGATTTGACCAGATAGTCCTCGGCGCCGAGTTTCATGGCCTTTTCGATCTCTTCGTGCTGTCCCTTGGCAGATAAGACGATGATCGGGATCTTTGCGGTTTTGGGGTTGCTCTTGACAACCTGAAGGACCTTGAACCCGTCCACAATGGGCATCATGAGGTCGAGCAGGACCAGATCGAACTCATGCTCGGATGATGCCTTGATGGCCTCCATGCCGTTTTTGGCCGTGACCACGTCATATTTTGCCGTAACCAGTTTGGTCTTGTAGATATTGAGGATCGTCTCAGAATCTTCTACCAGGAGGATCTTATTTTTCTGCACCGGGCCACCCCATCAGGAATATGTGATCGTAAATTAGAAATATATTGTATAGTTTAACAAATTTTGAAAAATCTGTAAAGTCCAGAGAGATTCCGGTTATTGGCCGGATGCCTTGCCTTAACCCATTCCCTTGCCCATAAACGGCTTGAACAGATCAATGGGGATCGGAAACAGGATGGTGGAGTTGTTCTCCGATGCGATCTCACTCAAGGTCTGCAGGTAGCGAAGCTGCAGGGCCATGGGATGTGACTCGATGATCTTGGCTGCTTCGGCCAGTTTGTTCGCAGCCTGGTACTCGCCTTCCGCGTGGATGACCTTGGAGCGCCTCTCCCGTTCCGCCTCGGCCTGTTTGGCCATGGCCCGCTGCATTTCCTGGGGGAGGTCGATGTGTTTGACTTCCACCAGGGAGACCTTGATCCCCCAGGAGTCGGTCTGCTTATCGATGACCTGCTGGAGTTCATGGTTGATCTTATCCCTCGCCGACAGGATTTCATCCAGTTCCGCCTGTCCCAGGATGCTGCGGAGTGTGGTCTGGGCGAGTTGGGAGGTGGCATAGAGGTAGTCCTCTACTTCGATGATCGCCTTTTCCGACTGAATCACGCGGAAATAGAGGACCGCATTTACCTTTATGGAGACGTTGTCCTTGGTAATGACATCCTGAGGGTCTATATCCATGGCCACGGTTCGGAGGGAAACCTTGACCATCCGGTCAATGAGGGGGATCAGGATGATGAGACCCGGTCCCTTTACCGAGAGAAATCGGCCCAAACGGAAGACCACGGCCCTGTCGTACTCCCGGATGACCTTGATGGCCGAAGAGAGGAAGAAAAGGATCAATACTAAAATAGGCAAAAGCTGTATCATAATGGTTCTCCTTTTATGGTTTAAGGTTCTTTTCGCCTGACTAAAAGGATGAGTCCTTTTATGCCGGTGACTTCCACCTCTTCTCCTTTTTCAATTAGCACCTCGCTCCTGGCGTTCCATATCTCACTGTGAACGAAGACGGACCCCTCCGGGTCGATATCGGTTTCGGCCTTGCCGGTTGTTCCAATGAGTGCTTCGGGACCCGTGGAAGTCTTTTTGCTCCGCATGCTTACGGCCATGCCGACGACCCAAAAAAAGAACAGGGCCGTTACCAGGACCGTGGGGTAGATGACCGCCTTGGAAATTTTGAGGTAGGGTTCCGGTGATTCGATAAGGAGGAAGGAACCCAGGATCATGGAGATGACCCCTCCAATGGAGAGGATTCCATGGCTGACCACCTTGATCTCGGCGATAAAAAGGATAATGGCAAAGATGATCAGGAGAAGTCCTGCATAGTTGATCGGCAGGGACTGGAAGGCATAGAACGCCAGGATCAGGCAGATCCCTCCCACAACCCCGGGGAGAACGGCACCCGGGCTTGTGAGTTCGAAAAAGAGCCCGTAGAATCCGAGGATCATGAGGATGTAGGCTACATTCGGGTTGGTGATGGTATCCAGTATCCGGTAACGGACCCCTTTGGGGAGTTCCCTGACCGGGATCCCCCTGGTGTGCAGGATGACCTCTTTGCTGTCTACCATGACCTTCCGGCCATCGGCCTGTTCAAGGAGGTCTGTAAGGTCCCCGGCAATCAGATCGATGACCTTGAGCTTGAGCGCCTCGTCCGCCGTGATGGAGACGCTCTCCCGTACCGCTTTTTCAGCCCATTCCTGGTTGCGTCCCCGCTGTTTTGCAATAGAACGGATGTTGGCGGCAAAGTCGTTCGCAATCTTCTTGGACATTTCCTCGTCCATGGCCTGGCCCCCGATATTCACAGGGTGGGCTGCCCCGATGTGCGTTCCCGGAGACATGGCGGCCACGTGTGCGGCAAGGGTGATAAAGACCCCGGCGGATGCGGCACGGCCGCCGTCCGGGGCTACGTACACGATCACGGGGACCTTGGATGCGAGAATGCCTTTAACGATCTTCTGCATGGATTCTGCAAGACCGCCGGGTGTGTCGAGTTGAAGGATGAGGCACTCCGCCTGGTCGATTTCGGCCTTATGGATGGATTTGAGGATGAAATCCATGGAGACCGGATTGATGATGCCGTCAATCTCGATAAGATAGGATTCTCTGAGGGTCGTTGATCCAGTGGAGGAAATCCAGAAAACCAATCCCAACAGCCATATGAAAAAAAACAGACGCTTCATAGTCAGTTCCTTGTGGATGATCTTTGTTTATATACTGCAAAAAAAATGTTTTGTCTATTCATAAATCATGTTTATTGAAGGATTTACTCTGCAGACGGATACTATACGCCCAGGAGGAAACCTTATGATCGAAGGTGCGGGGAGAGGAGAAGGGATGACCGGCGGTCGGGAATCTCTGTATGCAGAGGATTTCCTGCAGATCAGGATTAGACGCTTAAAGGTAAATCCGCTTCGTCCATGGATTCTCTTATCCAGCCCGCAAAGATATCCTTTTCTTTTTTGAGGATGTTTATGAAGATGTCCGCAACCATGGGATCAAAATGGGTTCCTCTGCATTTTTTGATTTCCTCAACGGCTTCCTCGATGCTCTTCTTTTTCTTGTAGCAGCGGTCTGAGGTCATGGCATCAAAACTGTCGGCGAGGATCAGTATGCGGGTCAGGCCGTCAATCTCCTCTTCTTTGAGCCCGTCCGGGTAGCCCTTGCCGTCCCAGCGTTCGCTGTGGTGGCGGATGATTTCGACTTCACGCTCAAGGAACTTGATCGGAGAAAGGATGCTCGCCGCAATGCCCGGATGTAGTGATATGCGGGTCCACTCTTCTGTGGTCAGAGGTTCTTCCTTGTTCAGGCAGGCCAGATCAATAACGAGTTTGCCTATGTCGTGAAGCATGGCGGACCTCTTGAGGATCTGGATGTCATCTTCCGGGAGTTTCATTTTTTCAGCGATTCGCAGGGCATATCTGGTGACCCGTTCAGAGTGGCCCGCCGTATAGGGGTCTTTCTCCTCGATGGCACGGGTCAGTGAGCTGATCACATTCAGGCAGATCTCCTGCATCTCCTGGGTATGTTTCTCCAGCTTTAGATTTTTGTCCCTCAGTTCCAAGATATTCTTTTCAAGCTGCTGGACCAGTTTCTGACTGTATTCCTTGAGATAGTAGGGTTCATCCGTGGCGGATACATATTCCCTCTTGCCGTTCAGAAACGACAGGATCAAATCAGGGAAGCTCCGGACGTCTATGGGCTTGGAGATGTAGCCATCGCATCCCGCGGCAAGTGACCGTTCCCTGTCTCCATCCATGACCCTCGCCGTCAGGGCCACTACGGGAGTCTGTCTGAGTTCCGGGATGGCCTTGATCAGCGTGGTGGCCTCATATCCGTTCATGCCGGGAATGCCGATGTCCATCAGAACCAGATCTGGCTTCTCCTCCTGTGCAATACGGATTGCACTCAGTCCGTCATCGGCTTCAGCCACGATGTAGTGGTTTGCCTCAAGGATCCTGCGTACCAGTTTTTTGTTCTCCAGATTGTCTTCTACATAGAGGATTTTGTATGGCATAAGGTTCCCTTCACCGATTCGGAAAAGTTATCATACGGTTTCGGCTATTTCGGCATTCTTCGAAGATGCGGGTACAGTGAAATGAAAACGGCTGCCCCCTTTATATTGCGGATCAATCCAGATTTCTCCTCCGCACAACTCCACAAGCTTCCTGGTGATGCTCAGCCCCAGACCGGAGCCCTCCCGGTTTCTCGATGAGAGGTCTATCTGTATAAATTCATTGAAGATCTCCTGGAGATCCTGTTCTCTCATCCCGATTCCGGTGTCTGATACCGTGAACTGTATGAATTCTTCGGAAGCATTGTCCTCCGGGATATGCCGTAAAACGGAGAGGGATATTTCTCCTCTGTCCGTAAACTTAACGGCATTTGAAATGAGGTTGAGAAAGATCTGGATGATTTTGTTCTCGTCCGAGTAAAAGAAGTGGATCTCGTCTTCAATGTCGGTCCGGAAAACGATGGGTTTTTCTCCGATCATGCTTTTTGCAACAGGATACAGCTCTTGAACAAGGGTATGGACATCAATCTTCTTCCTGTTCAAACAGACCTTTCCGCTTTCAATCCTGGATAGGTCCAGTATGTCCTTGATCAGATGGAGAAGGTGCTTGCCGCTGCGGGAAATGGATTCCAGATCCTCTCTCTGCTTGTCATTGACCGGTCCGTCGATCCCGGTGAGGATTACATCGGAGAAACCAATGACGGCATTCAGGGGCGTTCTGAGTTCATGGCTCATGCTCGCCAGGAATTCAGTCTTCATCCGGTTGGCCTTGATGTTCTCATCGTTGGATATCTTCAGGGCCTCGCTTGTCTTGTACAATTCCCTGTTTGTAATATGAAGGTCCTCAATGGTCTGCCTGAGCTTTTCATTGGTATGCAGGATTTCCTGGGACCGTTCATGAACGGCCCTTTCCAGGATCAGGTTGGTCTCCTTGAGTCGGTCTTCCAGATCTATACGCTTCGTGATATCCACGAAGGTCAGAAGAGAACCCTGGATGGATTGCCGCTCGTTCAGGAGCGGAACGCCTTTCATGGAAAAAATCCTCTTTTCTCCGGTCGGGAGGGATATGATAAATGTTTCTTCCTCCACAATGTTTCCGGACATGATTTCTTGAATCAACTTATGGATACTTGTTCCCTGGAGGGCCTTGATATCCCCGACTTTTATTGTTCCATCTGTTGAACTGACCGTGAAGTTCTGCAGCATCTCGCAGAGTGCGAAATTTCCGAAAGCCACGGTTCCATCCTGATCCACGGTCATGATACCCACAGGGGCATTTGAGATGATCGAGTTGTAGTAGTCCTTGATGTTCTGGATCTGCTCGTAACTTTTCAATAACCGCTTGTCACGGTAATTCAGGGAGGCCGCCATCTTGTTGAAGTTCACAGCCAGGAGGCCGATCTCGTCATTGGATTGGACAGGAATCCGCTTTTCGAAAAGGCCGCCGGAGATTTTTATTGAGGCATCCGTAACGTTCCGGATAGGTTGTACCACCCATTTTTGCAGAAAGTGGATGATGGGAAAACTGAGGAGAACCACGACAAAGGTGATCATCAGGAAGACATTCTTGCGTTCTGCATTGATTCTCTGCTCGATGAGATCTTTTGAAATGGCCACGGCGATGACCGCTGCAGGCGTCCCCTGATCGGTGAGAATAGATCGGGAGCGTGTAAAGAGGCGGCCGTATTCCTGCCAGGCAAGACTTGATGAGCTGATCCCTGTTTTTATGGCCTCTTCGCATCTTTTGTGCAGGAAAGCCGATATATCAGAGGTTCCCCTGGTTGTGAGAAATGTTCCCTGCGCGGTGAGGAGGGCGATCGCAGCGATATCTCCCCCGGTCTCATCCTCCAGGATGTTTTGTTCCAGGTTTGCCCTGGACTGTTCCATCAGGGCCAAGATCCGGCTTTGATAGATGGCTGGTCCGGCCGTTTCTGATAAAGAGGACGGATCTTTATCAAGAAGCGGCTTCATGCGTTCTTCAAGTTTGAGAAAGGCGTCATATCTTTCGAAGACATGCTGAATACTCCTCTCTCCCTGGGAAAAGAGTTCATTTTTCAGTTCCATGGACTGATGGCGGATGATGAAAAGGGCCAGGACAAACATCAGCAGCATCAGTGTCCACAACACAACCCCGGTCATTTTGGTCAGGATACTCGTAGTCCAGTGGAGTCCTGTGCCGCTGGAAGGGGGTTGGGTCAGTTCTTTGTTGTTCAGTTCCATGTCCGGATAACCAGAAGAATGAAAACAGCGTCCAGGAAATTATTTTATTCCGATTTTGTGCAAGAATGAAATGATCAGGCAGATATTCGTTATACCGGCAAATGTCAGCATGATCCCGACAAACCATGGGATCCACCAGAGCGGCTCATTAAAATAGAGTCCGGAAGCTAGTACCGATCCTGCCATGATGCGGAACAGTCTTTCAGCCATAGCCTGCCTCCATGAAGTTCAAGGTCTTGCAACCGAGATCAGTCTGCTGGTCCGGCATCCTGAGATGATGGCTGATCAGTGCCAAGACTGATCAGAAGGGGCTCTAAAATCCTGATATTCGTGATTCCTTCGAAAAAGAGCAGAGCGACAACGCCCCATGAAAGCCACCGGGCGGACGGGTCCAGAAACTGGCTGATCAGAATCAGAACGCCAAGGATCAAACGCACGAGCCGGGCAGTCATGAAACCTCCCTCCCGTATACGGGTGAATAGCATAATTCGTTAGGGTTGGAATATGCTGTTTTTTCTTAAATACACTCAATAAAAGCTTTTTATTGATATTTCATGCATTGGTTCTATCTAAATAAATTATATCAAGCAATACCGGAATCTTCAAGCATATATTAAACAAACTCCTTGAAAAGTCCAATGATGTAGAGATAGGTATCTTGCCATGGGTTTCAGGCTGGGACGGCGCCAGGATAGTTTCCAGGGACGGACCCTTTTCAACAGGGGTCCGTCCCTGTTGCGTTATCAAATCAGGATACCCCGTATCTGAGAATCCTTCCCTTTGGCCATGGGTTCTGATAGAATGATGCCGATTTGGCCCCGCTGTACCGGAAGGCCCCATGCATTTCCGGCCTATCGCAGCCTGTAGGGGCGGGCAGTAACGGTGTTTGATCCCGGTGTTCGTACCTCGATATGATTAAGTATGTCATGATTCATAATGATGAAAAGGGGAAATCGTGAGTCCAAAGGAACGCACATCGTCACGGAACTTCTGCAACAAGAAAGATCTCGAGGCGTCTGAGGATCAGAGGCTTGCTGCCTATGCCATGAAGAGTTCTTATGCCGCAAGACTGCACAAGATCATGCCTGAAGGAAGAATGCACGATTACCGTACGGAGTTCCAGCGGGACCGCGACCGGATTCTTCATTCCAGGGCGTTCCGCAGATTAAAGCACAAGACACAGGTCTTTGTGGCTACCGAGGGGGACCACCAGAGGACACGGCTGACCCATACCCTTGAGGTCTCTCAGATGGGCCGGACGCTCTGCCGCGCCCTCTCGCTTAATGAGGACCTTGCAGAGGCGATTGCCCTGGGGCACGACCTCGGGCATACGCCTTTCGGACATATCGGAGAAGAGGTGCTGCACGGGATCATGTCCGGGCAGGATGACCTGGAAGGGCTTCTTGATTTTAAAAAGCTGGGGAACCCCGGCGGATTCAAGCATAATTGCCAGAGCCTCCGGGTGGTCGACCTCCTGGAAAAGCGGTACCAGGAGGATGGGCTGAACCTCACCGATGAGACGCGTATCGGAATTCTGAGGCATACCTCTCTGCCTGACAATATGACGTACCAGGCCTTCGAGTCGGAGAGATTCAGCGTGAAGGGCCCTCTGTTCCTGGAGGCACAGGTGGTCTCCATGACCGACGAGATCGCCCAACAGGCCCACGATATGGAGGATGGCCTCCGTGCCGGTCTGGTCGACCTCAGGAAGATCGAGCAGCTCAGGATCATGAAAGAAATGATCCGGAAAATCCACCCTGACTATCATGCGACCCGCAGCCGCTTCCTCAAACAGAATATGCTCGTTCGGGGGACCATCCATGTCTTGCTGACCGATATCCTTGTGCATTCATCCGGGAAGATCAGGGAATGGACCGACCGGGAAGGGATCCGATCCTCCAAAGAGTTTTATAAACGGCTGAATGATATCCCGCCCGACCTGATTGAATTTTCCCGCAAGGGCAAAGGGCTTTTTCAGGAGCTCAAGGAGTTCGTCTACCGGGAGATCATCAACAGCTATGAGGTAAACATCATGGATGGCCGGGCAATCCATTTCATCCGTAATCTTTACAAGGCCTATTATACCAATCCCCGGCAGCTCCAGGACTGGGCCCTTCTGCCTTACGCCCACAGAAGGAAAGAGCCCTATCTCAGGGACATCCCTCTGAAGGATGTGGGTCAAAAAATTCATGAACTTCGGAATGAGCCGGCCTTCCTCAGGCTGATCTGTGATCATATCGCAGGGATGACGGACAAGTTCGCTATGGATGAATACCAGAAACTTTACCTTCCATGAATCGGAGCTTTCTGGTTTGAAAAGCATATGAAATCCAAGGAGTTTACCCGATTATTTCGTTGACGCAGATATAGGCATTTGTTAGATTGTCCCAGATCCTCGGGGTGGTTCCGGCTCCGGGATTATTCACTGCCGGTGTTTTCATCGCAACGGGCGCAAGGCAAAGTTGAGGTCTCTCATGTCGGATTCCGGAGTGTACAGTTCAGGGTATGTGGCCCTGATCGGCCGCCCTAACGTGGGGAAGTCGACCCTCATGAACCGTATGCTGGGGGAGAAACTCTCTATTGTAACAGAAAAACCCCAGACGACCCGCAACAGGATTCTTGGGATCAAGACCACCGAACGTTTCCAGGCCCTCTTCCTGGACACACCCGGGATCCATACGCCAAGACACCGGCTGAACGAAATCATGCTGAAGACCGCTCTTTCAACCCTCGAAGATGCAGATCTGATCCTGTTCCTGGTGGAACCGGTACTGGAACAGGATGAAGAGGACCTGTCCATATGTCATAAACTGAAAAGAGTCAAGACACCGGTGATCCTGATCATCAACAAAATAGACACCATAAGAAAAGAAAATCTTCTTCCCCTGATCCGGAAATACAAGGATCTTATGGAATTCAAGGAAGTCATCCCCATCTCGGCCCTGACCGGGGACGGCGTTGCCGATCTTGAGGTACTGATCCCTTCATTCCTTCCTGAGGGGCCTCGCTACTACCCTGGAGAGAGTATAACCGATCTCTCGGAGAGGTTTATCATTTCGGAGATGATCCGGGAGAAGATCATCCGGCAGACCCACAATGAGATCCCTTATGTGGCGGCTGTGGTCGTTGAGACGGTTAAGAAACGGGAGGGTTCGGACCTGGTCGATGTGGAGGCTGTCATCTATATTGAGAAGGAGTCTCAGAAAGGGATTCTCATCGGAAAGCAGGGGCAGAGGCTTAAGGAGATCGGCACCATGGTCCGTCCGGAGATCGAGGAGCTTCTGCATTCCAGGGTCTATCTGAAACTCTGGGTCAAGGTCCGTAAGGCCTGGCGGGATCATTCCGGAATGCTCAAGGAATTGGGGTTTGAGTAAATCCCGTTACTCCACACCGTAAGTGTAGTTATTCCCAGCGTAGAGGTATATAGGATATGCCGCTTTATTCCACGGAAGCTGTTGTACTCAGGAAGATTGACTACCGGGAATCCGATCAGATCATGACCTTCCTTACGCCGGATTACGGCAGGATCTCAGGGATGGTCAGGGGGGCAAAACGGATACGAAGCCGCTTCGGGGCCTCCCTTGAAATGCTGACCTACGGGAAGCTCATCTATTTTGACAGGCAGGGCAAGAACCTGGTTTCCATCAACCAGTTTGATATCCTGAAGTCTTTTCAGCAGATCCGAGAGAACCTGATCAGATCCGGTTCATGTCAGTATATGGCCGAACTGATCATGGGCTTTGTCCCCGAAAGGGAGTCTGCAGCGGAGGTCTTTAAGCTCTTTGTCCGGAGTATGGAAGGTATGTCTGCCACTCGTGACCCTGAAGCCGTCCTCAGGATTTTTGAGATCAGGTTCCTCAGTATCATCGGATTCGCACCGAGGATGGATGCCTGTGTTTTTTGTGGGAACAGGCAGGGCCGCTTTATGTTTTTCATAAAAGACGGCGGGTTGGTCTGCTCATCCTGCCAGGTCCGCTCAACAGAGGCCGAACCCGAATCCGTTCCTGAAGGGGTCGGATTTTTCTGGAGACAGGCGTTGGCCATGGATCTCACGAAAATGGATCGTGTCCGTTTGCAGGGAAGGCTGAATGTCGGACTCAAAAGGCTTTTGCACCGCTACCTTCTTCATCTGCTTGGGCGGGAGATCCGTTCGTTTACGTTCCTGGAAAAGCTGGGCCAGGAGGCGGGAGGTTTGACTCCGGTTTTAGAGCATGGTAAATAATCAAATATAGAAATTAAAGATAAAGAATCACTACTGTCCGGTTACCGATTGTACGAAGTTT
>CAKKPE010000135.1 GCA_919901565.1 bacterium
ACCGGACATTTCTATTTTGGTAAGAATAGGACATTTCTATTTTGGCTTTACAATAAATATTTTTCAATCTTGACTTGCAAATCTTGTTTTGATAATATGATATAATTGTCTCAAGTAATTGAAATATGAGGTTCAAATGGCTGAGAAAACAGCGGCATCTTCAAAGAAAAAACTTTTTGATAAGATTAAACAGGACTTGTCCGAAAAAAAGAGAACGATCCTGGCCGGGGCCAACGAAGCCATTTCTTCAAAGCTCGGCGCCCAGAATGAAAATCTCCCTGAGCTTGGGGACCAGGCCATGGTGGAGATTGACAGCAATTTTCTTCTCCGTCTCAAGGACCGGGAAAAGCGCCTGCTCACAAAGATTGACCAGGCCCTGGATCGGATTGAAAAGGGGACCTTCGGCATCTGCGAAGAGTGCGGCCAGGAAATCGGCGCAAAGCGCCTGGAGGCCAGGCCGGTCACAACCATGTGTATAGAGTGCAAGACTGATCAGGAAGAACGTGAAAAGCTGCTGAAGGAGTAAGGCTCGGACCTTCTCTTTTTACATAACCTGCTTCTTTGATTTAAAACTTCAAAATGGGCGCCAAGCTCTGAATCCAAACGCGAATATGTTCCTGATGAGCCTATAAAAAAGGCTCCTTGTCTTATTCCCTTTTATTTTACACAGAAGCCTATTTCTGCTACACTCTTTTTGTCGCTTAATAACATGGATGGATCACCAGTCACACTGGGAGGCTCGTATGAAATATCGGTTCGTTGCTCTATCCATAATGCTCGCGGTCTTGCTATCAGCGTGCGGAAGCCTGCAGAAGAAGGCCACATTGCTCAATCTTGGAGATACCAAGGAACAGGTCCTATCTGTAATGGGTCCACCAGACGATCGCCAGTTGAAGGGCGAGAATGAGGCTTGGCAGTACTGTCAGACAGGGGCTGGCTTTGGTTACCATGACTATCGAGTGATTTGGTTCCAACGCGGTAAGATAAGCGGAATCAACTCTTATAAGAGTTCGCGGCCAGCGTCGTCTTGTGTCACAGACATACGACCAATCAAATGGGAAGACGCACCGAACACGACAATCGAAATTCGAAGCAGGTGATCTAACTACGGCTTGCAGCGGATCGCTAAACGCTCCCGCTGAAGCCCATTATGCTTCCGAGGGAGGAGACTTGAGCCAAAACGGTAATGCTGTACCAGAATACAAATCCTGGCATGACATAATGCGCTGGCATGGTCTATTTGTGCTGCTCGGATACTTACTCATACGGTTATTGCGCTGGACTACTCCAACACGGCTTTGGGCGAAACTGAGCAAAGTTGCACTTCTGAAAAAATGTGCGTGGGATCAGAAGTATGAGAAGTCACGAGCATGGTGGCAGGATATAGGCATTATTATACACATCGCTTTAGTATATCTGCTCGTACAAATGACTTTCGGCACCAATACCTGCTTGAGTTGGGTTGCAAAGATCGGTGCTTGGTATCTATTGGTAGATATTGTGGGCTATCTTGCTGGCGTCTTATGGTTCGATGATCTAACTTCGGAAACCGTGTTGAAACGTAAGGTATGGAGCCACCGTCGAATTTTTTTTCAGGCAATCATAAATTTCGGTGAATCTATAACTTTATTTGCAATTCTATACCGTGCCGATGATTCCATGTGCTTCTGGGTACTTTTCAAAAAATCATTTGAGATTGCGACTACGCTAAGCTTCCCTGAACACACCTTTAACAATAATATGTTTTGGTTAGTGGGCTCGCAGATTGCCGTGTCATTGTTTTTCCTAGTAGTGGCGATAAGCGTAATTGCATCAATTGGCTATGCGAGACCTGAGATTGGTCGAACGTTTGACAGAGAATGATGTTGGATAGTCTCGAAAGCCTAACCAATCACTCCAGCGCGACGCGGCAAAGCCGCGCGGTTGAGTTCAAACGTTAGAGTGTAAATATGGATCAAATACCGTGAATAGTTTCGTAGCGTGGCTGGTTGATATAACTGCTGATGTTTGGTGCTCTCTATCCGCAGTTCTAAATTCCAATTTCTCTATCGCACTTGTCGGCTCACTCGCAGGAGCGTTTGCCGGCGCTGTTGCGGCTCAACGAGTAATTGAAAGGAACAAGCAGCTGGAAATATTTCTATCAGAACTGAGAAACACCAACGCAGCGATAATGGTCAGCTTTTCCATATGTAACATCATGTTGTCCTTGAAGAAGCAGCATTCATTGCCCCTTTATGAGCAGTTTAAACATGATCAAGCCGCCCAAAAATCATTTACCGAAAAACACGAGTCCGGGCAGTTGAAGGCCGGAGAAAAATTCGAGTACGTGGCTGATTTAAAAACTTTTTCCGTCCCGGCAATGCCAGTTGATACGTTGAAGGACTTGGTTTTTAACAAAGTATCAGCACACGGAAGGCCTTTGTGTGCAGTAGCAATGTTGGAAGGTGCATTTATTGGTCTGAAGGAAGTTTTATCTACGCGTGAGATATTGGTAGAGCAGTTCAAAACTGCCATTAGTGAAGAAGCAGTACCGTATTACTATTTTGGATTGCGAATGCCTTCTGGGCACACTAATCAAGAGTATCCTGATTTAATCGAGGCAATGCATAGCTACATAAATGATGTTATCTTTTTTAGCTCGTTGCTCTGCAATGACCTAATGGAGCATGGTAACCGTTTTCGCTCCCAGGAAAAGAAGTTCGCAAAAAAGGCTCCAAAGGTAAATACGGCCGACTTCAGCACACCACGCGCTTCAGAACTAATGCCGCCAAGCAGTGAGTATTCGGATTGGTTAAATGGCTTCATTGAAAGCAATGAAAAAAGACAATGAGGAGCGCCCAGATATTCCAACCAGTCATTCAACCCATTTCCGCTTCGCTCCATGGGTTAACTCATTGTTATCTCAAAAAAAGCGTGTGTAGAATATATGTGTAGAATATATTGCCATATCACTGCGACCTGTGATATAATTTTCTATCGACAGAATACGAGGTGTGAACATGTCACCAACAAAAACTATAATTTCAAAAGCCTTGCATCTTAAACCCGCGGAGAAATCTATTGTAATTGAAGCCCTGCTCAAGAGCCTTGATGTTCCCGACCCCAAAATTGAAAAAATATGGGCAGTTGAAGCCGAAAAAAGACTCAAAGCCTACAAAGCAGGTAAAATTAAAACTGTCTCTTTCGAGGACATGTTCATCAAAAAATAATCATGATCATAGAGATTCTGGAAATTGCCCGTCGGGAATATGATGAGGCTAAAGAGTTTCATGAAATAGAACAACCAGGCTTAGGAACCCAGTTCGAGAAACAAATCAGGCATTCCCTTCTCCGCATTCAGCAATACCCTCAAGCATGGCCGCTGGAGCGTAAAGAAATCCGGCGGTACATCGTCCATAAATTCCCCTACAAGATTCTCTATTCCATTCAGGATGAAACAATAGTCGTTCTCGCATTCGCGCATTTGCACAGACAGCCGGACTATTGGATAGACAGAATAAAGGTGCACTAACAAGTCGTTCGAGAGGGTCGAGCAAAGAACGCCCGCCCCTCAACTTATCGTCGTTGAGATACAATATCGCATTGCGGTTGATAACATAACCGTGGATTAAAGACGTTTTACAGGTTTACCCGGGCTTTTTGCGGCGGTGTTGCGTGCGATCCAGGCGGCCCCGACCGCACCCACGATCTGCGGCTCTTCGGGGATATTCAAAGAGAGTTTTATTCGTTCCTGCAAGGCATCCACCACACCTTTGTTTTTTGCCACCCCGCCTGTCATGGTTATAGGGGAGGCATAGGAAATCCGCTGAACCAGAGCGGCTGTCCTCTCTGCAACGGATGCATGCAATCCGCGTACGATATCTTCGACAGCGCACCCTTCGGCCAGTAGCGAGATGACCTCGGATTCCGCAAAAACCGTACAGAGGCTGCTGATGGGCCGGGTTTGTGCTGCGGCAAAAGGGATGGCCGCCATCCGGAGAATATCCATGTCCAGGACTTCGGCCATGAACTCAAGAAAACGGCCTGTGCCTGCAGCGCAGCGGTCGTTCATAACAAAATCGGCCACGCCTCCTGACCTGTCCAAAAGAATCGCCTTGCTGTCCTGTCCTCCGATATCGATCACCGTCCTGGTCCCCGGAAAAAGATGAAAAGCGCCTCTTGCATGACAGGAGATCTCGGTCATATGCAGGGATGCCGAATCAACCCGGCTCTTGCCATAACCCGTGGATACGATTTTGACGACGTCTCTCCGGTCAATCCCTGCTTTTTCAAGACAGGATACCAATACCTGCTCAGCGGCCTGCCTTCCGTGAACCCCGGTTTCTATGATTTTTGATGAGACGATATTCCCTGCCGGGTCAAGGACCGCCGCCTTGGTGGTTCGAGACCCGACGTCAATCCCGGCAAAAAACATGGAACCCCCTGATTTATTTTAATTTTGTTGACTATGCGGATCCTAACACAGAGCGGCTTTTCTATCAAGGTTTTCCTCTTTTTCCCGGAACACAGATCTTTGCTTGACACATTTTTCAGAACGGGCTTATACTTAAATCAAGTCACCGGAGCATGATCAGAATTATGAAAAAGACCATCCTGAAAAAACAGTGCTATTTCATCGAAAGAGACCTTTTCTTTCAGACACTAAGCCTTCTCTTAACTGTTCTGCTGGGCGGTTTTCTTCTTCTCCTCCTTTCCAAAACCATCAGCGGCCATATTGATTCGTCTCTACTCTTTCTCATGCTTTTTGTGGGCTACTTTCTACTGATCATCTTTTTTGCATGGGCCCTGTCGAAAAAATTCATCGGGCCGTTCAGCCGCCTTAAGGAAAACATGAAGGATATCTCCAAAGGCGACCTCTCTCTGCGTTTGACGGTTCGAAACGGTGATGATATCAGAATTAAAAGCTTTATAGATGACGCCAACCGCATGATCGTCTCCTTCAACAATTGTTTGGATAAGGTCAAAGAGCCCGGCGAAAACCTTGAAGAGATGGTCAGCAGACTCATTCACAGGATAGAGACAGATACCCCGGTTCCAAAAGAGGAACATCTGGGATATTTACAGGAACTCCTCGGTCATACAAAAGAGATCAGGCAGGCAACCCAGTATTTCAAAACCAGAAAAAGCTCAGAGCGGGACGCATAACATCAGCCCGGTATCTTCCCTTATCCCTTTTTGACAATCCCGGCAGATTATTATATGGTGTTCAGCAAGGCACATCCATTCTGTGATCCTGAATCCACCAACCACAGAGCTCTGTGGTTTGATGGTTAATTGGGGTAGATGATATCCCTGAAAAAGAACCGGCCCATCTTTAGCCTATGACCTCCGTGGATTGTGAAGGATGAGCGGACTGACCTCTCTCTTAGCAAGTGAACCTTCCCCTGAAGAGGCGATAGCTTTTCTCGGGCAATACCATCTTCCTCCAGGCAGGACCGTCATCAAGAACCTGCAGTCCATCGCGGCCTGGGCCTCCCCAAGTCAGGAACCCGAGGCCTTCCTCATGAAACTCCTTGATCATATCAGGGATTCAGCCCATCCCGAACAGGCCCTGAATCAGGCAGAGCGTTTTTTCTGCGGGATCAAAGACCCCGATAATATCTTCCAGACGTTCCTGCAGAACAAGCATTCTCTCAGGATCCTCTGCACCCTCTTCGGGGCCAGTCCTTTCCTGAGCGGTATCCTGGTCCAGGACCCGGGGCTTTTCTCATGGCTGGTCCAGGAGCAGGTCTGGAATGCGCCGCTTGAAAGAGAACCCCTGATTCAGGAGATTCTCAGTGCCTGCCTGGAAATTCCTGAGCTGCAGAAGGCCTATCCGGTTCTGCGCCGGATCAAACACAGAGAGATCCTTCGTATCGGAGCACGGGACCTGACGGGTTTTTCGGATTTCACCGAGACCACCCGGTCTCTGACCATCCTGGCCGAGGCGGCGCTTGAGGCCGCCTATCAGGTGGCCGATCGTTTTATGAAGATGCGGTACGGTACACCGGTCATGGAAGAGAGCGCCGGCATGCTCCGTGAGTGCCGCTTCGCAGTTCTCGCTATGGGCAAGCTCGGAGGCTCCGAGCTCAACTTCAGCTCGGACATAGACCTCCTTTATCTCTATGAATCGGACAAGGGAGAGACCACGGGCGTGTCCGATGCCTCCGGCGGGGTCCAGGGGAAGATGGGGAGCCACCTCTATTTTGTCAGACTTTGCGAGGCGCTGACCGACATGCTGCATGCGAACACCGAAGACGGCTTTGTGTTCCGGGTGGATCTTCGCCTTCGTCCCGAAGGGGCTCACGGCCCGGTCGCCTCCTCCCTCCGGACCTACGAACTCTACTACGAATCCTTTGGCCAGACCTGGGAGAGAGCCGCCCTGATGAAATGCCGCCCTGTGGCCGGAGACCTCGCTCTGGGCAAAGAATTCGAAAATATGGTCAGGCCTTTTGTCTACCGCAAATACCTCGATTATGCAGCCATTGACGAGATCAAGGAGATGAAAAAAAAGATTCTGAAGGAGCTCGGGCAGAAGCCGTTGCGTGGAGACAATATCAAACTCGGTCATGGCGGAATCAGAGAAATTGAATTTTTCATTCAGGCGCTTCAACTCATCTACGGAGGGAGGATCACCTGGATACGGGAAAGGAATTCCCTGCTTGCACTCCACAGGCTTTGCGATAAGGAGTTGATCACGTATGAGGATTTTTCCGCCCTGTCCAAGGCATATCTTTTCCTGCGGGACGTGGAACACAAACTCCAGATCGAGAACCAGATCCAGCTTCAGACCCTTCCCACGGACCTGTCCAGACTTGAACAGCTTGCCCGGCGGTGCGGCTATCCGGACCTCCAGGATTTTCTTCAAGACCTTGACGACCACCGGAGCCGCGTGCAAGGGCTGTTTGAAAACCTTTTTTACGAAAAGGAACGGGACTTCGGCGAAGAGGATTCTCCTTTGCACGCCATCCTCGGTGAAGAGCTCGAACCGGGAGAGGCCCATCGATATCTCTCCGGACTCGGGTTTCAGAATCCTCATCTCGCCTATAAAAACATCATACTCCTGAAGGAAGGCCCGCCCTATGCACACACCTCATCCCGCTGCAGGGCGCTTTTCTGGAAGATAGCGCCGGACCTGCTCAAGGAGGTTGCCTCTTCTCCGGACCCGGACATGGCCCTGAACAACATGGAACGTTTTATTTCCGTATACGGCGCCAGGGAGGTCTTTTACGGACTCCTTGGGGAAACCCCCCGGTTTCTGCAAAAAATTGTCTTTCTCTTCAGCATGAGCAGTTATCTTTCCAACCTACTGGTCCTCCACCCCGACACCATTGAAGTCCTCTTCGGAGAGGATCTCATGCACCCGGAGCCCCCGTCAGATGCGCTCTTCGAAACCCTGACGCAGGGGATGAAAAATATTTCGTCCAGTTCCGCAAAAATGGGCCTTCTCCGTCGATTCAAACACCTGGAGGAGATGAAAATCGGGCTTCGCGATATCCTCATGGATACGGACCTCCTTGAAACCTCAAGCGCCTTGAGCCGCCTTGCCGACGCCTGCCTTGAGACTGCCCATGCCCTGGCCCGGGAAGAGCTTGCAAAGATCTACGGCCGTCCAAGGAACCCCCTTGGAGAAGATGCCGGGTTTGCCGTCATGGGAGCGGGAAAGCTCGGGTCCGGGGAACTCGTCTACGGGTCCGATCTCGACCTTATCTTTGTCTACTCGGAAGATGGCGAATGTTCGGGCCCGGGGAAGATCACCAACATGGATTTTTTTACCCGTCTTGCAGGCCGGACCACGGCCATCCTCTCCACCATGACGGCGGAGGGGATGGGCTACCGCGTGGATCTCCGGTTAAGGCCGCAGGGAGAGGCCGGCCCCCTGGTCCAGTCTCTGCAAGGGTTCAGAGAATACCTGGAGCGGAGCATACAGCCCTGGGAACGGCAGGCGCTCACCAGGGTCCGCTTCTGCGCCGGAGACAAAAAAACCGGGGAGAGGTTGAATGCCCTGATTACAGAGACCCTTTTTCACACCTCCCCGGTTCCTGAACTGCGTCAGAACATTCTGGACATGCGGATGAAGATAGAACATGAAAAGGCGCGGCAGAGCGAGGCGCTTCTTTTTTTTAAGACCGGCGCAGGGGGCCTGATCGACATCGAGTTTCTCGTCCAGTATCTTCAACTCCGCCACGGACATGAAAACCCGGAGATCCGGTCTCCTGGGACGCTCCGGATCCTGGAAACGGCACTCGGACTGGGCTTTCTTTCAGAAGAGGATGCCGCGTCACTTAAGGCATCCTATCTGTTCCTCAGCCGCCTTGAAAGCCGCATCCGGATCGTTCAGGACCGCCCCATCACCTCTCTTTCCTCGGATCAGGGGAAAAACCGGGCCCTGGCCCTGCGCATGGGCTACGCAAACACCGATACCACAACGCCCGGCCGGATGCTTCTGGACGACTATCACGCCGTCACTCAAAAAACCCGCGGGATTTTCTTCGGCATTCTGAGCGGCACAACAAAATAAGATTGACACCCAAACCTCATTATTATATTTTGCTAAAGATCTTTAAAGAAAGGGTCCAGGAATGATTCAGGAAGCAGCAAAGATATGGATGGACGGGGCTTTTGTGGACTGGCGGGAGGCCAAGGTCCATGTCCTGACCCATACCCTTCATTATGGCTTGGGCGTTTTTGAGGGGATCCGTTGTTATGAAATCAACGGCGGGTCGGCGGTATTCCGGCTTAAAGAGCATGTGGACCGCCTTTTTGAATCGGCACATATCATGCAGATGAAAATCCCCTTCTCCCAAAAGGAGATTACGGACGGGATTCTGGAAACGATAAGAATCAACCGGCTGAAGGAGTGTTATATCCGGCCGATCGCTTTTATCGGATACGGCGACATGGGGCTCTTTGTCAAGGACAACCCGATCAACGTGGCCATCGCGGCCTGGCCGTGGGGAACCTATCTCGGCGAAGACGGGCTGAAAAACGGGATCCGCATCATGGTCTCCTCTTATACCCGGTCTCACGTCAACACCATCATGACCAAGGCCAAGGCCTGCGGCGCGTATATTAATTCGCAACTTGCCAAACGCGAGGCCATTCAGCACGGCTACAACGAGGCCATTCTTCTGGATGCCGAGGGGTACATCTCCGAAGGCCCCGGTGAAAACATCTTTATCGTGCGCAAGGGGATCATCAAGACCACGCCGCTGACCTCTATCCTGGAAGGGATCACCCGGGACACAGCCATGGTTCTCGGCCGCGAACTGGGGTTTGATATCCGGGAGGAACGGTTCACCCGGGATGAACTCTACATTGCGGATGAGGCCTTTTTCGTGGGGACTGCGGCCGAGGTCACCCCGATACGGGAGGTCGACGGGCGGACCATCGGGCAGGGAAAACCCGGGCCCTTCACCAAGAAGATCCAGGAGAGCTATTTTAACGCCGTGCACGGGAAAAATAACGGACATCCGGATTGGCTGGCAAAGGTTTAGCCCCGCTACACACTCTCCCGCGTTCCATAATTGTTATGCGATGAGACCCTGCGTGGAATATCGGGGTTAGACCCAAAACTGTTCAGTTAAGTAAGGATAATCGGTCACGAATTTTGTCATTCCCGCAAAGATTCTGAGCGGGAATCTGGTTTAAACTGCCTGAAGAACCATATCCCCGATAGAAACACTCGGGGATAACAAATAACTGCTTGATGAAATGTCATTCCCGAAGGTTTATAAGCCTGCCCCGGTATGTTTTTAAGCCGGGGGGAATCTGGTGTTGCAGAGAGACACCACATATTGTGCCTGGTGGAGTCAAGTAGATACCCCTATTCGGGGATGACTTCATCTTAACTGAACGATATTGGGATTAGACCTGCCTCGGACTGGCTGTGGAGCGGTTCCGGAGCTTGATGTAAAAGATTACGGCAACGGCAAAGACGATCAAACTGATAAACTGGGACGTGGAGATCATCCCCCCAAGCAATGCCCCCCGAGAATCCCCCCTGAAAATTTCAACCGAGAACCGCAGGACAGGATATAAGATCCCGTACATCACGAGCACCTGTCCATCAAAACGTTTTTTCCTGCCCATGGCGTAAAGGATCAGAAACAGGATCAGACCGGCAAAAGAATCATAGAGCTGTGTGGGATGAAGCGTCAGGCCGAGCTTGTCCAGGGGGACCAGGGAGTCCGGATCCGTAAAGACAATCCCCCATGGGGCCGACGTCACCTTGCCATAGCAGCACCCTGCGGAGAGGCAGCCCAGCCGCCCTACGGCCTGGGCTATGGCCAGAGACGGGGCCACGATGTCCCCGACCTTGAGAACCGGCATCTTATGCTTCTTCATGTAGAAGATGCCGACTGTCACTGCGAGGATCAACCCTCCGTAAAAGACCAGCCCCCCTTCCCAGATCTTGAAAATCCGGATCGGCTTTTCAAGAAAGTAACGGTATTCCACAATGATAAAGAGGAGCCGTGCACCGATAATCGCAGACAAGGTTATATAAAAAGCCAGATCCAGCATCTGGTTCTGGTCCAGTCCCTCCCGTCTCGCCTGCCGCAGCGAAAGGGCAATGGCCAGGAAAAAGGCCGAGGCCACAAAGACGCCATACGTATGAAGGGTAAGCGGTCCGAAATGGAAGAGAACAGGGTGCATCAACCCGCCTCGCTTTTTTCCCTCCGGCCCGTGAGGACCATATCGACAATCAGGATGAAAACACCGATCGTGATCGCAGAGTCCGCAACATTAAAGGCAGGCCAGTGGAAGTGTTTATAATAGACATCGATAAAGTCGATGACTTTTTTGAAGAGTATCCGGTCGATCAGATTCCCTGCGGCCCCGCCCAAAACCATGGAGAGGCCGATCTGTAAAAGGAGATTTTCCCGGGCCCCTTTGAAGTAGATGAAGAGGACCACGGCCATAGCCACTAAAGAGATCAGGAAAAAAAAGGGGATACGGAACTCTTCAGAAGCCGAGGATAGAAACCCGAAGGCAGCCCCTGGATTGAATACAAATGTCAGACTCAGAAGATCGTCTATGATCGGGATCGACTCTCCCTCGGACATCTGCTTCATGACCAGGGCTTTGGTTGCCTGGTCCAGCAGGATGATGGATGTTACGATAGAGACAAGCCGTCTAATGTGCAATGATGCTCCTTGCTGGTTTCAAACAGATGGGCCTTGCAGCCGGTGAATGATCTCCGCACACCGCTTGCAGACCGAGGGATGCTGCGGATCTTCTCCGACCGTGATGCTGTAGGTCCAGCATCGCGCGCATTTCCCTCCATCCGCGGGCCTGACCCTGATCCGCACACCCTTTAGATTCTCTGCCATGCCGGCATCCTCCGGAGCCTCCGCCAAAGGAAAGAGCATGACCGAAGAGACAATCATGATTTCCGGAAGTTGATCCCTGTAAGGGCGAAGCTTTGCAAACCACTCCTCCGAAAGGTAAAGCTCAACAGCAGCATCCAGGGAGAGCCCGATGATCTTGTCACGCCGCGCCTGTTCCAGCACCCTGGAGGCCTCCCCCCGGATTGTAAAGAGATCCTCCCATGTCTTCGCAAGGGCCTCATTGATATCATTCGGTTCCGGCGCCGGAAATGCCGCAAGGTGTACCGACTCTTCCTTGACCCCCTTGTCTAAAGACGCCCAGATCTCTTCCGAGGTAAAGCTCAGTATCGGAGCCATGAGCCGAGACAAAACGCTCAGGATATCGAAGAGAACGGTCTGAGCGGACCGCCTTGGCCGGGAGTCCGGCAATGAAACGTATAGGCGGTCCTTGATGATATCGAGATATCTTGCGCTCATATCCACCGTACAGAAATTATACAGGGCATGATAGATGGAATGAAAGGAAAATTCCTCATAGGCCCGGTCCACCTTCTGGATCAGTTTCTGGAGCTGATGCAGGGCCCACCGGTCTATCTCCGGCATATCTTCCCGTGAAACCCGGTCTCCTGCCGGATCAAAATCACACAGGTTGCCGAGCAGGAACCGGGCGGTGTTCCGGATCTTCCGGTAGGCCTCCACCAGCCGGTTCAGGATCTCCTGCGATACCTTGACATCGTCCCGGTAATCCTCTGCAGAGACCCAGAGCCGAAGGATCTCCGCCCCGCTCTTCTGGATCACGTCCTTGGGGGCTATGACATTCCCGATGGATTTGGACATCTTTTTCCCGGCGCCGTCCACCACAAAACCGTGCGTGAGAACGGATTTGAAGGGCGCCTCCTTTCCGGTCCCGAGGGCGGTCAAAAGGGCGCTGTGGAACCACCCCCGATGCTGGTCGCTCCCCTCCAGATAAAGATCCGCAGGATAGGAGAGCCCCGGACTTTTTTCAAGGACGGCCGTATGGCTGACACCGGAGTCAAACCAGACATCCAGGATATCCTTCTCCTTTTGAAAAGTGGTGCCGCCGCATTTCCTGCATTTTGCCCCCCGGGGCAGAAGCTCCTCGGGTTCTTTTCCAAACCAGATGTCCGCTCCTTCTTTCTCGACCAGATCGGCCACATGAAAAACAGCCTCTGCATCCATGAGGTACTCGCCGCATCCCGTACACTGGAACAGCGCAATCGGCACCCCCCAGCTTCTCTGACGGGATATGCACCAGTCCGGGCGATTCTCCACCATGGCATAGATCCGGTTCATGCCCCAATCCGGTATCCACCGCACCTTTTCCTGAATGGCGCTGAGCGCCCTTGCGCGCAGCGCATTGGACTCCATGGAGATGAACCACTGTTCCGTAGCCCGGAAGATGACCGGTTTTTTGCACCTCCAGCAATGGGGATAGGAATGCTGTACCGTTCCCTGGTTCAAGAGCTGCCCGGTCTCCATGAGAAGCGCCGTGATGGCGGGGTTGGCCTGGAATACGAACTGGCCGGCAAAACGTCCGGCCTCCTCTGTGAAGCGCCCGCCGTCATCCACCGGCGTGTAGACCGGAAGTTGATAGGCAAGTCCGATGGTGTAGTCCTCTTCACCATGGCCCGGGGCAATATGAACACACCCCGTTCCCTGCTCGAGGGTGACATGTTCTCCGAAGACGATGAGCGAGTCGCGTTCTTCAAAAGGGTGCCTCGCCCGGAGGCCCTCCAGCGCCTTGCCCTTGAATGTTTCAATGATCCGGTAGGTTTCAATCCCGAAGGTCTTCATGCAGGATTCCACAAGGTCTTTGGCCAGGATCAGCACATCCTGATCGGTCTTCACGGCAGCGTAATCAAAGTCCTTGTGCAGGGCCACGGCCAGATTGGCGGGAAGCGTCCAGGGTGTCGTGGTCCAGATCACGATCGAGACCTTTTCTCCGGCCAGGCCTGGGAGCCTCTCCGAGATCCGGGCTTCCACGGGAAAGCGGACAAAGATGGAGGGAGACGCCTCGTCGGCATACTCGACCTCGGCCTCGGCAAGAGCGGTCCGGCATGAGGCGCACCAGTGAATGGGTTTTTTCCCCTTGTAAACGCCCTTGTTTTGAACAAACTTTCCGAACTCTCTCAGGATGGCCGCCTCATAGCCGTAGCTCATGGTCAGGTAGGGATGTTCCCAGTCTCCGAATACGCCGAGCCTCTTGAATTCCTCCCGCTGTATATCCACATAAGCAGAGGCATATTCCCTGCATTGCCGCCGGAATTCCACCAGGGACATGGTTTTCTTTTTGGAACCGAGTTTTTTGTCGACCTGCAGCTCGATGGGAAGCCCGTGACAGTCCCAGCCGGGGACGTATCGGGCATAGTACCCTTTCATATTCTTGTACTTGATGATGATGTCCTTCAGGATCTTGTTCAGGGCATGTCCGATATGGATGTTGCCGTTGGCATAAGGGGGCCCGTCGTGAAGGGTATAGACCGGCCCCCCCTGATTTTTTTCCAGAATCCTGCTGCAAAGTCCTGACTCCTCCCACTGTTTCAGGATCTCCGGCTCACGCACAGACAGATTGGCTTTCATGGGGAAAGAAGTGGAAGGGAGGTTCAGCGTTTCCTTGTATTCCATAAAAAGCACACCGATGGCGGACTAATATCCAGCATGTATTGATAAATAAACCATTAAAAACATAACAACCCTGCAAAATGATGTCAACAAAAAATCCGGAATATGCCCAAAATATGAAATCACAGCATAAACTGAAACCATGTCTGTGGCAATCATTTAATCACATCATTTAATCACATGAGGAAGGCGGAGGGGTAGTTTACTGCTGTAAAGTCAAATCATTTATCCGTGATTTTCCCCTGTAAGCGAAATTCCTGTGTAATCCCAAAATGATAATGTCCTATTTGGCCAAAGTAGAAATGTCCTATTCTG
>CAKKPE010000136.1 GCA_919901565.1 bacterium
TTTGAGCGGTTCACACGGTTTCAAACCCCCGGCTTTGCCGGGGGTAAAGTGATTTAATGATGGACTTGTAAAAGTCCTCAAATGGGACGGCACAGTAAAAAGATCCGGATGCAAGGCGCGCGAATCCTGAGGAATGAGGCGTACTGAGAAATACGCTGCAATGACGAAGGATGAAGCGCAACGCCGCAGACGGACTTTTTACGAAGCCGTCAATTAATGGTACGTGTTTATTCACAGCCTTTTAACCTGAACCCAAAGGCGGGACACTGTAGGTCATACCTTCAGTATCCCGCCTTTCTCATGTTTCTGCTCATCACCCTGACCGCTCCCTGCCGTGCTTCGGAAGACCCTTATCTCTCCGAACTGATTGCCAAAGCGCAGCAAAGAGAACTTTATCGGAATCGCAACTGGCAAATCCTTCTTCATTACAAGCCCTCTTTTATGGGAGTCACCAGCTTGATCGACGACCCCGGGTTTTTCCTGTCCGGGAATGGAAAGCACGACCCAGAGGCCGAACTCGTTGCTACACTCAAGGCCTTTTTCCAACCCGGCCCGGAGAATGACGAACATCCACGCTGCCGCTTTGTCGCGCGCTATGCATGGCTCAGGCAGGAACTTGGAATCGACGAGGCCCGGCTCCCGGCCCTTTCCTGCAATGAATTTCAGCACGCCCTGGACAAGGTCCAGCCCGGATCCGCTGTTCTTATTTTCCCGACGACTCACGTCAACAGCCCCGCCTCCATGCTCGGCCACACCCTGATCAGCATTCAGGGCCCCTATAAAAGCAAGCTGCTTGCTTACGCCGTGAATTACTCGGCCATTACCGATGAGACCAACGGCTTAGCTTACGCCATCAAGGGGATCCTGGGCGTTTACCGAGGGTATTTTTCCATTCTCCCCTATTACGAAAAGCTGAGGGAGTACAGTGACCTGCAACGCCGGGATGTCTGGGAGTATGACCTGAATCTCACTGAAGAAGAAACCAGGCGGATGTTCCTGCACATCTGGGAATTGCGGGACATCTATTCCGACTACTTCTTCTTTGATGAAAACTGCTCCTACAACCTGCTGTTTCTCCTGGAGACGGCCCGTCCCGAGCTGGACCTGACCGGTCCGTGCCGGCCCTGGGTCATTCCCATTGACACGGTCCGGATTATCCGGGAGAGCGGGCTGGTCAAAGAGGCCTTTTATCGCCCATCCAAGGCCACGCGGATCAGCCATATCGCATCGCAGATGAGCGATGCTGAACAGAAGGCCGCGGTAGAGGTTATCGCAGGTGAAACGGCGCCGGAAGATCTGACGAAAAAGAATCTCACCAGAGACGGAGAGATTCGGATTCTGGATCTGGCCGCGGAAACCATTGAGTTCAGGTATTTTGAAAAAGAATTGACCCGGGAGGAATACCAGCGCCGGTACCTGGCCCTGCTCAACGCGCGCAGCCGGCTCGGTCAAACCGATGCGGCGTATACGGAAATACCGGCTCCATTCCGTCCAGACCTGGGGCACGGCTCCAACCGGCTGTCAGTGGGAGCGGGGTTTTATAAAAAAGAATTCTTCCAGCAGGTGAGTATTCGCCCGGCTTATCATAATCTTTTAGACGCAGACCAGGGATACCTGGCCGGTTCCCAGATCGACTTCGGCAATCTGGTTTTGCGTTACTATCCAAGAGCGGGAAAGTCCGAACTTCATGCCTTGGACCTGATCAACATCTTCTCTATTTCACCGCGTGACCGCTTCTTCAAGCCGAAATCCTGGAAGGTTGATACCGGTTTCTTTCAAACAACCTTCAGCGACGGCAGCGATCACCTCGCCTACAGGCTCAACTCGGGAAGAGGTTTTGCCTATAAACGAATGGGCGGTCTCTTCTATTCCATGCTTGAAGCAGACTTGCTGGTCAGCGGGCGTTTCCGGCATCATTACGCCCTGGGACTTGGGGGATCGGCAGGCTGGCTCAAGAACATGACCGAATCGTGGAAGGTTTACCTCCGGGCAAGCAAATTCTATTATGAACTGGGCGATGACCATCAAAATCTGGAAGGATCTCTCGGTCAGAGTTTCAGGATCACCGCCGATAACGCCATCACCCTCGAGTTGTCACGGCACAAAGAATTCGGAAACTACTATTCCGAGGCCGTGCTCAACTGGAACTATTATTGGTAGGTAGGAAACAGGAAAGAGTCCAGGCGGCACATTCCTGCTCACTCATTTCTTCAGCGAAAAAAGTCCCTTGAGGATCAGGAGGATCCACGGCGCTCCGTGCATGAACAAGTCGAACCAGTCCAGGGGACGGACCAGGCGGCCCTTGGCGAGCATCTGGAGTTTCTCCCAGACATGGGGCGGGGCGAAAGGCGCGAGCCCGATGGTAAGGCAGGCGACCATGATCAAACTCCATGGGATGCCGGACAGGAATTTATCCATGATATCATCCTGATTATTTTTTCACTTGGACATGGATGCGTTCGTAATTTTGTGAAGCTTCATCAAGTTGGTCCGCCCGCTTGTTGAAAGGGGCGAACTTGCAATGATAACCACGGTATCCCCCTTCCTGACGGCGCCAGTCTCCAGGAGACGTTTTTCAACCTCGGAAATCATGTCGTCGGTATGCCTGTGAGGCCTCATCACCAGAGGCGTCACGCCCCATAAGAGCGAAATACGTCTTTGCACATGGTCGCTGGTGGCAAAGGCCAGGATGGGTACCGTCGGCCTGAATTTCGAAACAAGACGGGCCGTGTAACCGGAATGGGTGAAGGCCACGATGGCCCTCGCTTTGATATCCCGTGCCGCCCGGACTGCTGCATCGGCAACGGCATAGGGCTCATCGGTCTTCCGGGTCCCCTGTTCAGCCCAGGCCCCCTTGATTGCCAGGCTCGTCTCGGTCTTCCGGATGATCCTAACCATCATCTTCACCGCCTGCCGGGGGTATTGGCCAGAGGAGGTCTCGGCTGAAAGCATCAGTGCATCGGACCCGTCCAGCACGGCGTTCGCAACATCGGTCACCTCGGCCCGCGTGGGTCTCAGGTGCTCTGTCATGGACTCCAGCATTTGTGTCGCGGTGATGACAATCTTGCCGGCCTGGTTGGCCATCCGGATCAGTTTTTTCTGGATGATGGGCACATCCTCGGTATTCATCTCCACGCCCAGGTCTCCCCGGGCGATCATGATCCCGTCGGAAGCCGCCAGGATGGCACCGATATGGTCCAGGGCCTCGGGCTTCTCTATCTTTGCAATGACCGGGATCTTTGCGCCCTTGCGTTTGATGTAACCCTTGACCTCCTGGATATCCTTTGCCCTGCGCACAAAGGAGACCGCCACGTAGTCCACACCCATCCGGATACCCAGATCAAGATCCTTCCTGTCCTTGGATGTAAAGGAGGAAAGCTTGAGCTTGGTGTCGGGCAGGTTCACCCCTTTATTATCCGTGACCTCTCCGCCCTCTATGACGCGTGCCGAGACTTCATCTCTGTTTCTACCGGTTACCTTCAGGAGTTTCAGCCCATCATCGATCAGGACTCTGTCACCCTTCCGGAGATCTCGGACCAGGCTGGGATAATCGATGTAGAGGCAGGCCGGTGTGGACAGTCCCTTTCCCTTTCTGAGCATCACGGTGCTTCCGCTTCTGAGGCGGATGAGCCCATTTTCAACCTGGCCGATCCGGATCTTGATCCCCTGAAGGTCCTGGAGAATGGCAACGGGCTTGTCCATGGAATGGGACTGCTGTCTGATCATCCTGATGTATCTTTTATGTTCCTCATGGGTGCCGTGTGAAAAGTTCAGCCTTGCCACATCCATGCCGTTCCTGATCATGGAAGAGAGAATGTCTGCTCTTCCCGATGCCGGTCCTATGGTACAGACGCACTTGGCTCTTTTCATGGAAACGATCCACCTGATAACACGAATAACGTGAAGATGATCTCGCCGACGACGCAGAAACTATACCACCGGAGCGAACCCCTGTCAACGCAGGAGCACCGTTCCCGGACCGTATATCATCTGTTTCTGTGCCTGAAAAAATAAAATTGTCAGGATGGAGAGAGGTGTTCTATAATAATAATATCGGAAAGGATCCCCATGCATATCGTCGCCATCCACAATATGATAGGAGACAAGGAAAATCTTGCAAAGTCCCTTGCCTCGGTCCTGGGAGTGACGGTCTATGAGACCCGCCCGCGCCTCAACGTTCCGGGCGGAGGCCCCTCGGTGGTTGCCAGTTTTGCAGATCTCAGGCAGGCGGAGGAGACTGCTCAGAAGCTCCGAGCCGCAGGGCTCACGGCCGTGGTCCTGGCGCCGGATGCCATGGAGTCCGATGCCTCACGGTTTGCCGTGCGGAGGTTCGAGCTTACGGACCAGGGTATCCGTGCGGAATCACGTCAGGGAAAAAGCCCGGAGGTTCTCTTCAGAGACGCAGACCTGATATTGAGAGGGACCTCTATCGTCCGGCAGACCGAAACCGAGACGATTGGAAAACGGAAGCTCGACATAGGCCGAGCAGTGATGACGAGCGGTCTCAGCATAACCAAGACCGAGAAGAGCACCCGGGAGACCACCACTGAAAGCCGTGAAGGTTTTTTCCATCTCTACTCCAAAGGCGGGCCTGTACTCGTATTCCGGGAGTTCGAGGTCCTCTATGAATCCCTGGGGCCGGCCATGCAGCCGTCCCGGGCGGCAAACTTCATCTACATTCTCAATGAACTGCGTCGGCGATGCCCGCACGCGCGCTACGACGACCGTCTGGTGAACCGGTCGGGGCAGGCCCAGTTGCTGGGGCCCCTGCTCAGCCCGGAAGAGCACCTGGATATCGCCATATCGCTTCTTGCCACAATACTGTTCACTTAATGATAATCGGTCACGAATTTTGTCATTCCCGCAACGATTCTGAGCGGGAATCTGGTTTAAATGTCTGAAAAACCATATCCCCGATAAAGGAATTCGGGGATGACTTCATCTTATCGGGGATGACTTCATCTTAACTGAACGGTATTGCTCCTTGCCAGGATTCTTCGGCCGGGATTTTCATCATAATTATTGGTTCTTCTCCTCTACGAGCCATCGGCCATTTAGTGGACAAGAAGGATTACGCTTCGCGTGCACCGCTTTTCTCCATCTTTGCCGGTTGCCGTCTGCGACGGCTACTACATTAAGGTATCTTGGGGTCAAGGGGTCAAGGGGGCAAGGGAAATACTGAAACGCAAGCAAAGTTACCGAATTACTGAGCATCTACAGCTGTCCCTAATTTTGTTTCTGGCGCAACTGTTCCAGCATTTTCTGTACATCACGATAGCATTTATCGAACGAATCCGCCCTTCGTGCAGCGTTCAAGTCGAACAATTCGGCAAATGCCGGCTGGTCTTCTGTCGCGGCGTAGCACCTGCCCCGCTGCATTTTTTCGCTCAACCATTCCTTCGCTCCGCGTATATTTTCCGGATCTCCGGGCGGTTGAAGGTCTAAAGGAAGTCCTCGCTTTCCGCGTAAAGACTCAGCGGCGGCGAGAAACCACGCCTCAAACTCCTTTTTGGCAAGAACAACGTAAATAGGCAGATCACTGCGTGCGGCTATAGCCCGCTGAAGTAGAACCGGGCCTTCGTGGGCCGGACAACAACCGTCCCAGTCACAATCGACGATGATCAAGATACCGCCTTGACCCTGAAGTTTTCTCGCTGCCAGGGTGACCGATCGTTCAATCTCACCCTGTTTCAAAAGCCTCGATGCCGGAATCCTGAGAGGAGGCAATACCTTGGGCCTAAACCCGGGGTCAATCGTAGCAGCGATTCTCTGAACGAGTATAGGTACGGCTTCGCATTCACCATGTCCCTCGACGATCGCGGCAATTCGGACGTCTGTCATGGTGTATACTCGCCAAAAAGCTCAAGCTGGTCCGCTGGGATGTTCTCCACCGCCGCCTCGTCCGGTTCGAGCTGATTCAGCCGCAATAGCTCACCGGGTGTGTACAGGCGATCTCTTATCGCTGTTCGGCCGGCCTCGTCCAGTGGTCCGATCCTGGTTTCTCCATTCCGGTTAATCACAGCAAGGATGCTCTCGTCCGGTATCTCTTTATCGTCCAGCAGATCGGGACTATGACTTGTCACTGCTATCTGGGCCGTCTTGGATGCCACGCGCAGTCCGTCCCGTAGAACACCCGCCGCTCCCGGATGAACAGCGACTTCCGGTTCCTCGATACCCACGAACGGCACTTTCTTTGTTCCTCCGTTTGCTGACTGAAAGAGCGCTGTCAGTACGCCCAATGCCCGCAGAGTGCCGTCAGACATGTTTTCAGCCATGAACCGCCATGGGTCTTTGCTGGTTCCTACAAACTGGCGGAACTCGAGCGTTTCTTTCTTCCCGACATGCTTGACGGTTATGTCTTGGATTCCGGGCACAACCTTGGACAGAAATGCAACAACCCGGTCGTGTGCTTCCACGTTCTCCTTGGCCATGACACTCAAGACACTCGTCAGGTTACCCCCATCCCGCTTCAGCAGTTCGCCCGGATCCGACGGCTGAAGTTCTCGAATCTTATCGGGGTTCAGATTATAGAAGCCCATGTGTGATAAAGCGTCATACAGCGGCCTGAAGGGAGCAAGGCCGGATGCCGCTACAAGATACAGACGGTCTTTGGAGGCGGCAGGACCGACCTCAAAACTCTGTTTCCGAAGAGCGCCGTCCTCCACTCTGTAAAAGTCCTCCTTCACACGCTCTTGACTAAACACTCTGCATTCTTCCTGTTGAATCTCGAATCCACCTCTCTTCTGCGCTCCTACACGGAAGGCATAGACTCCTTCGGTTCCATCCGGGAGTTGCCATTCAAGGCGAATACCGAAATGCGTGGGATGGCCCGAAGATCTGCGCCTGACCTCATTGATGCCGCCCCGTTCACGCAAGGCGTGCTCAAGGGACGTGTTCAACGACTCGGTGACCAGACGCAACGCATCAAGAAAATTGCTTTTCCCCGCTCCGTTCTGCCCCACAAGGAACGTCAGCGGCCCCAGAACAACGGAACATTCCTTGATGCTCTTGTAGTTGTTCAAAACAACCCGCTTGATAAATACAGGGTTACTCATACTCGCCTCCGATGCGGTGACCCGCATCACTGCTCGCACAATAGGCAACAGAATAGACTTTTTAATTAACTCTGTCAACACCCGCGCTGCACCCAAATCCCGCGATAGAAATGGTCAGACCCTTCCGTAAAGAATTTCAGGGTCTTTTTTTTGCTATCAGGACCCTGGACTGACTGGTGGCGTCTGACGTTTCGCTTCCAATATGCCCTCGGAGAGGATCCCGGGAGGCTTAACCGCTTTGTGAAGACAGACCTCTCCCTCGTGTCTCTGTCTTCCCCCAGGTTCTGATCATCCCCGAAGGGCATCTATCCGATCCTTGTTGAAATTCTCCGCCTGGTCCCGCTGATTGTGCCTGTATGCAATAACAGAAAAAGACAATATATTGTCAATAAATATATGACACAAAAAATATATCTTGACAACTAACAAATTCTTAGGTATTGTCCTGCTATACTTAAAAAAGCAAATTCGACTCATTTATCATTTCATTCTTAGGAAATACAGATGAATGCAACCGTCGTTTGTTTCAATGGGGGGAATTGAAACGGAAGGCGGTTTTTTTGCGTTGAGTTTGGAGTGTAATTGGTATCTGAAAATGTGAAGATCGGGAGACTCAACAATAGTGAGGTGGTCTTGCCACGGGAGGGGGGGTCGGGAAATTCTAACAGAGGAGGGTTAAAAAATGAAAACAATGAAAACAAGGAGATTAATTTATGGGCTATTGTTTAGTCTGATTTTGCTATTGACAATAGCAAGCAATGCCACAGCTGCTACCTATGTATCAGGGCCTATAACATCAGATACCACATGGACATTGGCAGAAAGCCCATATATTGTGACGGGGGGTGTCTTAGTAAATAATGGTGTCACCCTTACTATCGAGCCCGGAGTTACAATTAAGTTCAACAGCGGCTTTTCGCTTCAGATTGATGGGACATTAATAGCGAGAGGTAACAGCGGTAATAATATTACCTTCACATCTAATTCATCAGCACCGACCGCCGGTGATTGGGGTTACATCATCTTTAGCGACTTAAGCACAGATGCTACTTATGACGCCGATGGCAATTATACCGGCGGCTCTATCCTGGAGTACGTCGTTATCGAATACGCAGGCGGCGCGAGTGTGAGCGATAACGGCGCAGTAAGAATGAATAATGCGCATCCTTTTATTAACCATTGCACGATAAGAAATAACAAGGCTTCGGGGATTTCTGGGTGGAATCTGACCGGAATGCTAAAGGTAACTAATAGCACAATTAATGATAACCAAGCCGGAACGCATCCGGATTTTATAACGGGTGGCATTGCTGTCTCAGGCGGGACCGTGTTAATTGCAAACAACTCAATTGTGAATAACGACAGCGGTATATCCTTAGCGAACCTAAATGCGACGATTTTGGGCAATGACGTAAAAAACAACGTGAGTCTCTGTGGTATTAGAATTGTCGGCGGCACTGCGACAATAGATAACAACGTAATTTCCGGCAATGAGTTTAACCAGGGATGCAGCGCAGACGGAAGAGGAGGAGGAATAGATATCTGTGGCGGGTCCTGTAATGGCTTATGGGGCGGCTCGGTTTTCATAACGAATAATTTAATACGGAATAATAATGCTCTTACCTGTTTGAGCAAAGGCGGCGGAATTAATAATATGGGCGGGTCGGTTACCATTCAGGGCAATATAATCGAAGGGAATACTTCGCAAACTTCAGGAGGCGGTATTTCAACCGGCGGATATTACGGCGGCACCGCAACGATTTCAGGCAATGTGATCGTCGATAACACGGCCTTGGGGGGAGACGGCGGCGGTCTATATGTTAACAGCGGCGAAGTAATCAACAATTCAATAAGCGGAAACTCTGCCAATAATGCTGCTTCCGTTTATTATAATGGAGGTGAGAACAATAATTTTAGGACCAACACAATCAACGCAAACATCACAACCGGTATACCACCCACCTATACTGTTTATGTGTTCTCTCTGCCGCTCTTCAACTACAACAACATTTTCAACAACACTGCCACTTATGAACTTTGGAACGATAACCCTCAAGGTTCCGCCAATGTGAATGCCAAGAACAACTGGTGGGGGACGGCAACAGAATCTGCGATTCAGGCAAAGATATATGACTGGTTTGACGATTCTACAAAAGGGATTGTGGACTACTTGCCCTATTCAACGGTTATTCGCATGAATGCTCCTATTTCTCCACCAGCGGGCGTAACTACAACTGCTGGCACAGACTCGATTACCTTGAATTGGAATGCCAATCCCGAATCTGACTTAGCAGGTTATAGGGTTTACTGGGGAACAACACCGGGATTCCCATATGCCAATATGGTCGATGTCGGAAATGTAACGACATACACAATAAGCCTTCCTCTCGGCACTTACTATGTAACAGTGACCGCTTACGACACCAGTTATAACCCTGCAAATGATGACCCAAATACAATTGTTAATGAAAACCAAACCAACGGCAATGAAAGCTGGTATGCAGAAGAACAGGCTGTATTGACTGGTGTATGCACTGATAACGACGGTGACGCCTATGCCATAGAGGGTGGAGATTGCGGACCGGTTGATTGCGATGATACAAATCCTGCAGTTAATCCAGGTGCAACTGAGATATGTAACGGCATAGATGACAACTGCGATGGTCAGATAGATGAAGGTGGAGTATGTGCTCCCAATGTCTCAGTCTCTCCAATAAGCAACAACTTCAGGAAGGTAACAGTGGGAAGCTCATCTTCACCAAAGACCTTTACTATTTCAAACACAGGCACAGCTAACCTTGTGATAAATAAACTATCTCTTTCAGGAACAAACTACACTGAATTTGTTTTACAAAAAGATACCTGCTCACGCAAGACACTTGCGCCATCGGCAACATGCACATTTAAGGCGGTATTCAGTCCTACATCCATAGGGATAAAGAGTGCTAAGGTGAAGATACCAAGCAATGATCCTGATACACCAATGCTCTTCGTACCATTAAAAGGGGAGGGCATTTAGTTTAATTAGCATTTAGGTAAACCCCTGGCTCTGCCGTGGGCGGACTCGCAGAGTTTGACATTTCCGGGAGCATGCAGTTAATCGAAATGCTTTACCCCTCACCCTTACCCTCTCCCACAAGGGGCGAGGGAACTGCCAGGGGGAAACAAAAGGGATCGCAGCCCTTTTCAGGGTCTCGCAACCAAGGAGACCCATCTTCTCCTGTTTCCGGTAGGGGAAGCGGGATGATCAGTTTCTTGATCCGAGGCGGAGCAGGTTGGCCTGGCGGAGGACTGTCGGGAGATCAGTCCCGTCTTCAGGATAGATGGCGTAACCCAGTTTGAAATCCAGGTCCACGGCGGACAGGGTGGACCCCGGCTGTTTCTTTTTCTTTCGGATTGAGCGGATCAGCCTGACGCTGAGATCACGGACCTTCTCCATGGACTCGGGGAAGAGTATGCTGAATTTCGACGGTCCGGTGCGGGCCAGGGTGTCGTATTCCCGGATGTTTTCCTTGAGGATGTCGCAGACCTCGATGAGAAGGTTGTTCCGCATCTCCACGTCGTACTGCTCAATGCCAGGCTTCTGATAGTTCCAGCAGAGGGTGAGAAGGATGAATCTCCTCTTGTACCGTCTGGAGCGGTTGATCTCGTTTTCAATCTCTTTATGAAAGGCGGTTTCGTTGGGGAGACCGGTGAGTTTGTCGTAGTTCAGGAAGATCCGTGACTGATCACTCCCCCGGGCATTGGCCATGGCCTTTTCCACGTAGAGCACGTACTTGTAAAAGATTTCCAGGTCCTCGTCGCCGAAGGATGTGGCGTGGAAGGACCCTTTGGGGATCTTGTCATAGATGGATAGGGTCCCCTGGACCATTCCGTTCCCCATGATGGGGAGGGCGATCACGGATTTGACCACTCTGCCGAATTCTTCGTAACCTTTTGTCTCCCGCAGGTCCCGGATATGGACCGCGCCCTTTTTCTGTTCGACCTCCAATGCGATCTCCTGGTCCAGTTCGTAGATCTTGTCACGGATCTCCTCCTCCCACATGGAGTAGGTTGACCGGATCTTCATCCCCACGTCTTTCTCCCGCAAACGCAGGATGCAGCCGTCCGCATCCATGATCATGGCCGCTGAGGGTGGGATCAGCTCCATGAGTTTGTCCAGATCAATGATGGAGAGGATGTTGATACCGGCTTCGTTGATGGCCTCCATCTTTGTTGCCCTCTGTGTGGCGCTGTCTTCCTTCTGTGCGCTCTTGACCGTCTCGGAGAGATTGCGCCCGATCTCACGGAGCAGGGATTCCTCATCCTCGGCAAGCCCCCTGGGCGAGATCAACTGGATGTTCATGACGCCGGTGATCTGGCCTTCAGCGACCAAAGGGATGGACATGAACGCTTTTTTCGAGCGGGTATCCAGGCCTGGATATTCCCTGAGGATCACCACTTCCTGTTCTTTCGCGGCCCACCCGTCGAGTCCTTCGTTCAGGAGGATCTTGTACTGGTCCGAGGTGTTGAAGTTCTTGAGGCTGCTTGCTTTCAGCGTCAGTTCCCTGGTGTTCCTGTCAAAGAGATAAATGGAGCAGACACTTTCCTGGAAATGCACTGAAATGGTTTTGCAGACCCTGCTGAGCCGCTGCTCAATAGTGGCCTGTGAGCTGAGGATCTGGTTGAGTTCTTTCCAGATCACAAAGGTCTGGGCATTCTCCTTGAGATTTTCGTATTCCTGGGACTTGACCAGGATCTCCGCATCGAAGGCGGCCAGTTTGGAGATAAAGGAGAGGTCCTCACCGGTGAACCCGTCGATACTTCTCAGATTGTTGAGATTCAGGACGCCTACCGTGGACCCGTTGATGGTCAGAGGGACACAGAGCGCGGATTTGACATCCTCCCGAGCCCGAAGGATCTTGAAGGTGCTGTCGTCCGCCTTGCCGGACAGGAGCAGGGGCTTTCCTTCCAGGGCCACCTTGCCGGCGACCCCCTCTCCAAGTTTACAACGGATGCCGGGGATCACTTCCGGGGGGATCCCCTGCGCCACTTCAACCTTCAGGACATTTTCTATGGTATCCAGCAGCATGAGTGAGCCGTTGTCGGCCCCGGTTGATTCGATGGCTACCTTCAGGATCAGAGAGGTCAGCTGCTTCCTGTCCGTGGTCAGGTTGACCGCTTCCACAATCTCGTTCAGGCTTGTGAGGAGTTTGGATTGCCTGCTGTTTGCCTCCGGAGCTTTTTCCTCCTCTTTGCCTTTGTATTCCCACAGAAGGCGGGCGCTGAGGGCGCTGATGATCTCTATGGGCTCAAATTCCTGTTTCTCCAGGAAGGCCCGGGCCCGCGGATCAAAAGAGGCATCAATGATCATGTCGAGGCCTTGTTCTGACAGGAGGGCATCCCATTCCGAGCAGATCCGAATGTCGAATTTCTGGGCCAGCCGGAATCCGAGTTCATCGAGTTTGTAGATCATGGCGTCCTTGTTAGGTTCCACGATCAGCTTGACCTGGACCGCCGGGTCTTTTTCCAGGAGAGGAAGAAGACTCAATCCTTCTTTATTGCCGCCGACGATTGCGATTTTCTTTTTTTGTTTCATGGATTCCATAGAGAGGATCATGGCTTCCGGTACTCCTCAATAATTCCTTTCTCAAAGAGTTCCTTTATCCCGTCGCTTTGAAGGAACTTGCCGGTAGCCGGCAATGCCTCCGTATTATGTGTGCTGCCGGTCATGGAGGTCCTGTTTTCGTCGAACCGGCACATGGCTTCCATGACCAGGTTGGTCGCAGAGAGATGGATAGACCTGATCTTGGATGTGACATGGAGATGAATGATAAAGGTCCCGTCCTGGATTGAGAGAAGCTCAAACAGGGCCTCTTTACCCAAGAGTCTGCCGCACACGGCATGAATCACTTCTCCGCCATCGAAAAAGACGCTTCCTTCCTTTCCTTCTCCACCGATCTGGACCACGGCCGTCTTTCTTCCCATGTCCATGAGCTGAATCAGGTCGATCAAATGGATATCTTTCAGCATTCCCTTGATGCCGTCTTCTCCGGTCAGTGTGGAGACCCTGGAACGGCTGGATCTTCGGAGCACGGCCTTGATTCTTGCTACGAGTTCATTTTCATTGAAGGGTTTGGTAATATAGTCGTCGGCTCCTGCCTCGAGGGTGGCGACCTTGTCATGGATCAGTGTCCTGGAAGTCAGGAAGATGAAAGGGAGATAAGAAATCTCCGGTGTTTTCTGGACCATCCGCATGAACTCCCTCCCATCCATGTCCGAGAGGTTTATCTCGGTAAGGACCAGGTCGGGTTTATTTTTGACGGCCAGCTGCATGGCCAATTCACAACTCTGCGCAAAGTGAACCACAAAACCGACCTGGAGCAGGGCATCTTTTACGATCTGCAGTGTGTGGACGTCGCTGTCCGCTACAAGGATCTCATTGCTGATGTTCATGATCGCATACCATTGGCGCGTATAGAAAAATCATAAAAATATCAATCAGTTATTCTTTTTTTATTTTATGGGATTTTGGGCATATTGTCAATGTTTTTGGGGAGACTGGAAATCATTGTGCCGGGGCGGTTTTTATTTCTCAAAACAGCATCAAAGAGCGGCTGCCGGAGCCTCCATGCATGCGTTCTGAAAATCATGGCTTTTGGTAGTGGGGTATTTTGAATGAACAATGTTTTTTTGCATTCTCTAATTATATTTATTTGTTTGATAATTTGTGATCTGCGTTCCATGTTTAGCCTATTCATACTGACCATTATGCATGACTGGTCATGCATTGTCAATAGAAGAAAGGATTATTATTGTAACTTTTTTCAAACAATGTTAAGATTTCCCTCGCTTTAAGGGTATAAATATAATAAAATTATTATATTTATACAAGTGAAATCACTCTTGCAATTATAATATTTTTATTATATCATTATGGGCAACTGGAGTTTTAAAGCTTTCGTTAATAAAAGCGGGCATGGCTTTCAGGTCTGGTATGATGAACTGCCTATAAAGGCAAAAGCAAAATTTGATAGAAGACTTGTATATTTGCAGATTCAAAGTATTGAGGCGTGGAAACCTCCACTTGTTAGAAAGCTCAAGGGATATAATAAAATATTTGAACATCGTGTCGATTTTAATAAGGAACTATTCCGTCCTTTGGGATTCTTTGGATCAAAGGGTCAAGAATTTATCTTCTTAATAGGAGCAAAAGAACAAGGAGACATATTGATACCAAGAGATGCCCCAGAAATTGCAAAATCCAGAATGGAATTAGTAATCCGGGATAGGAGTTACATAAATGATCTCATATATTAAAAACTTAAAAACTAAATTAAAAAATAAAGAATATAGAGATGCATTTATTGCAGAGCATATTGATACAGGATTACCGTTTCAAATTAGATCCCTCCGAAAACAAAGGAATTGGACTCAGAAAGATTTAGCCAAACGTGCAAACATGCACCAAGCAAGAATATCTCAAATGGAAGATCCAAATTATTCAAAATTTGCCTTAGCTACTTTAAAACAGTTGGCCTCTACATTTGATATAGGTTTAGTGGTTAGATTTGTTCCAATAAGTGATTTGGTTAAATGGGAACTCAATCTTTCATCCGACTCATTAAAAGTATTGAGTTTTGATGAAGAATCCTATTTTCAAGAAAAAGAAGAGAAAACGAATACGCTTGCCGATGAACAATATGCTCGAACATCCGGAAAAGTAATTTCTATTGATAAGTATATAAGCAGAATAGAAAATAAAGCTACTGAACAAGACATGGTTGGAAGTAAGGCAATGTCTGGATAAGGAGAATATTTTATGACAGAGAAGAAAACAGCAGAAAAAGCAAAAAGCTCAAATATTAAAAAAGATAGTATAGCTATACCGTTAACATGGAATATCCCTGGCGGTATAATCACACGATTCGCAAGCAATATGGTTGTTCAACTTGTAGAGGGTGATTGTAGAATTTTATTTTTTGAGGCTAAACCTGATATTGATTTAAACATACATGGGAAAATTGAAGAGCGGATTCAAGCTGAATGTGTAGCAAATATAATTATAAATGCAAACAAATTACCCAAATTTATAGAAATCTTACAAATGCAATATGACCGATATATTAAAAAATAAAAATTGGTACTCTTAATATTTCTTTTCCCAACGAGTCCTTGCTGCTTTTCGTGCTATCTCACTCCTCTCTTCCGGTGTAAGTTTATCAGCCCTGGCCTTGCCGCCTTTTAACCCTCCAAGGCGGCCCAAGGCTACAGCAGCAGGGTTCTTCCCGGTGTTTGCTTCGGGAGTTTCACCCTCAGTGGCTACCTCAACTATCTTGGCAGCCAGTTTGTTAATGTCGGCAGGACGTTTTTTCTTGTTTGAGCGCTCAGGCATGTTTCAATAATACCATAAGCGCGAGAAAAATCAAGGCTATTGAATTTCAAACTGACCCACTACCTGGCTTTTTCATATGTTGCCTTTACTTAGATATGATTGTATAATAACAAGCAATGAGGATTATCTCCAAAAGAGTGGGTGAAAACATAAGGGTTCAAGGGGTCAAGGGTTCAAGGGTTCCAGTGTTTTGCTCTGGAGATTTTGTTTGCGTTTAAGTATTTCACTTGAATCCTTGACCCCTCGACCTCTTTTTACCCACTAAATGGGAGAAGAACCTGAAATGATTAAAATTTTAAAAAGTTGATTTCAGATCCCGCTGATGCAAAGAGGTGGCGCGGGATTTGTCCAAAACATCAGCCCGATTTTTGAGTTTTTATGATTGCCTGCAGACGTCTCTCTTGTATCTTCCTCCTGGCGGCTTCCCTTATTTTTAATACTTCACAGGGTTGGGCCGTAACCCAGATTATTCTCAAGGATGGACGTGAGATCAAGGTGGAGAATTTCTGGCGGGAAGGCGGGATGGTGAAATATCAGAGCTACGGCGGGATCGTGGGTATTTCGGCTGAAGATGTAGACCGGATCATTACACCCGATATGATCTCCTTCGACGAAGCCCAAAAAATGGATACCATAGATGCATATGAGCATTTTATGAAGAAATATCCCCAAAGTTCTCTCGCCGCACAGGTGAGTGACCGGATCAGTGCGTTGATATTTGAAGACGTGAAACGGGTCAATTCGGCTCAGGTCTATATCGATTACATCAGGAGGAATCCCAGGAGCACCTACCTCCATGAGGCCAAGGAACGGTCCGAGGTCCTGGTTTTTCAGGATGTGGTGATCAGCGGTCAATTGAATAAATTCATGGAGTATCTTGAGATTTATCCAGACGGCAAGTTCGCTAATGCGGCGCGGAAGGCCGTGGAAGCCCTAAAATATGACGCCATGCAACAAGGCCGGAACATCTCAGATATCGAGACGTACCTTCACGAATATCCGCAGAGCGCTTACCGCAAGGAACTCGAAAACCGGCTGGCCCGATTGGTCTCCGAATCAGAGGCCAAGGCCAAGGCCAAGGCGAAGCAGGGAGAAGAACTGAAAACCAGGAAGCTTCAGGAACTGGAGGCCAGGAAAAAACACAGGTTCTGGGTCTTATTCTTCTCCTTTGTCGGCGTGCTCGTTCTTTCTGTTGCAGCCGCCGTGTTTTTCTTCAGGGAGCGGATAGAGGAAATGGTTGCATCACTCAGGGGAGTCAGGAAGGCCATGGGGGGGCATGAAGTCGGAGGAGAGAAATCCAAAGGCGCTGAGCCGAAGACCTCCTTCAAGCAGGAACCTCCGCGTTATGAGGACCTGATCAGCACACCGCAAAATCGGGATCCTCTGGCGAGTCCGGATAGTGAAACGACCCGGGCACTGGAACAGGGGACGCCGTTCTCCCTCCCGGGACCCGATGGCGAAGCCGGCGCCTTCTCAGCAGATGAGGAAACGGATCTGTTGCGGGATGAGGCCGGCCATTTTTCGTTGGGAGAAGAGAAAACCGCAATTCCTGTGAGCCACAAGGAAGAGGGGAACCCTGGCGGGGATTCGTCGCAATACGAGAGGATGATCGATCTTTCAGATCATGAGACTGATTTTAGCCTGGAACTGGAGGATGTCCATGATGAGGCCGGCGGGGAAGAGACATCGCCAAAAGACACAAAGAAAATTTGATTGCCCCGTAAAAAAACTTCCTGGTTTTTTATCCCCTTGACACTGTAGAGCTTAAAAAAGTATTATCAATCCACTCGATTCCGGGATTTTGACAGAGCGGACAGCTCTGTCCGCAAGAATATTCTTTATTGGTTTTTAACGGGTTGGTAACAGGAGGGATCATGCAAAAGAAAGACCGGTATCATGTTGCGGTTGTGGGTGCAACCGGTGCCGTAGGCAACGAGATGATTTCCATCCTCGAGGAAAGAAAATTTCCGGTGGCTGATCTTAGGCTTCTGGCTTCCGAGCGTTCCATAGGGCAAACGCTTCCTTTTAACGGTGAGGAACATGAAGTTGAGGTGTTGAAAGAGAACTCATTTCGAGGGATCGATATCGCTCTTTTTTCGGCCGGGGCGGCAAGGAGCCTGAAATTCGCTCCCTTTGCTGTGAAAGAGGGGGCCGTGGTGATTGACAACAGCAGTGCATTCCGTACGGATCCCGCTATCCCGCTGGTGGTCCCGGAGGTGAATGCTCCGGCCCTGGCCCGTCACAAAGGGATTATCGCCAATCCCAACTGCTCCACTATCCAGATGGTTGTTGCCTTGAAGCCGATCCACGATGTGGCGAAGATCCGCAGGATCGTGGTGACCACGTTCCAGTCTGTGTCGGGCACAGGACAGAAGGCCATGGATGAACTGCTGGAGCAGACCCGTTCCCTGCTGGCGTTCAGAGAGGTGATCAGCAAGGTCTATCCCCATCAGATCGCCTTCAACTGTCTGCCGCATATAGACGTATTCCTTCCGAACGGGTACTCCAAGGAAGAGATGAAGATGGTGCATGAGACGAGAAAGATCCTGGAAGACAACAGCATCGCTATCACGGCGACCACGGTCAGGGTCCCGGTCTTCCGCTGCCATTCCGAATCGGTCAATATCCAGACTGAAAAAAAGATCACGGCCGAACAGGCGAGGGAGTTGCTGGCGTATGCCGAGGGAGTCAGTGTGCTGGACGACCCGTCAAATAATGTCTACCCCCTGGCCATCAATGCTGCCGGCAAGGACGAGACCTTTGTCGGAAGGATACGGGAAGACGAATCCATAGAGAACGGGCTCAACCTCTGGATCGTTTCGGACAACCTCCGGAAAGGCGCTGCCCTGAATGCCATTCAGATCGCCGAACACCTCATCCGGGAATGAGCATGCAAGCCGGGCGCATTCCCCAAGGGTCGCAGGGATTCCTCCTCTATGTTTTGCTCCTTGCGGCTTTCTCTGTGCGCACCATGTTTGCGAAAAGGACCACTGAGGTTTCAGGCCATGATGTTCCCCATAGAAAAAATTCCCGGTATTTTGAAAAAAGCCCTGAGCAGGGGCGGAGATTTCGCTGAATGCTATTTCGAGGACGGTGACCATTCTTCCATCATTCTCGAGGATCAAAAGATAGAAAAGGTCATCACGGGGATCAGCAGGGGTGTGGGACTTCGGGTTATTTCCGATCTGCGGACCGTATATGCCTACTCCAACGAGGTCTCTCCTGCAGCGATGATGAAGATGGCGGACGTGGTCAGCCGTGCAATCCGGCAAAAAGGAACGGCAGAGGTCATTCCCCTGGTCTCCCGGACCTCTGCTTTTGAAATGCCGGTCCTCATTGATCCTCGTTCCGTGGAAATCCGTGCCAAGGTCGACCGGGTTCTTTCCGCCGATGCCGCCGTGAGAAGCGTTGATCCCCGGATCTGCCAGTCCAAGGTTCTTACCCTTGACAGCCGCAAGAAGGTCCTGATGGCCAATTCATTGGGTGAACTGGCAGAGGACGAGCGTGTCTCCCTGACCGCCCAGGTCCAGGTCGTGGCCAGGGACGGGGACCTGATCCAGACCGGTGCTGAGTCTCTGGGGGGCGCTGCTGGATATGAACTCTTCGAAACCGATCCCCTTGAAGAGGTGGCCAGAAGGGCGGCGATCCGGGCCGTTCTCATGCTCAGGGCGCTCCCTGCGCCTGCAGGCAGAATGCCCGTGGTTCTTTCATCCAGGGCCGGGGGGACCATGATCCACGAGGCCGTGGGGCACGGCCTGGAAGCTGATCTGGTCCAGCAGAGGCTCTCGGTTTACAGCGGCCGGATAGGAGAACGGATTGCCTCTCCCCTGGTCTCCGTGGTGGACGATTCTACGGTCCCTTATAAAAGAGGCTCTTTCCGGTTTGACGATGAGGGAACGCCATCCCGGCGTACGATCCTGATCAACAAGGGGGTGCTCAAGGGATACCTCTATGACCGTCTGACGGCCATGAAGTACGGGGCCACATCCACAGGGAACGGGAGAAGGGAGTCCTTCCGCCACCGTCCGGTCCCCAGGATGACCAATACCATGATCCTTCCCGGCAGTGAGGACCCGGATGAGATTATCCGGGCCACAGCCTCCGGGCTGTTTGTCGTGCGGATGGGGGGAGGGCAGGTCAACACCGTGAACGGGGATTTTGTCTTTGAAGTCAGCGAGGGGTACAGGATCGAGAATGGAAAGATCGGGGAACCGGTGCGGGGAGCGACCCTCACAGGGAACGGGCCCGGCGTCCTCATGCAGATTGACCGGGTGGGGAACGATCTGGGGTATGCGATCGGCACCTGCGGCAAGGACGGACAGGGGGTCCCGGTTGCGGATGCCCAGCCCACAATCCGGATTCCCGAAATGACGGTCGGCGGAGAGGTGTAACATGGGACTTGATGCACGGTACGATCAGCTGCACGAATTGAACCGGCGCCTTGAAGAAATGATCCAGCAGAGGACGCAGGAACTCATCGAAAAAAGCAGGGAACTGGAACGCCAGAACCAGGAACTTGCCGAGGCCAACATCAAAATAAGCGAAGCGGACAAGCGCAAGTCCGAATTTCTGGCCAATATCTCTCACGAGCTCCGGACCCCCATGAATTCCATCCTCGGTTTTACCAACATGCTCTTGAAGGGGAATTACGGGTACATGAACGAGCAGCAGCAGAAGAACCTGAGAAAGGTCTATGAGAACGCCCAGCACCTCATGCATATACTCAATGACCTCCTTGACCTTTCGCATCTTGAACTCGGCAGGCTGACGTTGAAACTCAGCCCTGTCAGTGTGAGAAAGCTCGTGCTCTCCGCTATGGTCAGTGTGGAGCCCCTGCTTGTGGGCCGTGTCCTCCATGTAGACCACGATATTCCTTCGGATTTCGCATCTATTCTTGCTGATGAGGTCCGGATCAGAGAGGTCCTGATCAATCTGATCAGCAACGCCATCAAGTTTACGGCGGATAACGGAAGCATTACAGTCCGGGCGAAGATCCTGTACGTTCAGGACAATGGAGCTGCAAAAGAGATGGTGGAAATACAGGTACAGGATACCGGGGTCGGGATCGGCAAGGAGAATCATGAAGTCATCTTCGACCAGTTCCGCCAGCTGAATGAGCACAAAAAGCCCGATGATAGAGGATCAGGTCTGGGTCTTTTCATCAGCAAGAGACTGGTGGAGATGCACGAAGGGGCGATTCGGGTTGAAAGCGAGCCAGGTAAAGGAAGCACCTTCTACTTCACTCTGCCGGCTGCAGAGGAAAAATACAAGACTTCAGACGAGGATCCATGATTGAACAGAATGCCATCCGGGAAATCCGTATCAACCCCATCGTCCCCAGCGAGTCCGTGCTGGTTGCGACCGCCCGTTCCATGCGGCCGCGCAAGGCCGAAGATCCCGCTCCCCGAGACACACGAAAATATGTGGATACCTGCCCGTTCTGTGCAGGCAACGAACAGATGACGCCTCCGACCCTCGCGGCCTATCCCAATGCCGCAGGCTGGCAGGCGCGGATCGTGGAAAACCTCTATCCGGTCCTGGATGACGACGGCCGGACCGGCAGCCTGGTGTTCGGGCTTCAGCAGGCCATCGAGGGCTACGGCCGGCACGAAGTCATCATCGACCACCGCGATCACGGCATCGCCCTGCACGAGATGAGCGAGGAACACCTGGCCTTGCTCTTCGGCGCGTACCGTGAGAGTATGGACCGGATCTATGCCAACGACGCCCGGATCCGCTACGTGCTCGTATTCAAGAACTTCGGGCCGGCCGCAGGGGCCAGCATCGCTCACACGCATAGCCAGATCATCGCCATGCCCGTGGTGCCCGAGAACGTACACAATGAGGTTACCTACAGCCGCATCCATTACCGGAAACATCACCACTGCATCTTCTGCTCACTGATCGACGAGGCGCTGACCTTCGATGCGACGATCTATGACCGCACCTCAGGGAAGGTCCGGCGCCGCATCAGCGTGGGCCAGTACATCGTGGAACGCGGCGAGCGTTTTATCGCCATCAAACCCTTCGCGAGCCGTTACGAGTGGGAAGTCCACATCCTTCCGCTCCGCCACCAGAGCAATTTTATGGACATCACCGAGGCGGACCGCGGCGATCTGGCCCGGGTGATGAGGCGCGTCATGGGCAGGCTCGATGCCGTAATCGGCGGGGCCCAGTACAACTTCTTCCTGCATGCCAGGCCCCGGGGTGATGAATACGAAGACTGCGACGTCAGTTACCACTGGCACCTGGAGATCTGCCCCCGCACCAGCATCCCCACGGGATTCGAACTGGGCTCCGGGCTGTTCGTAAGCACCATCAGCCCCGAGGAAGCGGCCGAGCGCCTTCGTTCCGTGGACCTAAACGAGGAGCACGCATGAAAGGGGCAGACTGATTGAGCAGTATTACGTGAACCTTTTTGTGCCCGGGAGATGCGGCTCTTGCGGCAGCGCCATTAATCTTTGTATGGCGTCAAACGCTACCCGGAATGGGGCGTCATACTTGTTTTCCAGTTCTTCAAATTTCCGTGCCAGATCTTTATGCGAGGCGATCATCTCCATGAGTTTAACAAAAGCCCCCACGATCAGGATGTTAACTTCAATGGCTCTTTGACTGTTCAGCACGCTCGAAAGCATGGCTACACCTTGTTCGGTGAAAACGTATGGATGATACCTGCGTTGCCTTCGCCCGTTCTTTGAGGCCGCAACTTGCGGCCTCAAAGTAATAGCATTTTGATTCTTAAGATGAAAAATGGAGTCAGCAGGGAAACGTTTTATGTTTCGCTTGACTGCTTGTACAAGCATTTTTGTCGGCAATCCGTAAAGTTTAGCGAGGTCGCTGTCGAGCATGACCTTCCGGCCCCGTAGAAATAGGATCTTGGATCCAATTATGTCCAGAGGAACTTCAGATTTCATGCCCACCTCCAAGATGTGATCGTTTTGAACTGTTTTAACGAATATCGGCTGACAGGAAAAGAGTTTTTAGCGGTATAATATCTAGAGGATTAAAGTATATTTAACAAAATATGGTGAATTGGTCAAGGGAAAAAACAAAGAAAAACAAAGAACAAACAAAGAACAGACAACGGCATCTGAATGCCGGGGGACCAAGGCGCCCCGTTTCCGGGGCGCCTTGGTCCAGTTTACATAACCCGTGCTGTGGTCTTGGCCCATGCGTGCTGTTTCTGTCCGCCGGACTTGGTGCTGACGAAGTCCGACGCTTTAACACCGGGCCTTTTCATGTTCCATTTCCCGTCTCTCAAAGGTTTTTCCTTATCATTCGGCTTCCGCCCTGATGCAGAGTCAAATGGCCGGGAGAAGGAGGTCTTTTCTGTCCTGGCCGGCTTCCATGGTTTGCCTGCTGTCCTCTGCCCGCTGTTCCTGTACGGCCGCCCGTCGTCCGTGGTCTTCTGCCCGCCGGTTCTATACTGTCGTCCGTTATCCGTCGTCTGTCTCTCGGTTCTATACGGTCGTCTGTCATCTGTCGTCTGTCTCCCGGCCCTTCCCCAACTGCGGCTGTTCCCGTTTCCATTTGACCGGCGCATGGGGCGTACGGGTTCCAGTCCGGGGATCACATGTTTCGGCAGGGACTGGCCGATATAGCGTTCGATGCGCTGAAGCACGTCGAGTTCATTGCATGATGCCAGTGAGATGGCAATGCCTGAAGCGCCTGCACGTCCGGTCCTGCCTATGCGGTGGACATAATCCTCCACATTGATGGGCAGGTCGTAATTGATCACGTGGGTGACGTCGGTCAAGTCGAGCCCTCGAGAGGCCACGTCGGTCGCCACGAGAAGCCTGATCTTGCCGCGGCGCATGTTCATGATGGTGCGGTTGCGGGCATTCTGGTTCATGTCCCCGTGCAGGGCCGCTGCCGCATGGCCCTGTTCGTTCAGTTCACTGGCCAGCCTGTCGGCGTTCTGTCTCGTGGACGAAAAGATGATCGCCCTGGTCATGCTGCTGTCCTCGATGAGGTGCTGGAGCACCCGTTTCTTGTGCTGCGTGTCGTCCACGGTGTGAATGCGCTGTTCGATCTGCTCAAGCGTTGCTTTCTTTCCGGTAATTTCCACCCGAACGGCGTTTTTGAGCAGGCGCTGGGCCAGCTTTTCCATGGCCTTGTCCCAGGTTGCGGTGAACATGAGGGTCTGCCGGTCCGCCGGGGTCGCTGCCGCAATGGCAGACACGGCATCGCTGAATCCCATGTCGAGCATACGGTCGGCCTCATCAAGCACGAGGAGTTCCAGACGGGAGAAATTGATGCGGCCGTTTTCCATGTGGTCGATCAGCCGCCCGGGTGTGGCCACGATGATATCTACGGGCTGCGACAGCAGGCGGTGCTGTTCGAAGTACGGCATGCCGCCGAGGATCACACCGCTTCGGATGCGCATGAACTTCCCGTAGGTGCGTACGGCATCGGTCACCTGGTTGGCCAGTTCCCGCGTGGGCGTCAGCACGAGCACGCGCGGCCCCCTGGACTTGGCCGGTGCGGTTGACGGTATGCTCAGGCGCTGGAGCGCCGGCAGTACGAATGCCGCTGTTTTCCCCGTTCCGGTCTGGGCCGAGGCGATCAGATCGTGCCCGGCCAGGGCCTCGGGAATGGCCTGCTCCTGGATGGGTGTGGGCTCGGTGTAGCCGCAGAGGTCCACGGCCTTGAGAATGGGTGATGCAAGCTTCAAATGTGAAAAAGACATATTGCTCCTTTTGTTTTCCTGTACTGAAGAACGGGTCCCGTGACGGAAACCGGTTCGGGTTTCAAAGGCGTTGGTTCCTGGCAGAATTGGTTTCCTGCGCCATGTCACAGAACACAAGGCCCCTTTGATGATCTATCGGGTCACTCCACGATTCAGGGCCTGATTCCGCTGCGAAGCCGCTGCCCCCGCTGGTGATCCCCGCTTCGCCAGATGGTTTTGGGTTTCCCGGTGCTTAGCTGTGCAGGGGTATTCTTCTGAGCTGCGGAGTGCTTGGGCCGGGCTGTTTTGCGGCCCTGCGTATGCTGCCTGGGCTCGCGGGCAAACTCGTTGTTCTTCCTGGGTGCGGGGGCGTTGTAGTCAAAGTCCGGCACAGTCCGGCGGTCGACCGGGCCTCCAAGGATCCGCTCAATGCCCCTCACCATATCCGTATCGTCACCGCTCACCAGGGTGTACGCATCGCCGGTTCTGGCGACACGGCCGGTCCGGCCGATGCGGTGGATATAGGCATCGGTGGTGTTCGGGATGTCATAATTGATGACGTGAGAAATCTGGGTCACGTCGATCCCGCGCGCCGCGATGTCGGTCGCCACCAGGATCTGGAACGTGCCGTCACGGAAACCGTCCAGAGCGGCCTGCCGCCGCGACTGCGAGAGGTTACCCTGCAGCGAGGCTGCCCGGTAACCGGCCTTGACGAGCTGTTCCCCCAGGCGTTTGGCGCGGTGCTTGGTGCGCGTGAAAACCAGCACGGACTCGGTGTCGGTCCGGCGCAGAAGCTCAAGAAGCAGGGCTGTCTTGAGGTGCGGGTCCACGGGGTAGAGGGCGTGGCTGACCGTGACCGCCGGAGCGGTTTTGCCCACCTGGACCGTGACCGGGTCGTTCAGCACGGACCGGGCCAGGCTCCGGATCTCATCGGGCATGGTGGCCGAAAAGAGCAGGGTCTGCCGCTGCCGGGGGAGATGTTTCATAATCCGCCGGATGTCAGGCAGAAAACCCATGTCGAACATCTGGTCGGCCTCGTCGAGGACCAGCACTTCGAGCCGGCTGAGGTCAACCGTCCCTTGTCCGATGTGGTCGAGGAGCCTGCCCGGGCAGGCCACGACGATTTCGGCGCCTTGCTTGAGCTTCGCTATCTGCGTATTGGCGTTTACGCCGCCGTAAACGGTGATGCTGCGGATGCGGCTATCCCGCCCGAGGTTCCCGATGGCCTCATGTATCTGTTCGGCCAGTTCGCGGGTAGGGGCGATGACCAGGGCCCGGACGTGCCCCCGGCTCCCCTGCATCAGCCGGTTCAGAATGGGCAGGACAAAGGCGGCTGTTTTGCCGGTCCCGGTCTGTGCCAGGCCCATGACGTCCCGCCCCAGCATGATCGGGGGGATGGTCTGCTCCTGGATCGGCGTAGGCTCGGTGTAGCCGCACAGGGTGACTGCTTTAAGAATAGGTGTTGCAAGTTGAAAATCTGAAAAAACCATTTTACTCCTTTGGTTTCCTGTCCGGAATCATTGATCCGGGACGTAAACCGATTCGATTGGCGTGCGGGCCGCAGGGATATCCTGATGTCTATGATAAAAAACAAAGACGGCGCCAGCACAGATATGACCGGCATAACCACATCGTTCGCCAACCATATGTGCTGATGCAATTTCAGAGTGGAAACTGAAAGCAAGAGGGGTCAGTGATCGATGAACATGACAGGTGGATGGCGAGAGTCTTTAAGGGATTTTCGACAACATCCTGCCAGGATGTTAAACTTCAGTCTCAGGGTATTATACAGTTTAAATTATAAATAGCAAGAAGTTTTTTAAAATGATTTGGACAGGGGATTATACCGGAAAAATCAGCCCTTTAACAAGCGGTCCAGTCCGGGGAGAGGCTGTTTTGCCGGGCCGGGAATCATGGAAACCCGTCCCTCATGGGCCCCGCTTGTTTGCCCTGTTTATCTCTTTCCGATCTCAAAGGCCTTCCCGATCAATCCGCCGATGCCGTGATAGCTCCGGACTTCAGGGCTGAAGACCATGGGACGGATCTTTTCGATATCCGGCTTGCCTTCGTCCGTGAGCATGCCTTCTTCTATTTTCACATCGATGATCTCACCGACAAAATGGGTATGCAGCCCTATTTCATAATGATGAATCACTTTGCATTCTAAAATCATGGGGAATTCTCCCACATAGGGCGCATCGACCAGGTCGGACCTCACCGGCGTGAGAGCGGTTTCCTTGAATTTATTCGTATCCCGGCCCGATGCCATGCCGAAATAGTCCGCCTGTTTAACATATTGTTCGGACGGCACACTCAGGGTATAATCCTCTCTTTCCATGATATTGCCGTAGGTATACGTAGCCTTGCGAAGAGAAATGGTCACACATGGCGGCTTGGAGCAGCAGATGCCGCCCCAGGCAATGGTCATCACGTTGGGGGCTCCCTTGGTGTCGTATGAACCCACGCACCAGACCGGGGTGGGGAAGATCAGGGTTTTGGCGCCGAAAGATTTTTTCATGATGCTCACTCCTTCATGTTCATCCCGTTTTGTAAAAACCTAACCAGAACACAGAGATATCCTTGGATACCAATAAGTCAATACGGAAATTCTTTTAGAGAACACAGAGTATTTCTCTGTGCACTATGTGGTTTCATCTCTCATCCTTACCTTGCATGAAACCTTTGATATGACCGTTAGCTCTGCCATGACTGCTCAAACGATGTAAAAAAGCACCGCGAAAAAATGGCTGATGCTTCCCGCCAGCACAAACAGATGCCAGATGCCATGGAAATGGCGCACTCTCTTGTCCAGTGCATAAAAGACCACGCCCGCCGTATAGAACACCCCTCCCGCCAGCAGCCAGGCAAAGCCCCGCAGAGGCAAGGCCCGCAACAAGGGCCCAAGCGCCATCAGGACGAGCCAGCCCATGAGGAGATAAATGATCAGGGGCAGGACTCGGCGGCCCTTTTGGGGAAACGAATCCAGCACGATCCCCAGGATCGCCAGGCCCCAGATCAGACCGAATATTGACCAGCCCCATCCGCCTCGAAGGGTGACCAGGGTGAACGGGGTATAGGTGCCGGCAATCAGGAGATAGATCGCGTGGTGGTCAAGTATGCGGAAGACCTTTTTTACCTTCCCGCTCAAGCTGTGATAAAGCGCTGAGAACGCATACAGCAGAAAGAGGGTGGTCCCGTATATGCTGAAGCTTACGATTTTCCATGCATCACCCTGGTCTGACGCCGACACAACCAGTATCACCAGGCCGGCAAGCGCTGCTATTGCGCCAATGAGGTGGCTGATGCTGTTAAAACGCTCTCCCTTATACATCCACATTACGCATTGAAAATATCTCTGAAAATATCTGCGGGCTCTGTTCCCGCTCCAACCGCAGCATGAACATGGCAAATCCTAACAGCAGCGTTCCGGATTGTCAACCATCTCCGGCTGCGGGCTGTTTCCGTTTGTGCCGGTTTATGACACGATTGACACCCCATGGGTTCATTGGTCCTCACGCCTTCGAGGCCCTGAGCGCCGCCGGGATCAGGATATTCGAGGGGGCATCCGAGGGAGACACTGTGCGTACAGCGGTTGACAAGTTCAGGAGAGGGGAATTCCGGGAGGCCTCGGCTCCTTCCTGCCGGCCGGGCTGCGGCCTGGGTGCGGGAAGGAAAGGCGGCAGAGGACGCGGCCGGTCCCGGGATTAAAAGGTGCACTCCCATGTCTGGAAAAACAGAGATGTTTCCGCACATCATCCTGTAATCACGTCATCCGGCAGTTCGTTGATATCTCCGGGTGTAACCGGGAAATGTCTTGCGAGCAGGGAACCGGCATCCTCGATGGCCTTGCAGAGGGCATCGCAGGCGCGGCCCTCCTTGATCCCCTGAGAAACGGTCCTTGCAAACATATCCAGTGTTTCCTGACCGATCTTTTCATGGATCCCCTTGTCTGCAAGGATCCGGACCTTACGTTCCAGAAGAGACAGGAAGAAGAGGACCCCTGTGTTATTCTTTGTTTTGTAAAGCCCCTTTTCGTAAAAAACCCGAAGCGCCATCTGCTCTACGGCGTGATCTTTCCTGCGGGCCCCTATGAATACAAACTTGGCCGCAGGGATTTTTCTCACGAGGTATCGTGAGGGGAAGAAGCATAGGAAGTTGAACGGGATGAACCACCATAACGATGCATGAAAAAAGAAAAATGTCACCACGAATGACAAGAGGCTCCCCATGAGCATACCACCGACAGCCTCCGCATCGAGATAAGGGTCACTGCTGTCAAAGACGACAACCGCAACTTCGCCGATTGTACGGGTTTCAATATCCCGTGTGGTATTCCTGATCTTTTCTTTCTCAACGCCCGTAAAAAATTGATCCGCTTTGACGTTTTTCATCACCAACTCCCCGAGGCGCCGCCGCCGCCGAACGATCCGCCGCCCCCGCTGAAGCCGCCGCCCCCGCCGCTCCCCCAGGATCTGCCGCCGTAAAATCCTC
>CAKKPE010000137.1 GCA_919901565.1 bacterium
GCCTTCATTACAACTGGAACCGGTATTATGATCCGGGGATTGGAAGGATGGTGTCTCCTGATCCGATTGGGATGGCAGGAGGGATTAACCTCTTTGTGTATGTGGCAAATACCCCGGTTCTTTATAGCGATCCTAGCGGACTTATAACTTATCAATGCAGGAAGCCTATAGATCCGGTAGGTGGAAAAGGGAAACGTTCAGGGCCAGATATTCCAGGCAATCCTCTCTACCATCAATATTCGTGTGTAATAGATTCGGCGGGTAATATTACTTGCGGTGGTCAGGATCGCACTGGTTCGGGAGCAGGCAGTGCAGGTAAGGCTAGCAACGATACATATAACTCTGATAGGTGTGAAAAAGTTCAAGATGACAATCAGTGTTTTGAGCAATGCTTAAAAGATGAATGGTTAACAAAGAGACCTTGGTATGGTATTCCGTTTGGCACAGATTGCCAAGAATATGATGATGACGTAAATATGAGTTGCAGAAAGAAATGTGGTTTGTAAATTCGATTTATGCCAGGAATTAAATTTATGCGCTATTTAAAGATAGCCTGGATAAGTGTTTGTATTTTACTGTTAGTAGTTACAATCTACTTGTTTGATGGAAGTTCCAATAGTGACGTCGATACCTTGTTGATTTGGGCAATGCTCGCTCTTACTTTTCCTATAGGTTTTGGTTGTGCGCTTTTGTTTTCGGGGATTACACATGTTCTTTACTCATGTTTCTCGATTACGTTAACAAATACGTATCTGACCCTTTTATTAATTTGGGTTGTTTACTTTGGAGCTGGATATATTCAGTGGTTTAAAATAATTCCATACCTAACTAAGAAATGGGGAAGAGGGAAAACTTAGGGAAAACTTCCCATATTTCGTGACTCCCCGCGCCTACACCACATTTTAATCCTTCATCGATCATCTTTCCCAATCACAATCAGTTAAAAATAAAATAGATGCCCCTTTCCTTTTTGTAGTCGGTGCGGGGAGGGAGGGGGCCCCCGGTAAACCGGGGCAGGTCTCACAGGCACGGGGGTCCTGTTTGAGTTTGGAAACATAGGGAAACATAGCGACACTTCCCATATTTCGTGACTTACCGCGCCTACACCTCATACAGTTTGATTCTTCATTGACCATCTTCTCGAATCAATTAAAAACAAAATAGATGACCTTCCTTTTGCAGTCGGTGCGGGGAGGGTGGGGGCCCGGGGGGCACGGGGGGTCCTGTTTGAGCTTGGCCGGAAGTTTACATAATGACGTTATGTAAAAGCCCGGCGTCTTCGCCCGCCCCTGCGTCGGATAAGGCGCGCCTTATCGGATGCCGGGGGAACCGGGAAAGGGCAAGCGGAAACTTTTTCTTTAATAGCCCACCCAGCTTGGTCTTTCCCGGCGGGCGGAGGTGCCGGGCGTCTTCCGGCCAAGCTCAAACAGGACAGGGGGTGCCCCCGTATTAAACTGCCGCCTCTGGTGCGGGCCCGCGTGGCCTGCCCGAGCTTGGAGCACGAGAGGCCACCTTTTGTTTTTAGGGGATGCTCGTCCGTCGAAGTGAAAGGCAGTGCGGCCCTTTTATGCGCCGCTCTGCCGCCCGTCAGGATCGGGAAAGCCGAGCAGGGCACGCCGGTTGCAGGCCTACTTCTTGCTCCACTACAAATGCAAGCGGCGTGCCCTGCGGTCAGTGCGAAGCTGAGAGCGTCCGGTCCTTACTTCTTCTTTTTCCTCTTTTCCACCTGCTGGAGAAACTCTTTCACGTCGATGATCTTGATCCCGTGAAAGTGCTTGAGGTTTCTCAGGTGAGGGTCTCTGGGAAACTTAGTGGGAAACTTAGGGACACTTCCCATATTTCTGGACCCCTCTTGGGGTCCTGCGCCT
>CAKKPE010000138.1 GCA_919901565.1 bacterium
AATATACATGTATGTGACATAACGCAAAAGGAGTCCATGGTCGGCATTTTTAAGGGCGTAGAAGTGGTTTTCCACCTCGCTGCAAGAGTTCATGACGTTTTTGAGGGCACCAACAGTTCAAAAGAGCATCTGACCACGAACGTAGAGGGAACGAAAAACCTGCTGGAAGAGTGCAAGGGTGAGAACGTAAAACAATTTATTTTCTTCAGTACCATCAAGACCATGGCTGAAGAAAGCAATGACACCCTGGATGAAGGGTTTGTTCCAGCCCCCAAAACTGCATACGGACAGAGTAAGCTTGCCGCTGAAAAACTAGTCGCAGAATACGGCAGAAAATACGGATTCATGGCCACATCCTTGCGGCTTCCCCTGGTCTACGGCCCAGGAAATAAAGGGAATATCTACAGAATGATTGAGGCCGTGGATAGAGGGCGGTTTATTATGGTAGGACGCGGAGATAATAAAAGAAGCATGGTTTTTGTGGAGAACGCAGTGGATGCCGCTCTGTCAGTGGTCGGGAATCAGGAGGCTGACGGCAAGGTTTATATTGTAACAGACGGGATCGATTATACGGTCAGGGAATTATACGAAACCATTGCAAGAGGTTTAGGGAAAAAGCCCATTTCTTTTCACATACCTTTGGCTATGGCAAGAGGAATCGCAAGGTTAGGGGACCTGGGAAAAATAATATTTGGAAAACCATTGCTATTTGATTCAAGTGCGGTGAAAAGGCTCACCAGCCCCTTTACCTTCTCCTCCGGGAGGATTCAGAAGGAAATAGGGTTCAAGCCGAAATACAACCTCTACAATACCACAGAAAAAACCATAACCTGGTACAGGGAAAACAGAAAGTACTCTTCTCAATCACAATTGAGGCCAAATGGATCGGCTTAATCTTATCCTGATTATCACCATAGCTTATTCTGTGAGCATAGGTTTTGCTCTGCTGATATTACGGTATGGTCCTCTTGTCGGACTTGTAGACAAACCGAATGAGCGCAGTTCCCATTCGTTTCCCACGCCAAGAGGGGGAGGCCTTGGAATCTGGCTGGCATTTATTGTTATGGGGGTTTTCTTTTCTCAGAGTCCATTCCTTACCATGCTAACTGGCATTACAGGTTTGATCGGCTTATTGGCAGATCGCTTTAATCTTGTACCAAAGGCCAGATTGATATCTCAATTCATTGTTGCCATTTTTGTTGTGGGATTATTACAGGATCCATCTGTATCTGCAGCTTCTCTGGTTTTGTTTCTGTTCTGGGTTTTATTTATCACAGGAACCGCAAATTTCTTCAATTTCATGGACGGCATAAATGGCATAGCCGGCCTCACGGGTCTCGTGGCGTTCGGGCTTATGGCTTTCTTTTCGTACACCATGGCCAACGAGCTGGATGTGACGAGGCTGAGTATGGTCCTCTCCATAGGATGCATGGGATTCTTGCCCTTTAATTTTCCAAAAGCAAAAGTCTTTATGGGAGATGTCGGGAGTATTTTTCTGGGCTTTGTTTTTGCGACGTTTGTTGTTAAGCTGTCCACGGATATCCATATATTTCTCTGTACCATCATGTTCTTGTGTACGTTCTATGCGGACGCGTTCGTGACCTTGCTCTATAGATGGCGAAGAGGGGAGAACCTGATGAAAGCACATAGAAGTCATCTGTATCAGTATATGAGTAACGAACTGGGGCTGCCGCACTGGAAAGTCTCATCCATCTATGCTATGATACAGGCAATTTTTGGTCTTCTGGCGTTACTTGCGTACATGATTGGATTAATTTGGCAGATTGTGGTGGTTGTAATATTTGGAATTATGTTTATACTCACTTATAAGATCCTCAGAGGAATCAAAACGGGTTTTGCGACATCCCGGGAGGCGAGCATATGATCCGGTCTTTCTTGCTGAAAAGAACGACGTTCAGAAGGGCGCTTCTGTTCTTTCTGGGTGACGGTGTCTTGATTACACTGTCCCTCTATCTCGCCTTTTATTTGCGTTTTGACGGGCATATCCTTGAGCCGTATTTCCGCCAGATGCTGTGGTCCCTGCCTCTCTTTCTCGTTGTGAAGTATGTCATCTTTGCGTTCTTCCGGCTGTACAGGATGAGCTGGTCCTATGTTGGCTTTTATGAACTTGTGGACACCCTCAAGGCAGTGACCATCAGTTTCCTGTTGCTTCTGGGCCTGATTTTCATGTTTTGGACCCATCGACTCTTTCAGGGCTATCCGCGCTCTGTTCCGTTTGTTGATTATGCATTGACCCTCATGTTCATCGTGATGTTCCGTGCTTCCAAAAGGTTCTACAGCCAGACTCTAAGCGGGAAGAAGAAGGCTGGAACCAAACGCACCCTCATCCTTGGGGCGGGTAATGCCGGGGAGCAGATCGCCCGCGACATGAGGCGGCAGAAAAACAGCCCTTACATGCCAGTTGGATTTATCGATGATGACCCTGCAAAGCGAGGTGTCTACATTCAAGGAGTTAAGGTTTACGGAAACAGGAAACACATTGCCAGGATAGTGAATAGGTCGAATGTTGAGCTTGTCCTGATTGCAATTCCATCCGCCTCATCGCGTGAAATCCGACAAATTCTGTCCGTGGTGCGAGAAGCCCATGTCAAGGAGGTTCGGATCATTCCCGGATTGAACGAACTTGTTCACGGGAATGTCTCTCTTTCCGATATCAAGGAGATCAGGATTGAAGACATTCTTGGCCGGGAGCAGGTCACCGTTGATAGAAAGGGCGTGTCCAGCTTTATCAAGGGCAAAATCGTGTTGGTTACCGGTGCCGGAGGTTCCATCGGTTCAGAGCTGGTTCGGCAGGTTCTGTCATTTGACCCGAAGCAGATTGTTGCTCTGGATATTGATGAGACAGAGCTTTTCAATCTTGAAATGGAGATCAGCCGGAACGGGCAGGGGTCTGAGCTCTCTTCCGTGGTGGCGGATATTCAGGATAGAAATAAGCTGGAGTCGGTTTTTAATGAATATCTTCCGAACCTTGTGTTCCATGCGGCGGCCTACAAGCATGTCCCCATGATGGAGAAGTTCCCTGAGGAGGCGGTAAAAGTCAATGTACTGGGGACCAGGACGGTTGCCGAGGTTGCCAATGACTATGGAGTTGAAAAATTTGTAATGGTTTCGACAGACAAGGCGGTCAGGCCTACGAATGTCATGGGTGCGACAAAAAGGGTCGCTGAAAAGATCGTCAATGTATTAAATTCCTCGGGCCAGACTAAATTCATCTCCGTCCGTTTCGGAAATGTTGTGGGCAGTCGTGGAAGCGTGATCCCGATTTTTGAAGATCAGATCCGAAAAGGCGGTCCGGTGACGGTCACTCACAAAGAGATGAAAAGGTATTTCATGAGCATTCCTGAGGCGTCTATCTTGATTCTGCAGGCCGCCGCGATGGGAACAGGAGGTGAGGTATTTCTTCTGGATATGGGAGATCCGGTTAAGATAGTGGACATGGCCAGGGAGATGATCCGGCTGAACGGCCTTGAACCGGATGTGGATATCGAGATTGTTTACACAGGCATCCGGCCGGGCGAAAAACTTTATGAAGAGCTTCTTACGGGTTCGGAGGGGATCGAACCTACAAGTCATGCAAAGATTTTCGTGGGAAGGGATTCGTCCAGTCATCACGGGAATGTGCTCGAAAAGGTCAAATTGTTCGAAGACTTTATCCAGCAGAAGCAATGGGCCTGGATCAGGAATCTGCTAATGGATCTGGTTCCGTCGTATACACTAACCTCTCATACAGGTAATCTTCTGAATTCATATGAGGACAATGTTGAGAAAACAAGAGAGTTGATGGGATGAGTGATAGGTCATCCCCGTATTAACTTAATCTTTTCCAGGGGCGTGAGTCCAGTCAGCAATCTTGAGTCCGTCCACCCTTTGGAAATGCTTTGTGTTGCTGGTGACGAGAGTCAGGTTGTGAGCCATAGCACAAGATGCGATGGCCAAATCGAAGTCATCCAGCGGGGTGCCCTTCTTTTCTAATTGGGTTTTGATCATTCCGAATAATTCGACCGACTCTATACCCATAGGGACAACGCCGATGGATTGGCTCAGGGTTCTTATTTTGGCTAAATTGGTGGTTATTTGTTGTGATTTATATGCGCCGTAATAAAGTTCCATCAATGTGATCACACTCACTTTCATCGGATCATTTCTGTGGCGTACCAGATTTTCTGTTGCAGTGGAGTGACCTTTTAAGACAAAAATAATGGTATCCGTGTCCAGGAGGAACACTAAAACCCTTTCGTAAGTTTTCTGGAGTTTTTCCGGGCGTGTCTGAGCTTAGTAACAATTTCTTCAGCAGTCCGGGTATCTTCCCACGAGCCGGCAAGATCTAACAAGACCTCCGCGGGTGTTCTTGTGATCGCCATGCACTCTTTTTTGGCAAGATAGGCTTTTATCAAAGAGAGCACCTGTTGGCTGACCGATCGGTGCTCTGTTGCTGCCAGTTCTTTAATCTGTGCGTAAAGGCCGTCGTCTATGCCCTTGATTTGTAGATTTGCCATGTTCGTTCCCCCGATGGTTTGGCGCTATCAGAGACCCGCTCCTGTATTCTTTTCATGAAATCATACTATTTGTTCATGAATCTGTCAAGGTGTTTTTTAAAGGAACTCCCCATAGAAGAAGACCCGGCAATGGGGCTGATCGGACTTGGGAATTCGGGTAAGGGCGATCTTTCTGATAAGCATGATCGCTATATTGCAAGATATGCTGCTTCCAGGAAGCGATGATATCTTCTGACAATTTCTAACAGCAGGTTTTGTGAACGTGCCTTCTTGAACTATAAATTTTATCTTGACATAATGCCTTGATGTATTATAATTCATGCTATGAATGATAATCATTCAAGGTCCGAATTTATTTACAAGCCCCGATGGCTGCAATCTTTTTTCGAGGCCAACCTGCCCATTCACCCCATCGTTGTGCTGACCGGGGCCCGGCAGACGGGCAAGAGCACTTTTCTCCAGTATTCCGAGCCGGTCTGCAACTGGCGATACATGACCTTGGACAACTTTGACATTCGTCATCAGGCTGAAACAAACCCTTCGGCGCTGTGGGCGGGAGCGGACGCTATAGTGATTGATGAGGTCCAGAATTCACCGCGTCTTCTTTCCGCGGTGAAGATGGCCGTGGATGACAAGAAGCGGCGGGTCAGGTTTGTTCTTTCGGGTTCTGCGAACCTGCTTCTGATGCGGACGGTGAGTGAAACTCTTGCCGGCCGAGCCGTGTATTTGCGCTTATACCCCATGACTCTCGGTGAAATACGCGGGCGTCCGGTTCCGTCAATTCTCAGTGCACTTTTCTCCGGGGAGTTTCCGCCTGACGGGAAGATCGCAGAGAAGTTGGAGGATCCCTTCCTTCAGATATCCAAGGGCTTCATGCCTTCCCTGATGTCACTTAACCGATCCGATGCGGTGATCCTGTGGTGGGAGGGGTATGTTGCGACCTATCTCGAGCGGGATCTTAGGGCCATATCGCAAATTGAATCTCTGGTGGATTTCCGGAGAGTGATGGAGATGCTGGCATTGCGGAGCGGGCAGATGCTGAATCAGACTGAGATCGCGAGGGACGCCGGCATCAGTCAATCCACGGTGCACCGTTACATCAACCTCATTGAGACCTCCTGCCTGGCGGAAAGGCTCCCGGCTTTTCATGTGAACAGAACCAAGCGATTGATTAAGGCCTCGAAGTTCTACTGGCTGGATTCCGGGCTTGCCGCGTTCCTGGCAGGATTTCACGACCTCGCAAGTGTCCGGTCGGCGAGGGAGGCAGGGTCTCTTTTTGAGACCTTTATCTTACAGCATTTGCGTGTACAGTCGGATCTTCTCATTCCCAAGGCGCGTGTTTATTATTGGCGTACCGTGAACGGCAAAGAAGTGGATTTTGTGATTGAGCATGGGCGGAAGCTTCTGGCAGTCGAGGTCAAGCTGACGTCCGCTCCAAGATATGCGGATATTGAGGGACTGAAACTTTTCATGGAGGAGTATCCGGAGACTTCCTGCGGGCTGCTGGTATATAATGGTAACGAAATCCGCCGCATGGATGAGCGGATTGTGGCTGTGCCATGGAGCGTGCTCACTGGCTGAGACTTCGGCGGTGAGCATGGTTCCGCAACGTCATTCCGGCACGTTTTAAGCCTGAATCCAGAAAATTTTTCTTTTAAAATCACTCATAGACCCCGGCTAAAATCATGCCGGGGTGACGAGGGGAAGAGACGAGAAAGGGTAAATAGACAATAAGGGATTCTTCCGTAGGCCATGGATATTGGAGGTCACATGTTGAATAAGAAGTTATCTGATAAATGTCCGCTATGTGGCGGTAACAAGAAACCAGGGAAGACCACTTTCACAGTAGATATGGGTTTCGGAGTTGTGGTGGTCCGTGATGTGCCCGCCACAGTCTGTTCGCAATGCGGTGCAGATTGGATAGACGATAATATTGCTTCAAAGATTGAGGAAATTGTCGAGAGCGCTCGAAAGAAACACAACACGGTAGAGGTAACGACGTTGTCGGCTTGAGACTCTTAGGGTTGTGACGAGGCCTACAGATGAGACCGGATGTGGATCATATAGAAAGGAAGTTACCGACTTTTGAGTTCATACAGGAATGCGGCCTCTGTATCCACCGGGATTACCACGCCCTTCTGAAAAGGCATGGCCTCAACCGTTTTGATGCGCTGTACAATCTCTCAGGCGGCGAGCTTTTCAAGAAGAACCGCTACCGTTCCGTAGTCAGGATTTATCTGAGATGGGAGGATGGCAAATCTCATATCTTCCACCTGAAGAGGCATCATCCGCCGCTGATCACAAGGGTCAAGTCGATTTTCACAGGGTCACGGATGCATGATGGAGCGGAGAATGAGTGGGCCAAGATCCTAAGGCTGGAGCAGGTGGGGATCCGGACCATGACGCCGGTCGCCTTTGGCTCGATCAGGAAATGGGGGCTCCCCTATCAAGCGCTCACGCTGACCGAGCATCTCTACGGTGCGGAGAAGCTGGAAGATTATCTTCCCGCTCACTTCGGTGAAGGGGCCCTGAGCCTTCAGAAGATTATTCAGAAGAGAAGAATCATTGTGGAAACAGGCACATGGGCAAGGATGTTCCACGAAGCCGGCTTCCACCATCAGGACTTCTATCTGGGACATATCTTTATCAAGCCTGGAAAAGGGGACGATTTCACCCTGCATTTGATTGACCTGCAGCGGGTCCGGGAACATAAGAGGCTTCGCAGGTCCATGGTGATCAAGGATCTGGCCCAGATTAACTTTTCTGCATCGCAGCTTTCCTGCGTAACGCGTGCAGATCGGTTACGTTTTTTGAAAGCCTATATAGAGAAGGATCACCTCGGCAGTTCTGACAAAGATCTGATCCGAAGGATTGAAAAGAAGACCCGCCGTATTTCCTCTCATACAAGAAAGCTTCTTACGAGAAGAGCAAAGCAGAGACCGATCAGGCAGACGTCCCCAGGGGTGGAAGGTAAGAGCAGGACCAATGCGCCGTTTTAATCTTGCCGGTTCTCTGATTTGTAAATGCCCGCCGGTTTTGAATTGCTTAATCCAGTTCCCCGGGGTGTGCGACAAATTTGTTGGTACCATCAGAATTACCTATGGTTGTCATTGTCCGGCTTGACCGGACAATCCAGTTTCTAATGTCTGGATTCCCCGATCCGAGTCGGGGAATGACGCTCTTAGTGAGTTTTGAAATAAAGGAGGTTAAGAAATGTTAAAAACAATAAAAATGGATATCAGTCCTGAAGAAATCATCAAGGCAATAAAAAAAATGAAAAAGAAAGAAAGAGAAGACTTTTTAGAAGATCTTCTTGCTTCCACTTCCCCAGAATATCTTGCAAGCATTAAAGAAGCCAGAGAGGATTATAAGGCGGGGCGTATAAAAACACACAAGGTATGCAGAAGAGCCTTTGAATTATGCAAAAAGACTTACTGATAGCAGACTTGGATCTTATCGATTTCGGATAGGTGACTATAGGGTTATATTTGATATTGAAGGTGATCAGATTGTTGTCTTAAGAGTAGGGCATAGAAGCAGGATTTACAAAAGATAGGAGACAGTGTCACTACGATATTTCATTCCAGAGGCCAACCCGGGCTTTCTAAAAAAAATATTTTTTCGGCCGGTCCCGGATTTCCCGGAAACAGTCCTGCTGGAGACACGTTCCGGCTGCAACGGCCTCTGCATTTTCTGCCCCTATGAGGAGGTGAAGGATACACTCCCCAAAGGGGAGATGGAGGAATCGATATTCCGGAAGGTTGTAGAAGAACTGACCGAGCATAAACCAAAGAACCTGATCCCATGTTTTTTAAATGAACCTCTTCTGGATCCGAAACTGATTGAGAGACTGCGCTACCTCCGGAAGAATGCCCCCGCAACCCGAATTAACCTGACCACCAATGCCTCGCTTCTGACTCCGGATAAAGCGGCCATTCTTGTGGACGAGGGGCTCCTGCATGAAATCAATATCTCATTCCAGGGGATCTCCAGAGAGGTGTACGAACAGTCCATGCCCGGACTCTCTTTTGATCGGACAAGGAAGAACGTGGAGAATTTAATAGACTATGTCCGGAAGCGGCGGAAGCGCTCTCCTCAAATCACGGTGACCATGGTCCGGACTACCATAGTTGAGCCCGAGATCAAAAAAGCCATGGCCTATTGGAAGGAGAAGGGGGTGAAGGCCCGGGTGCTGACCTATGAGAACCGGAGCGGTGAAACGGATGAAGAGATCGCTGCCGGGAACCTGATCCCCTATGATTCCTGCAAGAGGCCGTTCAATACGGTTGTGATCACCTTCGACGGCAAGGTGGTTCTTTGCTGCGTGGACTACAAACGGGAAATGGTCATGGGAGACCTGCATGAACAAAGCCTATATGATATCTGGAACGGAGAAAAATTCCGTGAGGTCCGTAGACTCTTCCTGGATAGAAGAAAGGACCGCATTCCGGCCTGCAGGGATTGCAGGATATCGGATTGATCTTTGTTTGGTTTTCCAAAAATTTCTTCTCCCCAGAGGGGAGAAGGTGAGGATGAGGGGTTATCCCCGGGTCTGCGGCAAAAATGCCTGCCCTCGACTATGATCGGGGGTTGGTACACATCAGGATTGCAAATGGTTGTCATTGTCCGGCCTGCCCTCGGTTTACCGGGGCTTGACCGGACAATCCACTCTTTTATTATCTGGATTCCCGATCGAGAGGCTGTGTCACAATTATGGAGATTCAGTTCCTTTGGGGACAAGGTTTAGGGCAATCAATAAATTGCCCTCCCCCCATGAATGGGGAGAGCTTGCAAGGGTGAGGGGTTGACCCCGTTAGAAGTTTCCTATGTAAGGCAATATAACGCATCCGGCTATTTTGCTGCATAAACAAGATTACTTCTAACGGGGTTGACCGGGAAGAGCCCCCTCATCCTAACCTTCTCCCCAAAGGGAGAAGGAACATAACGAAGAGATCAAGATTAAGACAGAGCCTCCGGGTTGGGGAATGATGCTCTTAGAGAAATGGTTACCTATAAGATTTTCGTAGATCCGTTGCATCCGGTTTTCTTGACTTCAAACAGAGCTTGTGGCATTATGGCCGGCATGATGGGCAAAGAGATGAAAGAAAAACGAAGAATGACGACTATTATTGCAGACACGCTTCAAGCAGATGGCCGGGTTGTGTTTGCGTACCTGTATGGTTCTTTTCTTACAGAGTCCTCTTTTCGGGATATTGATGTCTTCCTCTTTCTTAATACAGCAGGAGAACCCTTTCAGGCTTCCGTAAGCGTTAAGGAAAAACTTGCCGAAGCATTCACAAAAGCCGGACTTCCCAAGGTTCCGGCCGATCTGTTCGATGTCCGGGTTATCAATGATGCCCCCTATGATTTCGTAATCGATATTTTATGCAAAGGGGCATTGATTGTAGACAAGGATCCTGAGATCAGGACGGATGTGATTGAAAGGGTATCGAACGAATATCGCGTCAATTTTGCCCTTCTGGATGAGGCTTATAAATGAGAGTCGACCGGGAGCGTATTCAAAGATACCTTGTAGAGATTCTGTCCAATGTCAGGGATATTGAAGATCTTTTTGATCAGCATGAAGATAAAGAGATCCTGCAAAATAAACATCTTATGAAAAGCCTGAAATATTCCTTGGTGGAAGTGTCCGAGGCTATTTCCCTGGTTTTGCAGCATATTCTTGCAAAGCATTTAGGGGTGCCGGTCAAGGGGTATATCGATACGGTTCGGAAAGCATCCGAGAACAGGCTGATCTCAGAAGAACTTGCATCTTCCTTGAAGCCATTTTTTGATTTCAGAAATTCCCTTGTACACCGTTACTGGATTATTGATGATCAAATGCTTTTGAAGAACTGCAAAGCGGGATATAGTGATTTTCGGAAGCTCATCGAAGAACTTGAGAAATTTCTGGATAAGATCAATGAGGAATGAAGTCCTTGGTTATGCCCTCATTGCAATTGCAATTCCATCCAGCTTATCAATGCTCCGATCTTCAGGGAAGAATCCTTGATATTTATTCTGGAAGAGTCGAAGGTGCCGATCCGATTCAAAGCTCGGCATACGCCAAGGTGTTTGCATTCGATGCCCCATGTCAGGGAGGGGTACGGTCATTCTTCTATAAGGAGTTTTTTTTTCGAAACCTCCGGGACCGGTTTTCCGTCCTGTTCCGGGCATCCAGGGCAAAGCGGGCCTGGACCGGGGCCTGCATTCTGGCGGATCACGGGCTTCATACGGCAATGCCTGTCTGTCTGGGTGAGCAGCGTGTGCTCGGGATTGTGAAGCGGAACTTTCTGGTCACGCAAGCAATCCCGGATGCCCTGGAGATTGAGAAATATATAAAGAAACATTTTTTCAGGAACGATGATCCGAAGAAGGTTCTCAGGAAGCGGAAGTTCATCTCACTATTCGGGAAAACGATCGGGAAGATGCACCGAAGCGGCATATTTCAGGGAGACCTCAGGGAACGCAATGTCCTGGTGCAGGAGGGCGACCCGCCGGAGATCTACCTGATCGACAATGAAAGGACGAGCCGGTATCCAAGGCTTCCTGAAAGGAAACGCCTCAAGAACCTGGTTCAGGCAAACATGAACAGGATACCTGAGATTTCACGAACAGACCGGCTCCGGTTTTTTTGTGCGTATCTCGGTGAGAATCCGGATCTGGTACCGTTTAAAAAGGACTGGATCAGGAAGATACTTCGAAAAACCCGTGCCAGACTGGTTGGCAAAGGGCGATGGGCTTCGTGATATGCGATACGAGAATGGTGATTTAGAATCTCCCCTAACCCCAATACTGTTCACTTAAGGATAATCGGTCACGAATTTTGTCATTCCCGCAACGATTCTGAGCGGGAATCTGGTTTAAACTGCCTGAAAAACCATATCCCCGATAGAGGCATTCGGGGATGACTTCATCTTAACTGAACGATATTGCCCCTAACCCCTCTTTCCCGATAATATCATTCGAGGACAAGTTTCCAAAGATGGGGAGCATAGAATACAAAATTGCCCTGCTTGATTACGTGAAGAACCAAAATAATATAGAGATACAAGGATCATGGCTGATAAAATACGTGTCCTTCATCTGATCGCCAAATGGGGGCGGTCCAATGATTTGATTAATGAGTACATAAGGTCACTGGACCAGGATCGTTTTGAATCCATCCTCTGTTCCATGGATGCCGGGCCCGGGGATGGATTCAAACCCGAAGGTTACTTGCTTCACTCTCTTGGATACAGCCGTGAAAACCTCCATGGATTTCACCCCAGGGTTGCATGGGAACTGAAACGCCTGCTCGTGGAACAGGACATTCAGATTTTGCATTGCCATAAACACAGGAGTGTGTTGTACGGAACTATGGCTGCGGTTATGAGCCGGAAGAAAGATCTGAAGGTAATTGCAACGGTCCACAGTCTGCGAAGATCCAGAACCCTGAACCGAAGGCTGACCAATCGCTTTTTTTTTCCCAGGATTTCCAGAATCATTGCCGTGTCTGAGGCTGTGCGACAGGATGTACTCCTGGCGAATCGATACCTGGATCCGGAGAAAATCGTGGTCATACACAATGGGATCAATCTGGATCGATTCCCGCTTCGTACTGGAACAGAACAAAGGGAGACATGGCCGGTCCTCGGGACCGTAGGCAGACTGGTCCATACCAAGGGACAGATCTATCTTCTCAGGGCATTTGCTGAAGTGATAAAAGTTTTTCCCCATGCACTCCTGTTATTTGCCGGTACCGGGCCACTGTTGAAAGATCTGGAACAGGAAACGGAAAAGCTAAGCATTGTGTCTCGTGTCCGTTTCCAGGGTTTCCAGGAGGATGTTCCAAAGTTTTTGAACGGTCTTGACCTGTTCATCTTCCCATCCCTTGCCGAAGGGCTTGCGCTCTCCGTGCTGGAGGCCATGGCGACCGGAATTCCCGTGATTGCCTCCAAGGTTGGAGGCATTCCTGAGATTTTGCAGGGGCAGCCGTGCGGCCGTCTCGTAGAACCCCGGGATGTAGCAGGGCTGGCGCAAGCCATTGTGGATCTGCTTTCCAAAGGCGAGCAAAGGCTCATCGAGATGGGCCGCCCGGGGCGGAAGCGGGTGGAGGAAACCTTCAGCTTGAGAAGGATGGCCAACGATACTGAAAGACTCTATTTGCAGGTGACCGGATCGTGATGGGGCGGCTGTTTATGTATCCGAGTATTGATCACGGGAAGCAGGCGATGATCCCGGTGCGGTTCGGGGCATTGCAGGGTTACATTTGTAAAAACTTATTCTCCCCGGCCCTTGAAAAACTTCTGGAGAATCCGGATCTGCTGTTCCAAGGATCGGATGCGCGGATCGTCAAGCAGATGGGGAATACACGTACAGTAAGGTTCTCCGTTGAAGAGGATGAATTTCTTTTGAAGCACTATCTTTCCCGAGGATGGGGTCAGTCGCTCCTGGGGCCCTTCAGGGGGAGCCGGGGGCGAAAGGCCATGGGCAGTGCGGCCCTGTTTGCATCACGAGGTGTTCCGACACCTCAACCGATCGCTCTACTGGAAAAAAGAGAGCTCTTGCTTTCCAGTGAGAGCTATCTTCTGTTTGGGTTTCACGAGGATCTGGAGACGCTTTACCAGATGAACGGGAGGCTGGGTGAAGAGAGGTTTCTGAATACCGGCCTGTTGGATCAGGTGGGACGAGACGTGCTAAAGATGCATAGAGCGGGCTTGTATCATGGAGACCTGAAATGGTCAAACATCCTGGTTTCAGAAAACAACAAAGGGATCGGGGCGCTGGTAGACCTCGATGGGGCGGGAACGCTTGGATTCGGTAGAAAAGATAAAATGGCCATGGACCTCAGTCGGTTCTTGGTGGATCTCTATGAGATTCTGACAAACAGAAGGTCCGGTACAGAGATGTTCCTCAGGGGCTATCTGAAGGAATGTGGCGAGTCCAGCGGAAAAATCATGAAACTGCTGAATCTGGTCGAACAAAAGGTCGCAAGGAAGCTCAAGGAACACTCGAGGGCCAGGGGCCATGACATCCGGCTGGCGCCGGGAGAGATCACGGGAGTTTTAAATCATCCCATATAGCAGAGAATATTCGGTAACACTTTAAAATTCAGGGTTCAATGCAGGGGGAAAAGGGAGGACGGGAACAGGATTTTCCTTCTCCCCTTGGGGAGAAGGTTAGGATGAGGGGGCTCTTTCCGGTCAACCCCTCACTATTTCCCTCTGCCTATCATGGGGAAGAAGGCCTTTTTACGACTTAATCTACAGTTCAACTTAAACACGAAAGAGCAAATATATCTATGTCTTTGAACGAGGATAAGAGATCTCAAAGATTGCGTATCGCTCTGGTGATGCGCGATTATTCTCAGGGCAGGGGAGGCGCGGAGCGGTATTTTGTGAATCTGAGCCGGGCCCTTGCAGCCATGGGGCATGAAGTCCACATCTTTGCGGCTGTGTTCACCGGGCCGCAAGAGCATGGAATCCATTTCCACAGGGTGCCCATGATGGCGAAGCCGGCCTTCCTGCGGCTCCTGAGTTTTTTTCTGAATGCAAGGCGTATGGTCCGGGAGTATCGGGACCGGCTGGATGTGGTGCAGTCCCTGACCATGGTCTATCCCAGTGACATCTTCCGGCTTGGAGGAGAGGTTCAGAAAGAATGGATGAAAATCCGGTGCCCTTCTCTGATTTTAAGGGTATTAAAATTCATCTTCAGCCCGGTCTATATTCTGAATCTTTACCTCGAAAGAAACATCATGGATCTGAATAACACCAGGGAAATCATCACGATCTCTGCGCTGGAAAAAAAGATCCTGCTTCAATACTATGACTATCCCGAAGACCGGATTACCGTTGTGTACAATGGTGTGGACCATCGGCAGTTCCATCCCGGCGTGAAACAATACCGTGATTTGCTTCGTAAGGAGCTTTGCATCATGGATTCTGAACTTGTCGGGCTCTTTTCTGCGAACAATTTTCATAGGAAAGGTCTTGACGCTGTGATTGCAGCACTGCCGCTTATCCCGAAAGAAAAGCGCTCCAGGATTCTAGTGATCGGGAGGGGAAAGGCTTTTTCGTACCAGAGGCAGGCGAGGCGTCTCAAGGTTTCGGACTCGATCCTTTTCATCGGGCCGGTTGACGATCCGGAAAGATTCTACGGTGCATCGGATTTTCTTGTACTGCCGAGCCGCTATGACTCGTTCGGGAACGTGCATCTGGAGGCGCTGGCCTGCGGGCTTCCTGTGATTACCACGAAAATGGCTGGAGGCTCAGAGGTGGTGAGGCCGGGAGAGACCGGCTTCGTTCTTGACGGAACGGACAGGATCGAGGCTCTTGCGGACGCCATGATTCGTTTAGGGGATCCCGGCCTCAGAGAGCAGATGGCCAGGCTGGCACCGGTGACGGTTCAGGATTTTACCTCCGAGAAGAATGCCAAAGAGACCCTGAACGTGCTGCAACGGGTGCTCCGGGGAAAATCTCCCCTGTCATAAGAGGTTGATGGATTATGCGGATTGCATTCCTTGTCAAGGGGTTGGACACACCGAGGACGAGATATCGTGTCACGCAGTACTTGCCATACCTCGAAGAGAAGGGGGCCGCGGCTAAGGTAATCGATATCCCACACAGCCCGGTCAAGAGATGGAGCGTTTTTCAGACTCTGGGTAATTATGATGTAGTGGTTATTCAAAAAAAATTATTCAGCATTCTGGACTTTCACCTCTTGAGAAAGAGGGTTAGGCGGCTGATATTCGATGTGGACGATGCCGTGATGGTGAAGCCGGGCCCTGTGCCTCATGAATCGTGGAGACGAAGAAGGCGTTTTGAAAGGACCGTGAAGGGATGTGATCTTGTATTTGCCGGGAACTCCTATCTCTCGTCAATGGTCGGAAATCTGGGTGCCCGGTCGATCCTGGTTCCGACCTGCATTGATCTGGACCGGTATCCGGCGCCAGACCATAAACGGTCTCGTGGAGATAGGATCCTCCATCTCGGCTGGATCGGCTCCCGAAGCACCCTCCCGCATCTTGCGGATCTTGCCCCGGTATTCCTGGGCCTATCCAAAACCTCGATGCCCATGGACCTGACTATCATATGCGATACTTTCCTGGATAACGTTGGGATACCGGTAAGGAAAAAGACATGGTCCAAAAACACGGAAGTCGCAGACCTCATGGAGCTTGACGTCGGTCTTGCCCCGCTGCCGGAAGATGCATGGACGCGCGGCAAGAGCGCGACCAAGGTTATACAGTACATGGCCGCCGGATTGCCGGTGGTCTGTTCTCCGGTCGGGGCGAATGCAGATATTGTTCGTGACGGTGTGACAGGGTATTATGCAAGAAACCCCGATGAATGGGTTGATAATATTTTACATCTGGCCAAGGATCCGGAGGCACGGGCCCGGATGGGAAGAGAAGGAAGGAAACTTGTAGAAGATTCCTATTCTGTCCAGGCGGTTTTTCCCAGTATGTATGTCGGGTTGGAAGGGTGTTCCGGGTTCCCGGAATCTGGAGGTTTAACGTGAGCCTTAAATGCCGAATCTGCAGTAACATGGATGGGAATGTCTCATACGAGGTAAGAGAGATGATGTTCGGCACGCTGGAAGAATTCGAATATTTCAAATGCGGCCGATGCGGTTGCCTGCAGATCAAGGAAATCCCGGAAAACCTGAATGCCTATTATCCCAAAGATTATTATTCATTTGTCGGCTATTCAAAGTATTCAAAGCGGGCACGCCGTGGTTTGAAGCGTTGGTTCGACACCATGCGATTGGAATATCACATAACCGGGCGAGGTCTCGTTGGAAGGTTGGCCGCTCTGAGGGTAAAACCGCCCAAATATATTGTCTGGGTCCGGGAGACCGGTATATCCCGTGACTCCAGGATACTGGACGTGGGTTGCGGCAGCGGAAAGCTCCTGGTGAAAATGAGTCTGGCGGGTTTCCGCCAATGCACGGGTATTGATCAATTCATAGAGAAGTCCGTGGAGTACCCGGGTGGTGTGAAGGTTATCAGACAGGACCTCTCCAGTCTTGCAGAGGACACGGAAGAGAAATTCGATCTCGTCATGTTCCACCACTCCTACGAACATGTTCCGGATCCATATTCCACATTGCAGGCGGCAGCGAGACTTATCACGCCGGGCGGCTGGATTCTGATGGAGATTCCCCTTTCGGACTCAGAAGCCTGGGAAACGTATCGGGAAAGGTGGGTGCAGCTCGACGCTCCCCGTCATCTGTACCTGCATACCCGGAGAAGCATGGAGCTTTTAGCGGCGCATGCAGGCCTTTGCATCAAGAAGGTAGTGTATGACTCCTCGGAGTTTCAGTTTCTTGGGAGCGAACTTTACACAAGGGGCGTCCCGCTGACAGCGGCAAAGAAAAAGAAGCTTACTAATTTTTTCAACAAGAGAGAAATCCAGGCCTTCAAGGAAAGGGCAAAAGAAGTGAACAATCTGGGCAGAGGGGATCAGGCTACATTCTTTATGGTGAGAAAAGAATGCAATCCATAAAAGAAAAAGTTTACGACCTTTCCGAGATACCTATTGAACACGCGGCGTCGCTGAGATGGATGCTCCTGGCCATCGACCAGCAGCCTCTATTAAAACTCATAGGAGCCAAGAGGAAGTTTTCGCGCGACAGCCTTCTAAAAGTTATAGAACAGGCAGCGGCTGACAACCACATCCAGGCGGTGAAAGGGCGCCTGCGTGACGGCACGATTGAAACCTTTGTCAATCGCGTTTCGTTTCCCGCTGAGTTTCCCGCTTTTCTCGGCAAGGTTGCCGCCGGCAAGGCAGGCCTTTCTATATCCTGGCTTCGTCACATTCTCCAATGCAGAGGGAAAAGACGGCGGACATACAGGCAGAAGGCCCTTCACTACATTTGCTCGCACCCGGTATTTCTTAGCATGGCCGAGTGGTTCTGCAGGGATCCCGATGCATATATCAGGCTGGCTGATGCAAGCTGGTTCAGCCCAATCCAGATCCATGGGGAGATCCGGAGTCTTTTAGATTTGCTTGCAGGCGGAAAGCCAAAAGATGTGCTGGAAATAGGAACCAGCAAGGGGGGAAGTCTCTATCTGTTCACCAAAGTTGCCGATCCTTGCGCCACACTGGTGACAGTCGATCTCAAAATCATTAATAAAAAATTGCTGCAATCATTTACGCGTAAACAGCAGCGTATTGAACTCATCGAAGCCAATTCGACGGTACATGGGACCATTGCCAGGATCCGTGAAATCTTCCCTGAAGGCGTGGATCTCCTGTTTCTTGACGGTGACCACTCATACGAGGGCGTCAAGAAAGATTTTGAGATTTACTCAACACTTGTACGGCCTGGCGGCTGGATTGTCTTTCATGATATTGTAGAAGACAACGACAGCCGCTATGGAGTCTGTACAGGGGGGTGTTCCGGCGGTGTTCCGGCCTTCTGGCAGGAGATCAAAAAACATTTCCGGCACGTGGAGTTTGTGGACCACCCTGAGCAGGACGGCCTCGGCATCGGGGTGTTGTTTGTCCCGGAAACAGGTATTGGCATCAACAAGTGACCAGGAGGAGAGGGTGAATTCGAACCGGCCGCTCGTATCCGTTACCATACCGGCTTACAATCATGAATTTTATGTCCAGACTGCTATTGAAAGTGTGATCAAGCAGTCGTATGAGAACATAGAATTGATTGTTATTGATGATGGTTCCACGGATAAGACAGCGGACAAGATCAGGGAATCCTGCGAAAAATACAAGGGAAGAATACGGTTTGTCCCGCAAAAAAACCAGGGACTCATACGGACGCTGAATCTCGGTTTATCCCTTTCAAAAGGGGAATACTGGTGCCAGATGGCATCGGATGATTTTATGGATGAGCGTAACATTGAGATAAAGGTCCGTTTTCTTGAGGAGCACAAAGAATTATACGCTGTTTGTTCCGATGCGTCTTGCCTTCGGCCTGATCAAACCGTCTCGAGGATGATCCCGGAAAAGGTGAAACCGGATCCGCTGCGGGTGGATCAAGTCAGAGATATTTTCCAGGTCAAGATGTTCTTCCCGAGCTTATTATTTAGAAAAAATGTTTTTAACCGCATTGGGAACTTTGACGAGTCCATGCGATACTACGAAGACATTGACATGAAGCTCCGGCTTCTGCTCTATTGCAAGGTCGGATATATTGATGAACCCCTTCTTACCTGGAGGTCTCACGGTTCGAACACGTCGCATCAGGCGCTCCTTCGCCGGAAAGAGAGAATAATTGCCTATGAAAAGTTTTTTACTTTGCCGGAACTGCAGAGCCATAATCACTTGAGAAGGAAGATGCTGGGAAACGAGCATTACAAATATGCGCGATCCCTGGTCCAAAGCAAGGCATCTGACCCTGACCATACGGTCTCCTGGTATCTGCGCCGCTCGCTTTTCCATTTCCCATTCAGGTACAAGGGATATTACTATCTGCTCAAGTGCTCACTCCAAAATCTTTATACGATGAAAAAGTAGCAGAACCGAGGTTCATGGTTTTGCTGCCTGGCCAGGGGGGATATATAGTTGATGTCAATATTCAATAAGCAAAAAACGTATCTTGTAATCAATCTGTTGCTGGAGATCTCGCTTTATATTTTTCCCGCCACGCTTCTTTTTAGATGGTCTCATGCGAATGCCATTTGCGTTTGGATTTTTGTGCTTTATTTAACAAGTCTCTCGACCGGGAGAAGTCTTCCTCAATTTGTTTCACCCCTGAGTCTGCCGGTCTTTCTTTTTTTATTGGCCGTTTTTATTCCTTCCATAATTACAATAGGCCTGGCAGATACCTGGAGAGAAGGGAAACATGTCTTATATAGCATTGGTATTTTCTTTATATACGTGGACCAGATCAGCCGTCAACCCGTTATTTTAAAAAGGTCTCTTCTTTCGTTGATGATGTTTTCGACTTTCCTGAGTTTGGATTCTTTCTTCCAGTGGTTCACCGGCAAGGATATCATAGGCATGGAACTGTTTGGAGGACGCTGTACGGCCGTCTTTGTCAACCCGAATTACCTCTGTTTCTTTATCTCAGGAACCATACCGGTTCTTTTCTTCCATCTGCAAGAAACCACAAATGTATGGTTCAAGATCTTAGATCTGCTATTGCTGATCTTTGCCTATATGACGATTATGCTCGCCGGAGCAAAAACCGGTTTTTCCGTTATGGTTTTATTTTTTATTTTTTATCTTGTTCAGGAAAAGAAGAAAGAAGCATGGGCACTGACCGCCTTAGGATTGGGGACGATGGTGCTTTTTTTTTATGACCCGATAGGTATTAAGAATCGGTTTTTGGAATTTTATCTGCATGGGGATGACAGGTGGAGCCTTTGGATGCAAACCTACACTGTTTTTATAAAACCGCATCAATTATTAGGGATGGGGTTGGACACGTTTAAGGCTATCTATCCTGCTGTAAAAATAAGTGGAATATCCTACTCAGCTCCTCACAATGTTTATCTGGAAATCTGGCAGACATCCGGCATTATTGCACTTTGTTTTTTTGTCTATATATCGTTTAAAACCATAGCCTTGAGTATGATGCAAATCCGTAAACAAAGAATTTACGTGTATCTGTTCATCTCCATCGTGATGTTATTTATTACTTCGGCAGTGAGCATTCCTGTTTTTTCTAAATATTTCTCATTCTATTTCTGGCTTTACCTCGGACTTTTTGCAGGTGCCATGCAGATCCATCCGGCAACGGAGAACAGCATGGGGGGCTAAACAACAAAGCCCAAATTTCCCGTGAGTGTAAATGAAAAAAATCTTGATCATCAAACCCAGCTCTCGCGGCGATATCATGCATGCACTCCCTGTGGCCACGGCCATTTCCCGGCAGGTCCCCGGCGCAGTCATTGACTGGGTGGTGCGGCCCGAGTATGCAGAAATACTGGAAGCACATCCCGCCATTCGAAGGATCTTTCTTTTTGACAGGGGGAAATGGTCGAGGTTATCGAGGATGCTGAAAACGTTGCCGGAAATGATCAGTCTGGTCCGCTCCTTGAGACGTGAAAACTACGATGAAGTCCTGGACCTGCAGGGGCTCTTCCGAAGCGGCCTTTTATCTTTTCTCTCCGGCTCCAGTCTCCGTTTTGGTTTTGAAAATGCCAGGGAGTTTTCCCCTGTGTTTTACAACCGGAAGGTCAAGGTACTAAAAGAGAGGATCCATGCCCTGGAACGGTATCAGCTCTTTTTGAAAGAGATGGGTCTTAAAATGTTGGATCCGGACTACGGCCTTAAGCCTTCTGATGATGCATTCAGTTTTGTGGAGAATCTGCTTTCAAAAGCGGGTATCCGTCCAGACCGGCCTTTGATTATTCTGAATCCAAATGCGAGATGGGAGACCAAGAAATGGATTGCAGAGCGATGGCAGGAACTTGCGAAGCGCCTCGTCACCGAACTGCAGGCCGAGGTCATATTTGCAGGGGGAGAGGCTGAGGCCAGTGAATGTGACAGCTTGGCCAGGGGCGCAGGTGGGCTAGTGCACAATCTGGCCGGGAAGACCACACTCATGCAGCTTGCCGCTCTCCTCAAGAAGTCGTCTCTATTAGTGACCTGCGATTCCGGCCCCATGCACCTTTCTGTTGCTGTAGGCACCAGGGTTGTAGCCCTCTTCGGTCCCACGGATCCGGTCAGGACCGGTCCGTACGGCTCTGAAAACCGTGTCCTTCACAAAGACATGGACTGCTCTCCCTGTTTGAAGCGGTCGTGTCCTGAAAGAACTCATGCCTGCATGGAAGCCATCACCGTGGAGGAAGTTTTTCAGGAGGTGAAACAAATGATTGTGAAATTGGGGTCAGACACAAATTCGTAGAAAATGGGTGTCTGAGGGGCTGTTGAAAAAGTATTTTTCTGGTCTGATGCTGTCATTCCCGCGTAGGCGGGAATCCAGGACTCATTGATTCTTGTGGATTCCGGGTCTCGTTTCACTTGCCCGGAATGACAATCCAGCTTCTGTAGCAGACTTTTTCAACAGCTCCTCTGACCCCAATTTCACTCTTTCCTTCCTTACTTTCTTTTTCTTTTCATTCTCCTATAGTGTCGTGTCAACCTTTTAGTGTCACCCCCTCATCCTAACCTTCTCCCCTATGGGGAGAAGGAATTTATTGATTGCCCTAAACCTTGTCCCCAAAGGAACTGAATCTCCATAATTGTGACACAGTCTCTATTGGGATAAGGGATGTTTGACTTCCTCTCCCCTTGGGGAGGATTGAGGGGGGGATACGTCATTTTAGACGTGACACGGCACTATAACTTCTTGAATTTTCTCCATCCTTCTCAAATTTAGACTGCATATCTTATATTTTGAACATGAAGGCGCTTTGTTCGCGAAAAATACATCTATCTGGGGTGTTGTGCCTCAGGTTTATATTGACCTCTTCGCCGTGATTTGTTAATATATCATTCCGTCCATTAGATACCATAATAATCAACAGGTTAGATACATGACTGTCACCGCCGTGATTCCCGCCCGTTATGCGTCCACCAGGCTTCCGGGCAAACCTCTTCTGAAAATCGGCGGGAAGCCCATGATTCAATGGGTCTATGAGCGGGTGGGCCGTGCCTCTCTGGTCCAGGATGTGATCGTGGCCACGGATGACCGCAGGATCCATGATGCAGTGCAGGCCTTCGGCGGGCGGTGCGTGATGACTTCTCCGAACCATACTACAGGCACGGACCGGCTTGCCGAGGCGGCCGCAGATTTGAAATCCGACATCATCGTTAATGTACAGGGGGATGAGCCGTTGATCGAGCCCGGGGTCATAGACGCCTGTATCCGACCCATGATGGACGGGGGGGCCTTTCCGGCGGCGACCTCCTGCACGAGGATTAGGTCCCGGGAGGAGCTTCTCAATCCGGACGTGGTCAAGGTGGTTACGGACCTGGACGGTTTTGCGCTCTATTTCTCCAGGTTCCCGATACCCTGCGACCGGGATCAAGGCCCGCTTTCGGTGGATCTGTTCCTGAACCAGTTTTTTAAGCATATAGGGCTTTATGTCTACCGGAGGGATTTTCTGCTGGAGTACAGCCGCATGGCGCCGACGCCGCTGGAGGTCCGGGAAAAACTGGAACAGTTGAGAATCCTGGAAAACGGGTACAGGATCCGGGTGGTGGAAACAAAGTACGATTCGATCTCAGTGGATACGGAGGAGGATCTGAGGAGGGTGCAGGATCTCATGAAATCCGGTTCTGTTTGAAGAGTTTAAATCGTTCAAAAAGTTCAAATGGTTCAATTCGGTTAAACGGTTTAAACGGCTTAAACTATTTGAACGGCTTGAGCAGTTTTATAGCAAGGAGTTGCCATGGCAGTAAAATTTATCTTCGTGACCGGCGGGGTGGTCTCATCCCTGGGCAAGGGGCTGGCCGCGGCTTCCATGGGGGCGCTGCTGGAGAGCCGCGGGCTCACGGTGACTCTGCAGAAGCTCGATCCTTACATCAATGTCGATCCCGGGACCATGAGCCCGTTTCAGCACGGAGAGGTTTACGTCACGGACGACGGGACCGAGACCGACCTGGATCTGGGGCATTATGAGCGGTTCACCCATGCCAGGCTGACGCGCAACAGCAACTTTACCACGGGGAAGATCTACTATTCGGTTATCATGAAGGAGCGGCGCGGGGACTACCTCGGAGGGACGGTACAGGTTGTTCCGCATATCACCAACGAGATCAAGGAATCCATCCTCTCCGCGGCGCACGACGTGGACGTGGCGATTGTGGAAATCGGGGGAACCATCGGGGATATCGAGTCTCTTCCTTTCCTGGAAGCCATCCGGCAGTTTCGGCAGGACGTGGGCCGCCAGAATGTGATCTATGTTCACCTGACCCTGGTTCCCTATATCCGTGCGGCAGGAGAGCTCAAGAGCAAGCCGACCCAGCACAGTGTAAAGGAACTTCTCCAGATCGGGATACAGCCGGATATCCTGCTTTGCCGGACCGAGCATCCCTTGCCCGACGATCTCAAGAAGAAGATCGCCCTTTTCTGCAATGTGGACAACGATGCGGTAATTACGGCCATGGATGTGGAGACCATCTATGAGGTCCCTCTGATTCTGCACCGTGATGGTCTGGATGACAAGATCATAAAACTGCTCGGCCTGAAGAACGGGCAGCAGGACCTGACGGCCTGGGAGGATCTGGTCGACCGGATCAAGCATCCCAAACACGATGTGACCATCGGCCTGGTGGGAAAATACGTGGACCTCCGCGAATCCTACAAGAGCCTTAATGAAGCCCTGACCCACGGCGGTGCGGCCAACCATACCAGAGTCAACATCAAGTGGGTGGATGCCGAAGAGATCGAGAGGCACGGGGCCGAGGGCTATCTGCAAGACGTGGACGGGATCCTGGTCCCGGGCGGGTTCGGGGACCGGGGGATCGAAGGGAAGATCGCCGCCATCAACTATGCGAGGACCCAGAAGGTCCCCTTCTTCGGGATCTGCCTGGGGATGCAGTGTGCGGTCATCGAGTTCGCCCGCGATGTATGCCATCTCGAATATGCCAACAGCTCCGAGTTTGATGCGAATACGCCCCATCCTGTGATTTACCTTCTGGAGGAGTGGAGGGATTTCAAGGACAACTCCATCCAGAAACGGGACCAGAGTTCGGACAAGGGGGGGACCATGCGCCTGGGTGCCTACCCGTGCGCCCTGACCGAGGGGTCCTTCTCCTACGAGGCCTACGATAGCCAGGATATTTCGGAACGGCACCGCCACCGATACGAGTTCAATAATAAATATAAGAAGATCCTGGAGGACAATGGAATGAAAGTCGCAGGGATCTCTCCGGACGGCGAACTGGTGGAGATTATCGAGGTGAAAGATCATCCATGGTTTGTGGGATGCCAGTTTCACCCGGAGTTCAAATCCAGGCCCAGGAATGCCCATCCCCTGTTCCGTGAATTTGTAAAGGCCTCTCTGCTGCAGCGGCAGAGGGTGGAGGTGAAGAAGTAAGTAAAATAAGTAAGAGGGTTCTAAACAGTTCATTGTGGGTAACGTTCTGTTTTGTAAGCCAGATTGAACGCACATTGAAACCGTGGAGTCCAGGATTAGGAGCCAAAGCGCTGAGGGCTGTCCCTTCTCCCCCGATGGGGGAGAAGGTTGGGATGAGGGGTAAAGATTCGATTTTCCCCCTCACCCCTGATTGATACATTCGAGGGCGGGCCTTTGTCCTCTCCCCCCTGCGGGGGAGAGGAGACTTCTCGATGTAAGTCTTCGCCCACCAATAGGGGCAAGGGGACGAGGGAGCAAGAGTAGAAGGTTGAAAGGTTGAAGAGTTGAAAGGTTCAAGGGTTTTTCTTGAGCCTATAAGCTTTGAAATCCTGAAATCCTTGAGCTTTGGAACCCCGTAACCCTCGATCCGTTCAGCCAAGTGAGTGGCAAGAGAACCTGTAGGTACTGACATGACACACAAAGTAAAGATCGGTCCGGTTACCATCGGGGGCGGTGCCCCCCTGGTCCTGATCGCGGGGCCCTGCGTGATCGAGAGCGAAGCCATGGTCATGAACACGGCCGAGGCCCTGAAGAAGATCGCCCTTGATGCCGGGATCCCCCTGATCTTCAAGTCCTCCTATGACAAGGCCAACCGGTCCTCGCACTCGTCTTTCCGCGGGCCTGGCCTGCAAGCCGGGCTCAGGATTCTGCAGTGGGTCCGAGAGGAATTTTCCCTTCCTCTGATTTCGGATGTCCACACACAGGAGGAGATCGGACCGGCAGCGGAGGTACTGGACGTGCTCCAGATCCCGGCGTTCCTTTGCAGACAGAGCGATTTCATCATGCAGGTGGCCAGGGCCGGTCGTCCGGTCAATGTGAAGAAGGGTCAGTTCATGGCGCCCTGGGACATGAAGAATGTGGTGGAGAAGATCCGGCATGCGGGGAACCAGAATGTTTTGATCACAGAGCGGGGGGCCAGCTTCGGATATAACAACCTTGTGGCGGACATGCGAGCGCTTCCGATCATGCGCGGTTTCGGCGTTCCGGTGGTCTTCGACGGTACGCACAGTGTGCAGCTTCCCGGGGGACAGGGGACCTCTTCGGGCGGACAGCGGGAGTTTGTTCCATATCTTACGCGTGCGGCCGTTGCCGCCGGAGTGGACGGGATCTTCCTGGAGGTCCACCCCAGTCCCGATGAGGCGTTGTCTGACGGCCCTAATATGCTGGCGCTGAAAGACCTTCCGGATCTTTTGTCCCAGGTCATGGAGATTGATGCCGTCGTGAGGATAAACAAGGAGCATTAACCCATCACCTCTCTCCTCTCCCCGCGGGGGAGAGGAAGTAAGAAGGGATGCCATCTCTCCCCTTGCGGGAGAGGAAGCAAAGAGGGATACAACCTCTCCCCTTGCGGGAGGGGAAATAAAGAGAGATACTACCACCATATCCCCTTTCCCCTTGTGTGGGGGTTAGGGTGAGGGGGAGAAAACTTCGGATGAGAGAGCCTATGAAGACCAAAGAAAATCTCGTGATCGCAACCGCCAAAGAGACCCTGAAGATCGAGGCCGAGGCCATTCTCTCCATGATGGACCGGATGAATGAGAGCTTCGGACAGGCGGTTGAAGCCATATACGACTGCAAGGGCCGGGTGGTCGTGACCGGGATGGGAAAATCCGGCATCATCGCCAGAAAGATCGCCTCCACTTTCTCCAGTACCGGGACCCCGGCCTTGTTTTTCCATCCGGCCGAGGGGATACACGGAGACCTGGGGATGATCGTCAAAGGTGATCTGGCCCTGGCACTTTCCAACAGCGGTGAGACCGAAGAGTTGTCTGTGATCCTGCCCCTGATCAAGCGCCAGGGAAATATTCTGATCGCCATGACCGGGGATCTCGGCTCTACCCTTGCGAAACGGAGCGATATCGTACTCGATGTGGGGGTAAAGAAAGAAGCCTGTCCTTTGGGTCTCGCCCCTACGGCCAGCACCACCGCTGCCCTGGCCATGGGCGATGCCCTGGCCGTGGCCCTGCTGAATAAGAGGGGGTTCAAGGCCGAAGACTTTGCCCTGTTCCACCCCGGCGGGACTCTGGGGAAGAAACTCCTGATCAAGGTCTCGGATGTGATGCACGTGGGGAATGAAGTGCCCCAGGTCAGGGGCTCTGACCCGATGAAGGACGCCATCTATGAGATCACCTCGAAGAAGCTCGGGATGACCACCGTCATTGACGGCAAGGGGAAATTCAAGGGGATCATCACCGACGGGGACCTCAGGAGATTCCTGGAGAAAGAGATCGGTTTCAGGAATGATCCTCTTTCGAAAAAGGCTGAAGACGTGATGACCAGGAACCCCAAGACCATCGAGGGGGATGCATTGGCCGCTAAGGCCGTCCAGATCATGGAGAGCTGCTCCATTACCTCTCTGGTCATCCTGAACGATTCAAAGAAACCCATAGGCGTCGTCCATCTGCATGATTTGCTAAAGGCAGGAGTCGTATAACCTTCATTTCATTAATCAGAAAAGGAGTCCCGATATGGTTGAGGCCCGAGAGGTGCAGATGCAATCCGAGATCAGCAGGCTCCTGCTTCATGATTCCAAAGACAGAGAGAAATTCAGCCGGAAGGTGAATCACCTTGCCGAACGCATGGGAGATGAGCTATATCCCTCAATGCTCTTCACCACAGCCCACCTCGATTTTGAAAAAGCAGCGGCAAAAAAACACTGGAAAGAGATTCTCCGGCACTGGGAAGGAATGAGCCGTGACGTAAAACGGGATATTGATTTCCGGGTGGCCATGCTCGATTATTTTATAGCCATCAACCGGAGGATCAGGAATCCGAAAATCATCGAGATCAAGATCTTCCAGAAGACGCAGCAGGAGACACTGATCGACGAGCTGACCCAGCTCTACAATTACCGCTACTTTATCAAGAGCCTGGACCAGGAGATCGTGAGGGCGAGCCGATATCATTCCCCCCTGACCCTGGTGATCTTTGATGCGGATGATTTCAAACATTACAATGATAACAACGGCCATCTTGCCGGAAACAAGGCTCTGAAAAAGCTTGCCAGGATCATTCAGTCAAGCGTACGGAACGTGGACGTTGTGGCCAGGTACGGAGGGGAGGAGTTTGCCCTGATTCTTCCGGAGACCAACAAGGAAGGGGGCCTGGTTATTTCCGACCGGATCCGGGAGAAGGTCGAAAGGAACGCATTCCTGAAAGGTGAGAAGCAGCCGCTCAAGAGATTTACCGTGAGCGGAGGGATCGCCACCTTGAATGTGGATGCAACAATCGGGTCAGATCTGATCAAGAAGGCCGACCAGGCCCTCTACCGCGCCAAGGCCAGGGGCAAGAACCAGATCGCCCTGTACGTCGACGAGAGGCGGGACTTCGATCGGATCAGGATCTCCCTTTCGGGCCGGCTCGCCGTGGTTTCGGATACCGGTGATGTGTTTGAGGCCCTGAACATCAGCGTAGGGGGCATCCTGTTCCATTTTCACAAGGCCATCCCTGTGGGATCCATTCTCCATCTCTCCCTGAATCTTCCCGGACGAAAGAGGCCCATAAACTGCAAGGCCAAGGTCAGACGGGTGGAAGAAGTGAAAAAGAATAAAACATACGAGATCGGCGTCAGCATCACCCAGATCCGGCAGCCGGAAAAGAACGCACTCAAGCGCTTTATTACTATGTCGGCGGAAAAGAAAAAAAAATAGCGTTCTCAACAGGATCGTGTGGGTAATAACAGGCAACGAAAAAGCAGGGGCATCCCGGGAGGCATCCCCCACAGGGTTGAGCGAGCAGTCTGGCATTGAGTCTCTTCTCCCTCATTTGTGGGCGAAGACTTAGTGGTACTGTTCATAAATACGGTCGTATTCGAGTGCCGTAGGGCGTTCTCCTCTGCGTTGTGCTCCTTGCGGTGTACCAGAGGGGTACGCCTCAGTCGCGCGCCTTGATGAGACCGCCCTACGACCATCTCGGTACGTTACCATATTTATGAACAGGACCACTTAGATCGAGAAGTCTCCTCTCCCCCGCAGGGGGGAGAGTCCGGCCTACCCCTTTTCCAGGCGCTTGGCTTCCTCCCAGAGACGGTCCATATCTTCAAGAGAGAGCGTATGGAGTTTAAGCCCGTTCCGGACGGCGTACTCTTCGATATGCTGGAACCGGGATATGAAACGCTGTGTGGATTTCTTCAGGGCGTCTTCCGAACTTACACGGATGAACCGGGAGAGGTTCACCAGGGCGAACAGGATGTCCCCGAGTTCGTGTTCCATTTCAACGGGATCGTTTCCATCCAAGGCATGTTTCAACTCCTGAAATTCCTCCTCCACCTTCTTGAGGACCTCGGAGGTTTCTTCCCAGTCAAATCCCACGCGGGCGGCCCGGTCCTGCAGACGGCCCGCCCTGACCAGGGCCGGAAGGGCCTGCGGAATCCCCTCGAGGATAGACCGACGCTCCTTGCCTTTCCTCTCCTCCCGCTTGATCTGCTCCCATCGGTGGAGCACCTCTTCGGCATTCTCCGCCTTCTCATCCCCGAACACGTGAGGGTGCCTCCTCAAAAGCTTTTCGTTGATCCCCCGGACCACATCCTCAAAGGAAAAGGCCTGGTCCTCCTTCCCGATCTGGGAGAGGAAAACGATCTGCAAAAGCAGGTCCCCCAGCTCCTCAGAGACCCGCCCCTTGTCCCCGCTTTCGATGGCCTCCAGCACCTCGTAGGTTTCCTCGATCAAAAAAGGTTTGAGTGACTCCATGGTCTGCTTCCTGTCCCAGGGGCAGCCCTTGTCCGAGCGGAGGTGTTCCATGATCGAGAGAAGCTTGTCCATTCCGGTTTTGTTATCCATGGAGGAATCATAAAACTTTCAAGGTGCAGAGTCAATAAACGAATTATGCTCATTTCCCCCCTCACCCCCGATTGATAAATTCGAGGGCAGGCCTTTGTCCTATCCTCATGGAAAGAGGAAGTTCAATTGTCCCTTCTCCCCTGAGGGGAGAAGGTTAGGATGAGGGGGCTCCTTCCGGTCAACCCCTCACCCTTGCCCTCTCCCCATTCATGGGGAGAGGGTAGCTGCTATGGCCTAATTTTTTCTATGTCCCTTCTCCCCATGGGGGAGAAGGTTAGGATGAGGGGGTATTATTATTGCTCCTGAAATAACAAGATGTTATTAGAGCATTTTCATACAGTGCTTCTCCAGCCATAGCTCAAATGAAAAATCACTTGCGAAAGCATGAAAATATGGCATAGTATTTACAACGGATATTTAAACCAAAGGAGACGAGATTATTGGATCTTTCGTAAGAAAGTTAAACGGCCGTAGAAATTAAAGATGAAGAATCAAAAATCAAAATGACAGTGTAAAAATCAAATTTATATTTTTCAATTTTTATATTTTGATTTGTCATTTTGATTTTTTATATTTGACCCTTGATTCTTAAGATGTGCAAGAAATATTTTAATTTCCAATCTCTGTGTGGTTCAACTTAAACACGAAAGAGAGGATTTGTTATGAGTTTGAAATCCATCAACCCTGCAACCGGAGACGTTCTCAAGGTCTTTGAAGAATGGACCGACGGCAAGGTCCGCGCCACCCTTGAAGACGTGCACAAGGCCTTCCTGATCTGGCGGGAGGTTTCTTTCGAGCAGAGGGCGGGCCTCATGAAAAAGGCCGCCGGTCTATTGCGATCCCGTCAGGCTGGATATGCAAAGACCATGGCCCTGGAGATGGGGAAGCCTGTCACGCAGGGGAGGGCCGAGATCGAGAAGTGCGCCCTGGCCTGCGAGTACTATGCAGAACATGCCGCCGGTTTTTTAAAGGATGAAATCATCGAATCCGGTGCAGGGAAGAGCTATGTCCGCTTTCCGCCGCTGGGTACCATCCTGGCCGTCATGCCCTGGAACTTTCCGTTCTGGCAGGTCTTCCGGTTCGCGGCCCCGGCATTGATGGCCGGCAACACCGGTGTCCTCAAGCATGCCTCCAATGTGCCGGAATGCGCGCTCGCCATCGAAGAGGTCTTCAGGGACGCGGGCTTCCCGGAAAATGTCTTTCGTACCATCCTCATCGGATCATCCGGGGTGGGCCCTGTGATCGGGCACCCCCTAGTCAGGGCCGTGACCCTGACTGGGAGCGAAGCCGCAGGGCGTAGCGTGGCTGAAAAGGCGGGCAGGGCCTTGAAAAAGACCGTGCTGGAACTCGGCGGGAGTGATCCATTCATTGTGCTCCCGGATGCGGATCTTGCAAATTGTGTTGCTGTAGCGGCCCAGGCCCGCACCATCAATTCCGGCCAGAGCTGCATCGCCGCCAAACGGTTCATCGTGGCGGACGCAGCCGCGGATGAATTCCTTGGGCTCTTCCGGAAGAGCATGGAGTCCCTGATTGTGGGCGATCCCCTAAACGAGAAGACCCAGGTGGGGCCCCAGGCGCGTGAGGATCTGATGCGGGAGCTTCACTCCCAGGTTGAAAAATCCATTGGCATGGGGGCCCGCCTCATCACCGGCGGGAAGCCCCTGGACCGCCCGGGTTATTTCTATCCCCCCACGATTCTTGAAGACGTGAGGCCGGGCATGCCCGCCTTTGATCAAGAGCTCTTCGGGCCCGTGGCCGCGGTAGTCCGGGCCAAAGACGAAGATGAGGCCATTGATCTCGCCAACCGCACATCATTCGGACTGGGCGCATCCCTCTGGACACGTGATCAACAAAGAGGCGAGGCGCTCGCGCATCGCATAGAGGCCGGGGCGGTCTTTGTGAACGGCATGGTGGCAAGCGACCCCAGACTCCCTTTCGGAGGGATCAAGGCCTCAGGCTACGGCCGAGAACTGTCCCACTACGGCATCAAGGAATTCGTAAACATCCAGACCGTATGGATCAAATAAATGGCCTGTTCCTGGGTAACCCCAAGGGTGTGACCCCAAGGGTGTGCAATTGACTGCTGAAGAAACAGCGTCTTTGAGGTTCCATTTTGGAACCTCAAACATTGGAAGAGGCGGCAGAAGATACTTACCGTACGCCTTCACAGAGAACGGTGTGGTCATGCTTTCCAGCGTTTTGCAATGATGTTTTGAAACGAAATGCGGTTTTTTATTGAAATGCATGTGGTAGCAGTACAAATGTGAGTCAAGAGCGCATGACCCCATGAGGGTTCTTTGTCGGTCCTCTATCCCTACATCCTTCCATCCTCCGGAATTATATTGACTTGATCTCTCAATATCTGGTAAATAATAGAGATAATAGGTGGAAATCAGCAGACACCATGATGAGGGATTAAGAGTGAAGAAAGTTGAAGAAATCAAAAAGACTCTCGAAAAAAACAAATCCACGATTCAAAGGCGATTCAAAGTAAAAGAAATCTGTATCTTCGGATCTTACGTCAGAGGGGAATCCAAAGATAAGAGCGATTTGGATATCCTTGTTGAGTTTTCTCAACCCGTAGGTTTTTTTGCCTTCCTGGATCTCGAGGAATACCTGACCGATTTGCTTGGAGTCAGAGTGGATCTTGTATCGAAAAAGGCATTGAAGCCTAAGATTGGCAAGAATATCCTGAAAGAGATGATCCCAGTATGACAAAAAGGGAGTATGGTGACTACCTTCAGGATATTCTCGATTCCATTACCGACATGGACGAATTCGTGCAGGGCATGACATTTGAGACATTCCATAAAGACAAGAAGACAGTGAATGCAGTCATACGGAGCATTGAGATTATAGGTGAGGCGGCAAAAAACATACCCGCTTCATTCCGAAATCAACATCCAGAAATTCCGTGGAAGAAGATGGCGGGAATGCGCGATAAACTCATCCATGGATACCCATCATCCTGACCTTCTCCCCGCAGGGGAGAAGGGACATAAGGAAGAGATCAGGATTAAGATTACGACACAGCCTCGTAGGGGAGAAGTGATCTTCACCGTTCATCCCCGGATACTCAAGACGAATACTCGTGACATAAAACTCTTGACGTTGCCTGCCTTGAGGATGTCCGCTTGGGGGATAAGATGAACCCGGGTATCAGGGGCAAAAGGTCCTGCTGTAGCCGCAGGTGAGGCAGAGGTCCCGGTCCGGGCACATCGGGAAAGGGGAGGTGAGGCTCTGGATTTCTCGGACCATGGAGAGGATCTCTTGTTCAATCGCATCCGGATCGGTCTGCATGGGAAAGGTGACGCCGGGGTGAAGAAAGACGATGGCGGTTTCGATCGGTTCATTGAAGAGACGATGCGCGGCCAGGGCATAGGCCGCGAGCTGGAAGCGGTATTCCCCGGCCTTGGATGCGGTTTCAGATTCGACAACCCGGTCGGTCTTGTAATCGATGAGGGTCAGATGTCCCGCTCTATCACGGAAGAGTTTGTCGATCACCCCCTGGACCTGGCAGGGGCCGAGCTTAAACACGAAGGGTACTTCGGTGAAGACCTCGGAGGATTTCCGGATATCCTCAGCGGTTTTTGCAGCAGAGAATCGCCTCAGGAGATCAAGGGATTGCACCCGGGCTTCTTTCTTGTCCCCGGCCGGAAGATCAATGCGGTGAAGCTCCCGGTCCACAATCGCCGTGAGCGAGGATGTGTCCATGTCCCAGCGCTGAAGGATCCGGTGGACAAGGGTCCCGAGGCTTTTCCCTCCGGTAGGCGGTAGGTCCTGATCCGGGAGAGATGGTTCCGTGATCCCGCAGAGACATGAAAGCTCATATCCCCTGGGACATTTCCCGAAAGCCAGGAGTTGCGAGACCGTGAAGCGGCAGGGCCGCGGCGGCACCGGGGCCCGGACCGCCCGGTCGAGCATGGCCAGGGCAGCGTCATGCTCCTGGACCGGGGCCGGCTCTCCCTGCAGGATTCCCGGGTATGTTTCCATCCAGGTGGGCTCTTCAACGATGCGCTGGTCCGGAGATTTAACTTCAGTGAACACGCGGATCTTCCGGTCTCCATACGCGATGTCCTGGGGATAATTCTCTTCGGTGATGCCGAAGGCCTGCTTGAGCCAGTCCATGGGTACGGCCGAGTCGGGTTTGGCTTTTTTGGGGAAGCTTAGCTGTCCGGAGAGGACCAGGAAGTCTTTGGCCCTTGTGGCAGCGACATAGAAGAGCCGCTTTTCTTCATTGACATCATTGGTCCTGCATTCATCAATGATCCGCTTGCTGGTGTAGGAATTCCTGAAACTTCCCCTGTCGTCCGGCGTCTGTATCCCGATGCCGATGTCCCGGTGGACCTGGATCGGCCCGGACCTGGCCCCGTCCCTGGCCGCAAGATCCGGCAGGAAGACCACGGGGAACTCCAGCCCCTTGGCCCTGTGCACGGTGAGGATGCGCACCGTATCCTGCGTCTCCTCGTCTACCTGGGATTCGGCCTCACGCGTCTTTTTCTCCATGAGCTCTTCGATATGGCCGACGAAGTCCGAGAGGTCGAAGAACGGTTTGGCCGAGAACTCCCGGGCGAAATCCATGAGTTTTTTGAGGTTGGCATAGCGCTGTTTCCCATGCACCGGGTCGGTCAGGATCATGGCCGGGTATCCGGACATATCGAGGAACCGTCCGATTAGCTCGGGGATCCGGATCCTGTCCCGCACAGATCTCAGTTTTCCGATCATCTCCCTGGCCCGGACCAGTATCCTCCTTTCGGACTCGTCTATCTTCTCAACCGATTCGGCCCCGCTCAATCCCTGGGACAGGGACTGCTCCCGTGTCATGAAAAACAGGGTCTCGTCCCTGATGCCAGCGCAGGGACTGCGAAGGAACCCGGCCAGGGCCGCCTGGTCCTCGGGATAGAGGAGGACCCTTAAGAGATTCAGGACGTCGATGACCTCCTGCTTTTCGAAGAATCCGGCCCCGCCTATGACCGTGAAGGGGATGCCGAGCTGCCGGAGGGCCCCTTCATAGATCTTGAGCCCGGTCGTGGCCCGGAAGAGGATCGCGATATCACCGAACTGCACGGCCCGTTTTTGGCCCGGGGAGAGATAGATCCTCTCTTCTTTGTTTTCGACCATCTCCCGGATGCGGGAGGCGATCCATGCGGACTCCTGCCGGCGGGTCTCCTCCATGGAGATCTTTTCCCCGTCACTGGACCCGGAGAAAAAGCATTCCACGAAGTGGCCCCCCTCGATACTCCCGAGGTGAGGCTCGAGCTTTTCGAAGAGGATATCCTCATCTGATTCAGGCCGGGATGGGAAGATCCTGGAGAAGAGGTGATTGAGGAAATGGAGGATCTCTTCCTGGCTCCGAAAATTCCTGTTCAGGGGGATGACCCCTTCAGGGTCATTCGCCCGGATCTGCTGCTGGAACGCCTGGAACACGGAGACGTCCGCTCCCCGGAATCCGTAGATGGACTGTTTAGCGTCTCCCACGGCGAAGATGCGACCGGGTTCGTCCCCTGCGATCTGCCGGACGATCTCCATCTGCAGACGGTCCGTATCCTGAAGCTCGTCGATGAGAAGTGTCAAAAGCTCCCTCCGGTAAATGTTTCGCACCTCCGGGTTCTGTTTGAGCAGGCCCAGCGCCAGGATCAGGAGGTCGTCGAAGTCTACGGCCCCCCGTCCGGTCTTTTCCGCACGGTACCGCTCGTTCAAAAGATCGAACTCGGAGATGAGGGCGCGGAGCAGGGCGAGGTCCTGCCGGACCTTATCCTCATCGTAGAGCAGGACAAGGCCTGCCGATAGCTCCTTAAGTTCCGAGAGAAGGGCCTTCGCATGTTTCAGCTCCTCTTCTCCCCATTTCTTTTTGCTTCCGCCTTTCAGGGTTATGGAGGAGAGAGCGGTTAATGCGTCTGCAGAGAGTTCCCTTGAACAAAGGAGGGTGATGGCATTCTGCCGGGTCTTTTCAATCAGGTCTTCCTGGTCCGGGCAGGAGATTGCTTCAAGGTCCCTGGACATGGATTGCAGCCTGGCCCGGGCATCTGATCGCAGGGGTTCCAGGATCTCCTCATCCGAGAGCCCGCGGTACTTATCGGACCAGGCGGAGACGATATCCCGATGTTCCAGCATCCGGACCAGGGTCTCCCGTGTGCGGCGCAGCCCGTACGCAGTGAGGAGCCGGACCATGGTTTCGGCCTCATGGTTCAGGCGGTCATTGATAAAATCCCGGACGGTCCTGTGAAGGAGGATGATGGTCTCGGTCTGGTTCAGGGTCATGAAGCTGGGATCGATGCCGGCCTCGATGGCATTCTCTTTGAGCAGGCGGGCGCAGAGGCCGTGAATGGTGTGGATCCAGGCTGAACCCGCGTCCCGGAATCTCAGCGACCAGATCTCCTTTTCCACAGGATCTTCAGCCAGCGCTATCTTTTTCTGGATCTTGCTGCGGATCTTTTCCTTCATCTGGTTGGCGGCTTTTTCAGTAAAGGTGATGGCGGCGATCCCGTTGACCTCCATGCCTCCGTGTTCGAGCAGGTAGAGGTACCGGTCCACCAGGACCGTGGTCTTCCCGGAACCGGCCCCGGCCGAGACGCAGATGTTGCGTCCCAGGGTGGTGATGGCCCGCTTCTGGTTTTCAGTCAGCTGGATATCCTGATGATCGGCTTGTGTTGTGTCCAAGGTTGTTTATTCCTTATGTTCCTTCTCCCTTTGGGGAGAAGGAACCCGAAAGTTTTTAATCTTCTCTATGTCCCTTCTCCCCTTTGGGGAGAGGGGACTTGCGAGGTTCTAATTTTTCTATGTCCCTTCTCCCCTTTGGGGAGAAGGTTAGGATGAGGGTGGCTCTCTTTCCTGTCAACCCCTCACCCTTGCCCTCCCCGGAGGGGAGAGGGGACTTGTGGTGATAATCTTTTCTATGTTCCTTCTCCCCTTTGGGGAGAAGGGATCTGAGGGTCCACCCCATTTTTTTCATCGATACGTTTCTTGATGGTTTCATAAACCCCTTCGATATTGTTCAATATTTCCAGATTATTGAACCTTAATATTTCTACTCCTGCTTTGGACAACACTTGTGTTCTGAATATATCTTGCTGTCTCCCATCATCTTCAAAGTGCTGCCCTCCATCTGCCTCGATCCCAAGTTTGTATTCAGCGGGATAGAAGTCCAGTATGTATTCGCCAATTGGATACTGCCGCCTGAATTTTACTCCATCCATCTGACGATTTCGTAATATTGTCCAGATTTTCTTTTCCGCATCTGTTTGATTCTTTCGGAGTGACTGGCATTTATTTATATTTTTCCGTTTCATGGGTCACCTGCTTTCCCCCCCACCCTTGCCCTCCCCGAAGGGGAGAGGGGACTTGCGAGGATCTAACCTTCCCGGATTCTGCATACCGGGCTTAACTCACAATAGTCCGGGCACTTTTTTTGCGTTACGGGGAACTTTCCCTGCCGGATCGCCTCCACATATTCCCGGATATACCGCATGGAGGCTTCCATGAGTTCTTTGAAGTTCTCGTCGTTCTGGATCTGTGTCTTTTTTTCTCCTGAACGAAGAAGATAAAAAGAGCCGTTCTTCAATTCCCGTTGATTGGAGAAGATCGTGCCGGCCCATGCGGCATAGACCGGGAGCTGAAGGCTTTCACCTTTCATGATCTGTGCTGCGCCCGGGGCGCTCTTTCCGGACTTGTAGTCCACGATGGAGAAGAACGGCTTGTCACCGGACGTGCTGAGGTCGATCCGGTCCACCTTGCCCAGGATCCGGATCTTTCCGGTCTCCGAATCCATGGTAAGCGGCTCGGTGCTGGAGATGGGATCGTTCAGCTGGAAGGGTTTCATACCGAAGCAGGCCTCGAAGTGCGACGGCACGTCTCCGGTTTCCCGGTGTTCCTCGACCTCCTGGTCGATGAACCGGTCAAGGGTCCGGTGGACTTCCTCTTTTCGCACCTCCCATATCTTTCTGTGCCCCGGGATCCCCCTGGCCTCTGCCCTGTTGAGTTCCTCTTCGGCTGTCCGGTGCATGTTCTTTCTTGCCTGTTCCAGGTTGTCTGCGTTTATGCCCGTGCCGGTCTCCCGGAGATGCGCGGCATAGAAACGCTGAAGGATCCGGTGATAGAGGCTCCCCAGGTCCCTGGCCTCGACCTCGTCTTCCACCTCTTCCACGGGCTGGACCTTGAGCTCCCGTTCGCAGAAGTAGGTAAACGGGCATGCCCCGTAGCGCTCGAGCGCTGTGACCGAGAACGGGGCCTCCTGCTCCCGGAGGAGCGCCGCGGCCGCGGCCCCGAGAAGGCCTGAGTAGGGCCCGTCTCCGCTGTTGCGGTCTTCTGTGACCCGGAGCCCGTGCAGCAGGGGCCAGAGTTTATGCGGCCGTGTCCTCGCCAGGAGGTTGAAAAGGGAAGGGGCTTCCGGGTTTACGGATGCAGGGCGGCTGAGGTTCAGGAAGGTGTATTCCAGAAGCTCCTTGTCCCTGAAGATATCCTCCGGATCCGGAAGAGGGTCATTGATGGATACCTCTTTCTTTTCGATTGCGCCCTCTTCGAACAAGCTCCATACGCGGTCCATGAAACGGGAAGAGAGAAGCTCCCTCCCCTCGGCATCGGTACGGGGATAGGTGAGATACAGGGTCCGGGCCGCTGAGGCGGCGCAGAGGAGAAAGAGGACCTCTTCCTCTTCACGCCGGTGTGAGGCGAGGGTAATCCACCGGTCCGGGCCAAGGGTTTTGTTCAGAATGATCCGGTCTTTTTCCCTGAAGAGCGGGTCCGGGGGGTGGGCCCGGGGGAAGACTTCTTCCACGAGCCCGCCGATAAAGACCACGGGCCTTCTGAGCCCGCGCATGCCGGGTGCGTCCGTGACCAGCACGGCATCTTCGGCCGGCGGGTCGGGGATGTACTGGGCCTCGGAGAGGGTATGGTTCAGGATGCGCACAAACTCGGAGAGCGGGATATTCATCCCGCTGTGTGAGGCTTCATACTCGCGGACCATCTGGGCGAGAAGCTCCCTGAGGGCATCCAGCCCGCGCTGGTCCCGGCGGACCAGACGGAGCTCCGGGCAGGCGGATATCTGTTCCTCCATCCGGAAAGACCGGACCATCTCTTCAATGGCCTCCGCGAACCTCCCCGGAGCGGCCTTGCCCGGCAGGGCCTCGATGGTCTTGAACAGGGCCCGAATGATTCTGGCGCAGGCCTGGTAGTCCCCGATATTTTTTGTACCCTGCTTTATGCGTTCTTCTCTTTTCTCCAGTTCTTCACTCTCCAGGCTTCCCTGCTGAAGCAGTTTCAGGTTCAGGTCCAGGTACTGTATCCTGGAGGCAAAGCGGCTCTCCCATTCCTCTTTGCCCCCGTGGACCATGGCCTCTCTCGAAAGGATGTCGAAACGTTCCGGAGGAAGATTCTCCTTGAGCAGAGGCTCGAACCGGATATAGTCTGATCGGATCAGCCGGACCACGGCTTCCCTCCGGTATCCCCCCAATGGGATTTCCAGGATTCCCATGACGGTCCGGACCAGGGGGTTGCTTCTCAGGGGAAGGCCGCTCCCCATGCGTATGGGGATGCCGTGGGAGCGAAAGACCTCCGTGACCTTGTCCTGGTAGTCGCCGAGGCTTCGGAAGACTACGGCGAAATCCTTGAAGGAAAGTCCCTGTCCATATTGGAGCCTGCGGATCTTTCTCGCGATCTCTTCCACCTCCCGGTAGGCTCCGGGCGAGTTGAGTATCCGGATGGACCCCTTGCACTGGATCCGTGGCGCGATCTCTTCACTGTTGAGAAAATGCTTTCTTAGATGATGGAGGGGATCGACCGGATCTTTTTCATCAGCGGAGAGAGGCTTGATTATTGCGTGCGGCCAGACGCTGTCCAGCCGGTCCAGGGTCCGCCGGGTGAACGTAGAGCCCGGTCCGGTACCATGGACATGTGGCAGGGTGATGAAGATCCCTTCTATGTTCCGGAGCCCGGAGAGTGCGGCAAGAAGACGAAGCTGAATGGGCGTAAAGTCATAGAATCCTGTGACGAAGATTTTTTGCAGACGGGTCATGGACCCGGGGTTCTGTTCGAGGATTCCCGCTGCGAGCGGGAAGAGATCCTCACGGTCCAGCAGGCCCCGGGTCCTGCGCCGGGTTTCGTACTCGTGATAGATTCTTGCCGCCTCGATGATCCTGGGCGAGGCCTGGGCGGAAAGAGATTTTTTCAGGAACTCCTCTGAAGAGACGCCTCCATCCTTGAGTGTGCGGATGAGGTCGACAACCAGATCCATAAGCCCCCGGGTTTCCCTGACTTCGACAAGGTGCTGCAGCGGCATTTCAGCGAGGATCGCCTGGACCATCCACTTGCGGGCAAGGGGGGTGTTCACCCTGCCGGGGAAGGGAGATTCCTGGAAGATCTCCATGCAGAGGTCGAGAAAGGTCAGTATCCTGAGTCCGATGAACCCGTTGACGCCCTTTTGGGCAAGGATGGCCTCGCGGATGGCTTCGGCCTTGAGGTTGGAGGAGACCAGGACCATGACCATGTGGCAGCGGTTCTCCGTGACGGCCGGAAGAATTTCATTGAGAATGGTCTGCGTTTTTCCTGAGCCCGGCGGGCCGGTGAGGATCTCTACATTGCACATGAGGTCTCTTTGTTCAGGTCCGTTCAAAAGGTTCAAAGAGCTTCTTGTATTCATCCAGGGCGTAGCGGTCGGTCATGCCGGCGATGTAGTCGCAGATGACCCGCTCCTTGCCTGCATGTTCGAACATGCGCTGGTGTTTCTGGGGCAGAAGCGTGGGATTCTCATGGTAGGTCTTGAACAGGGCGGAGAGGACCATCTTCCCCTTGATCCGCATCCGCTCAACCCGGTAGTGCGTGTAAAGGTTCTGTGAGAGGAACTCCTTGAGCCGGCTGTTCTCCTGCCGGGTCTCCGGGCTGAAGCAGACCGCAGGGATGTTTTTTTCACGCAGATCGTTGAGGGATCGGATGTCATGCTCCCTGAGCATGGACGTGGAGTGCAGGACCAGGTCATTGATGAGATAGCCGATGAGAAAACTGATGGCCTGATATTTCTTGCGGGTCTCATCAATGCCCGGGTATAGGGTCTCGATCTGCCGGAATGTACGGTCCACAAGAGGGGCAGCTTCCCTGAGTTCGATCAGGTCGAGCAGGCCCGATGTGAGGCCGTCGTCGATGTCATGGTTATTGTAGGCGATCTCGTCGGCCAGGTTGATGATCTGCGCCTCCAGGGTGGGGACAACGCCCGGAAGGTAGTCCTTCATCTCCGTGATGTCCGGCCGGTCATGGAACGAGGAATGCTTGATGATTCCTTCCCGGGTTTCGAAGGTGAGGTTCAGGCCGGAGAAATTGGGGTAGCGCTCCTCCAGTTCTTCCACGATTCGGAGGCTCTGGCGGTTGTGTTCAAAACCGCCGTGGTCTTTCATCAGCTCATCCAGCAGGTCCTCGCCGGAATGGCCGAATGGGGTGTGCCCCAGGTCATGGGCTAGGGCGATGGCCTCTGCGAGTTCCTCGTTTAAGCCCATGGCCCGTGCCGTGCCGCGGGCGATCTGGGCCACTTCAAGGGTATGGGTCAGACGCGTTCTGTAATAATCTCCTTCATGGTTTACAAAGACCTGGGTCTTGTACTCCAGCCTGCGGAAGGCCGCGCAATGGATGATCCGGTCCCGGTCCCGCTGGAAGTCTGTGCGGGAATCCTTGAAATTCTCTGAAAAACGCCGGCCCCTTGATGTCTCGCTCCTGGCCGCGTAGGGGGCCAGGTCCGGCCGCTCTTTCTCGTATGCCTGCATCATAGATTTTCCCCGGATGGATGGAAAAAGTGTAGCACAAAATCAGGGCCGTTTAAAGAATAATAGAAATTAAAAATCAAAAATCAAAAATCAATATGACAGAGTAAAAATCAAATTTTGTATTTTGATTTGTCATTTTGATTTTTTATCTTTGATGTTTGATGCTTCAGGTGCGCAATAAAACCTTTGATTTCCAGTTTTTTACGCGGTTCAGCTTAAACTCGGAATAGGCAAATATGGCAGATGGATCAGGGGCTTACATCGGAGTTATTGTTAAAAGATACTCTGCACCACAGCGCTGATTTTATGCCACGGGATCCTGTCAGCCGCTTTCTGCATGCCGTACGATCGGACACAGGCGAGAAAGGCATCGGCTGCAAGGGGGTCGAGCTGCGTGTTGCGGCTCCGGATGATCTCTTCCACGGCAAAGTCATGCCCTTTGGCCGTCCGGTAAGGGCGGGACGAGGTCATGGCATCATAGGTGTCAGCCACGGCCAGAATCCTGGCCAGCAGGGGGATCTCTTCACCTTTGATCCCGTCCGGGTAACCCGTTCCATCAAACCGTTCATGATGGTGCCTGATGATGAGCCGTTCCTCATGGAGGAATTTCAGCGGTTTGACGATGTTTTCTCCGATCACCGGGTGGGTCCGGATGCTTTCCCACTCAGTATCCGTCAAACTCCCCGGCTTCAGGAGTATGGTGTCCTGGATGCCGATCTTTCCTATGTCATGGATGAAGCCCGAGAATCGGAGGGTTTCCATCTCGGCCCTGGAACGGCCCATCTCGTTTGCAATCAGGATGGCGAGATCGGTTACCCGCTGCGAATGGTCTTTGGTATAGAGGTCCTTGGCCTCTACGGCCATGACCAGGGACCTGAGCGTATCGGTCAGGTTCTCGTAGATGCTTTCGTACAAAGCGTGGTTCTCAATGGCCATGGTAAACTTGGAGAGCATGTTGTTCAGCAGGTGAAGTTCCTTGGCCGAGAATGGCGACGCCTTGGATATGTTCAGGGATCCGAAGACCTCATCCTTTATGGCCATGGGAAGGGCCAGAAAGTTACTGTTGGTTTTGCCAGCGGCGGAGATAGGGCTCAACTTTCCGGCAGGAATCATCAGGGTGCGATTTTCCAGTACCGCCTTTCCGATCGCCCCCTCTCTCAGGGGGATCGGGTGGATCAGGTTCCCGTCCCCATGCAGCCGTTTGGGGACCAGCGCATCGGTCTCCCGGTCTATGATGAGAATCGAGATATCCTCCCCTTTCGTGATGCTCGATGCCATCTCGATCATCCTATCGAAAAGGTCTTCCATGTTTTCTGAATGGCAGGCCATCTCGCCTGTGGAATACATGATCGAGAGCTCCTCGATTTTACTCTGCAAATTTTCGTTCAGCTCCTCGATCTTCTTTTTATTTCTGAGTTCCCCTTCCAGGTACCGGTTTTTTTGCTGAAGGGACTTCTCTCTCAGGGTCCGCGTGATGATATGCTCGATATGCCCCATCTGGAAGGGTTTGGTGATGAAATCCGAGGCCCCTTTTTTCATGGATTCCACGGCCAGGGTGATGCTTGGAAAGCCCGTGATCATGACCACTGGCGTTGTGTCACCTTTGGACCGGATGGATTGAAGGAATTCAATTCCGTTCATCCTGGGCATGTTCACGTCGGTGAAGATCATCTCGTAAGACCGCTGGCCGGCCCGCTCGATGGCTTCAAGGCCGTCCCTGCAAAGGTCCGCCTGATAGCCGAGGTGCGTGATCAGGCGTTCGAGCACGGAAAGGTTCTCCTGGCTGTCGTCTATGATCAGGATGGTCTTGGTCTCTTCCATGGCCTCTTCCCCCAAAAGAGATTACGTCTGCTGCAGGGCCTTGTTCACGGGTCCGGAATATGCTTCCCCCTGCGGACCTCAGGGGGCCGATCAGAATCCGCTGACATTGCCTTTTTTCTTCATCCTCTTCAACTGGGAGATCAGCAGCTCACGATAGCTGACGACCCCGTCACCATGTCTTTCTCCGGGCGGAACAGGGGCCTGTGGGCCGTAATGATGAGGATCGAAATTCCCCAGGAACAGGCTCTGTTCCCTTTCTTCAAGCTGCTGGATCCGGTTCTGCATGCTGTTAACCCTTCTGGTGAAGTCGTCGATCTGCTTGAGTACGGCATCCCGTTCCTTTAAAAGGAGGATCTTCTCACAGGCGTTTTTGACCATGATATCCATCTCGGCCAGCTTGAAAGGCTTGGTGATGTAGTCGTAGGCGCCTTGGTCGATTGCCTTAAGGGCGCTCTCAATTGAGGCATATCCCGTAATGATGATTACGATGATCTCCGGGTACCGGGCCTTGACAAACCGTAAGAGTTCCATGCCGTCCATGCAGGGCATGTTCAGGTCGGTCAGGACCAGGTCGAAGCGTTCATGCTCAAGGATCTCTTTGGCCTCCAATCCATTTTGAGCGGTGACGAGTTCTCTCTCAGGATTGGAAAGAAGCCGCAGGAGGACATCCTGCGAAGAGGGCTCATCGTCTATGATCAGCAGCCTGATCCTGTCTTTATTTTCTGCCATGATGTTATGCCTCGGGAACCGCTACCGGATCCTTATCTTTTTTATGATCTCCGAGATGATCTCTTTCCTGATCTGTTCCCGCCGCCCTTCTTCGGATGTGCTCATACGGCCGGCCGATGCGTCATCTTTTGCATCCGAACATGTTGAATAGGCTGGTTTTTTAAGCGTTAAAAAGTTTCTGAATGATCGCCCTTTCCTGGAAGAATTCCTGTAGATTCTCAGGATGTTTTGAGTCTGGAAAGGGAGTATCTTCATACACAGCACCCCAACGGAACGCGAATATGCTCTCATGTTCTAAGGTTTTATCGTCAGTTGAGCGGGGAAACTTAAGTTTTTTTTGTCCGGACAATGATTTTGAGCAGATCTCCGGTGTCAGGGTAGAGATTGTAGATGTAGCCGTTGAGTTCGGCGATGTCTCTGGCCTTTTCTGCGGTCCCGTAGAAGTGCTCGGAAATTGACTCAAAGGTGTCATGTTCCCGGACCTCATAGATCGTGACCTTCCTGGGTTGAAGCTTATCAATATCCGGTTCGCTCATTAAGCGGACGCTGTCAAAGACCTGTTTGAAGTAGTAATCCGCCAGATCTTTCTTGTCCACGGGTGCAAAGGCCATGAGGATGAGCAGGTTTTTCTTGATGATCATGAAGTGCGCCGTGGTCGAGTAGAAACGCCCAAGAGAACTCTGGAGTTCATAATTGGCGATGAATGTCGGAATATCGTGAATCACCATTTGCTCTTCCGAGGATCGGCGCCATCCGCTCTGCGACTCGAACCGGTCCGCCATCTCCCGCAATTTGATGAAATAGTCCTCTCTTGATGTCAGGGATTCAAAGGAGGTATCGTCCTTGGGTTTGGGGGTGGGCCGCTGATCGCCGTGCCGAGGATTGCTCCTATGGTCTGATTCAAACGAGGTATTCTCCTTGGGCTTGGTGGTGATGAGCTGCATGAAATAACTTTCGTCCGGTCTCTTCGAGACCACGGTCCCTTCAGATGAGAAGTTCTCCCAGTGTTCAGGAAAGCGGACGGAAACTCCGGATTCCGCGTTCTGATAGAGATTGTCTTCGAATTCTCCAAGCTCCGGACGGTTCCCATAGGGCATCCCATCCAGCAGCCGGAGGAATTCCTTGCGGTCGCGTTTTCCCGGCTCCCTGCCTTGAATTATATTCCGGGCACGGATCTCCGATTTCTCGATCCGTTCAACCGTCTCCGGATGGGATGCGAAGAATCCGTGAAAAACGGTGCGGTCCCTTCCGTGTTCGATCCGGTTCAAGGTCTTGAGGAACTGGGTGGTGTCCATGGGGTCCCAGCCGGCCTTGAAGGTATATTCCTGGCCGATCTCGTCGGCCTGAAGCTCGCTCTGACGGCCGAAACTCTGATAAACCCCTACAAAAAGAAGGTCTATATACTGCTGTAGATAGAACCCCACTTCCCCCAGAAAGACGGTGGCGATCAGGGAGCCGATCTGCAGACCCATGGCCCGGACCTGCTGCTGGGCATGGTGCCGGGCCGTGACATGCGCAATCTCATGCCCCACCACACCGGCCAGTTCCGCCTCGGAATTGCACTGCACCAGTATCCCCCGGGTCACATAGATATACCCACCGGGTAGGGCGAAGGCATTGATCTCGCCGGAATCAATGACATTAAAATGGTATGTAAAAGGGCGTTTGTGGGCAACGCTCACCAGCTTTGAGCCCACGGATTGTATGTATTCCTGGAGATCCTTGTTCTCATATCTGCCGTAGAGTTTGGTGACTGCCTTATCCTGCTCCTCACCGAGCCTGACCTCCTCTTTGGAACTCATCAGCGTGACTTCATATTGGTGTGTAACGGGGTTCCTGGCACAGCCGGAGGGGAAGAACAAAAAGAGTACGAAGGTAAGGGTCAGGGCGGCAAAGGATATGACCAAGGGTTTCATGGGATCACGAAAAGGATTCATTACGTTCCACAGGATTGCGGTCTGTACTATATACTTTTTTTTGCTTAGATGTCAAACCGGTATTCATCATGCGGGGGACGAGGACTTTTTACGAGTCCGTTAAAGTTGGCAGACAAAAAAAAGAGAGGGGAAGACCCCTCTCTTGGTGGCACTGTTCGTAAATATGGTCACGTATCGACGTTATGTCTTGGCCTCGCTGAGCTCCTTTTCCGAGACCTCTTCGAAGGCGAGCTTCTGATTCTGTATGCTGACCCGGATCATCGAGGCCCCTTTGAAATGGCCCTTGAGGATTTCATCAGAAAGCGGGTCGGATATGTGCTTCTGAATGGCCCGCCTGAGCGGACGGGCGCCATACGATGGCTGATAACCCTTATCGATGATAAAGTCCTTGGCCTCATCGCTCAGGACGATCTTGAACCCTTTATCCTGGATCTCGTCATTCAGCTGCCGGAGCAGGATGTCGATGATCGATGCGATATGGTTCTTGTTCAGGGCATGGAAGACGATTACCTCGTCCACCCGGTTCAGGAATTCAGGGTTGAAGGTCTTTTTTACGGCAGACATGACCTCTTCCCGGATCTTTTCGGCTGAAGCGGAATCCCCTTCCTTCATGAATCCGAGGGGCGCCCCCTTGTCGATCTGCCGTGTCCCGAGATTGGAGGTCATGATCAGGACCGTATTGTTGAAATCAATGGTCCTTCCGTAGTTGTCGGTCAATCGGCCGTCGTCCAGGACCTGCAAAAGGATGTTGAACAGGTCCGGGTGCGCCTTTTCGATCTCGTCCAGGAGCACAACCGAGTAGGGCCTGCGCTTGACCTTTTCAGTCAACTGGCCTCCCTCTTCATACCCCACGTATCCGGGGGGCGCTCCGGTCAGTCCTGAGACGCTGAAGCGCTCCATGTATTCCGACATGTCGATCCGGATCAGGGCATCTTCGCTGTCAAAGAGGAACTCGGCCAGGACGCGGGCCAGTTCGGTCTTTCCCACGCCGGTGGGGCCGAGGAAGATAAAGGATCCGATCGGTTTCTTCCGGTTTTTCAGACCGGCCCGTGACCGCCGTATGGCGCGGGACACGGCACTGATCGCCTCATCCTGCCCGACCACACGCATGTGGATCGACTCCTCCATGCGGAGGAGCTTTTCGCTCTCTTTTTCCTCGAGCTTGTAGATCGGCACACCGGTCATCTTGGAGACGATGTAGGCAATATCCTCATCATCGATCTGGGATTTGGTGGTCTCTCTCTCTTCCCGCCATTCCTGTTGCGCCTTGCTGAACTCTTCCTTCAACTTGTCTTCCTGGTCACGGAAGCGGGCGGCCTTCTCAAATTCCTGCAGGTGGATATGCAGGTTCTTCTGTTCAGTGACCTCCTTGATTTTGCTCTTTAGCTCCTTGATCTCCGGAGGCAGGGTGAACTTCTGGAGCTTGGACCGGGACCCGGCCTCATCGATGACATCAATTGCCTTGTCCGGCAAAAACTTGTTGGTGATGTAGCGGTCCGAAAGCCTTGCCGCCGCCTCAATGGCCTGATCCGTGATCACGGCATTGTGGTGCTCCTCATACCGGCTCCTGAGCCCCTTGATGATCCGAACGGTCTCTTCCACGGAAGGGGCCTGGACATTAATGGTCTGAAACCTCCGTTCCAGGGCGCCGTCTTTTTCGATGTATTTCCGGTATTCATCATAGGTGGTCGCGCCGATACACTGGATTTCCCCCCGGGCCAGGGCGGGTTTCAGCATGTTGGAGGCGTCGAGCGATCCTTCTGCTGCGCCGGCACCGACCAGCGTATGAAGTTCATCTATAAAGATGATGATCTGATTGTTGGAGGAGACGATCTCTTTGAGAACGATTTTCAATCGCTCCTCAAACTGGCCCCGGTATTTGGTTCCTGCAACCAGGGAGCCGAGGTCCAGGGCGATGACCTTCCTGTTGGTCAGGCCCAGAGGAACATCTCCGTTCACGATACGCTGGGCCAGCCCTTCCACAATGGCGGTCTTGCCCACGCCCGGTTCCCCGATCAGGACCGGATTATTCTTGGTCCTGCGACTCAGGATCTGCAGGACCCGTTCGATCTCTTCGTTGCGCCCCACCACGGGATCCAGTTCCCCTCTGCGGGCAAGCTCGGTGAAGTCCCGCCCGAATTCATCGAGGGCAGGGGTATTGCTCTTGGGTTTCGGGGTCTTGGACCGGATAGAGGTCTGGTGGAGCAGGTTGATGGTCTGCTGTCTGGCCCCTAACAGGCTTGCCCCCATACTCCGGAGGATGTTGCCTGCAATCCCTTCCTCTTCACGGACCAGACCCAGCAGGATGTGCTCGGTCCCCACGTAATTGTGATTGAGAAGGCGGGCCTCCTCCACGGCCAGTTCGAGGACCTTCCGGGCTTTCGGCGTGAAGGGGATTTCGCCGAAGGTCAGTGTATCCGTTCCCTTGGGCAGGTTTCTTTCAACCTCGACCCTGAGGTGATCGAGATTGATCCCGAGGTTTTTCAAGACCTTGCCATGCAGTCCTTCTTCATCTCGAAGAATTCCGAGCAGGATATGTTCCGTGCCCAGGTATTCATGCTGATGTTTCTCCGCTTCTTCACGGGCAAGGATGATGGTCCTTCTTGCTTTATCAGTAAAACGTTCAAACATAATTTGAATACTCCATGATACACAGGTTATAATCTATTATTCTATATTATATTTATGGCATATAAGTGTCAAGTTGTTTCCCCTGCCAAACTGAATGAACATCATAAGAGACGTGATGATATCAGGTGTTATTCATGGGGTTTCTGTTAACCTGTTTCATGAAAGCGGTTGAAGAGAGGCGGTGTGGCTGAATATCCGGATAAGTGAAACGCCGCGCCTTTCAGATTATGGTCTTATCCGAACAATGCGGCCCGGCCTGGCTTGATCATCACACAATCCGAACTAATAGAATCTTTTTAAAGGTTCTGTGGATTTAAAAAGAACCTTGCCGCTGCTTTGCCTGATCCCGTTTATGAAATCGTAAAAATTATGTAACTGTTTGAAATTCAAAGTAATTTAAGTGATTAAAATATAGGCAAACTGCTCTTTATCCTTGACTGATGCCCTTGCCCTCCGGTTCTTCACACAGATTTTCACAGGCTTTTCACATTTTTTGTGAACATCACTCATAACCCTCTAAAATATCATGGGGATTTTTAGATACAGAGATGTGATGGCGTGTGAATCCCGTAAGTCAGGCGGCCGGACGCGGTCCAGGGTCTCTCGGCCAAAAAAAGTATTTCTTGCACGCATTAAGAATCAAAGATCAAATATAAAAAATCAAAATGACAAATCAAAATATAAAATTTGATTTTTAATCTGTCATTTTGATCTTTGATTCTTTATCTTTACTTTCTATATCAGAACGGTTACCCGATCCAGGTGTGCCAGTCTTCGCTGATATCCCCGCTCAATTTGTAACGGAGCATGGCATCCGTGCACGGACATTCGCGTTTGAGCGCATCCAGATGCTTAAGGGTTTTCCTGAGGATTTCCGGAAACAGGGCCAGTGCCTGTTTTAATTTTTCTCTGTCCCGGGGAGGGAGGGTCCCCTCGAAGAGGACCCCTTTCTCATAGGGGAGCGGGCGCACCCCTTCAGCATAATTAGAGATATAGCAAAGCGGGGCGTAACAGATTTCAAGCTCACGGGAGAGAAAGGGCTCCGGGACCAGGGTCATACCCACCAGGTCTCCTCCTATCTGTTTCATGTATTTGATTTCAGCCGGTGTCTCCAGTCTCGGCCCTTCAGTGCAGACGTATGTCCCTTTTTCATGGCAAGGAAGGCCGAGTTCTCCCAATGCCTTTTGAAAGGAGAGGCGGATCTCCGGACAGAAAACCGGGTTCTGGCGGATGAAGCCGATTCCTTTCCCTTTAAAGAAGGTAGAGACACGGTTCCGGGTCAGATCGATGAGATCGTCCGGGAGGATGAGCTCTCCGGGGTGCATGGAGGCGTGGATGGCTCCGGGCCCGGACCATGAAAGAATGCGCTCGGCCCCCAATTCCTTGGCGGCATAAATGTTGGCGCGGTAATTGACAAAAGGCGCGGTGACATGGTATCCGCTTACACCGTGGCGGGAGAGGAATCCGACATGGGTCCCGGATATCTCCAGAATACGAATGGGAGAGGCCTCGCCGTAAGGTGTTTGCAGGGTTGCGGTTTCTTTTTCCCGGCCGAATTTTTCTACCGGGATATCGTAGGCCCCGCTTCCGCCGATGATCAGGGTTTTGATTTTTGGTTTGTTTGTCATTTCTTTTTAAAACCTTTTCAGAATCTGATATATCGTATTCCTTTGTGCCGGTGAAAATCCAGCATCGCGGATCAGTCGGATGATTTCCTCGGCGCTCATCCGGTAAGAGACCCCGGTGGCCGAGACCACGTTCTCTTCGATCATGGTGCTCCCGAAGTCATTGGTCCCGAAGAACAGGGCCACCTGCCCCATCTTGGACCCCTGCGTGACCCATGAGGCCTGGATGTTGTCGACATTGTCGAGAAAGATCCTGGAAACGGAGAGGACCCGGAGATATTCCACGCCGGTCAGGGTCTTGCCTCCTAATTCGGTGTTGCCTGACTGGTAGCTCCACGGGATAAAGGCGGTAAAACCGCCGGTCTCGTCCTGCAGGTCCCGGATCCGGACCAGATGCTCTACCACGTCCTCCGGTCTTTCCACGCTTCCGAACATCATGGTGGCCGAGGTCGGGATCGAAAGCCCGTGGGCCTGTCTCATGACATCGATCCAGGCTTCCTGGCCGATCTTGTTGGGGCTTATTCTGGCCCGGACGCTGTCTACCAGGATCTCGGCGCCGCCGCCGGGAATGGAATCGAGTCCTGCCTGCTTGAGCCGGACCAGCACATCCCGGATGGTGATGGAGGACTGGCGGGACAGGTGGACGATCTCGGGGGGAGAGAGAGCGTGTATATGGATCGGGTACCTCGCCTTGATTTCATGGAAGAGTTCCTCAAAGTATTCAATGGTGAGGTCCGGGTGAATCCCTCCCTGCATCAGGATCTGTGTGCCGTTCAGCTCCAGGGTTTCTTGGATTTTCCTGAAGATCTCTTCCCGGGCCAGGAGATAGGCGTCCGGGTCTCCTTTGGCGCGGTAGAAGGCGCAGAACCGGCACCGGTTGATGCAGATATTGGTGTAATTGATGTTCCGGTCAATGATGAAGGTCACGGTCTGGTCCGGGTGTTTACGGCGCCTGCTCATCTGCGCCCACTCTCCAAGCTCCAGAAGATCGGCCTTTTCCAGCAGGAACAAGCCCTCCTGCGGGGTGAGGCGGGCTCCTTCCCGGATCTTTTCCTCTATCAGCGATAATTTTGAAGTTGCATTCATTTCTTCTCTTCTGTGGAATCCTTATAAATCAAAAATAAAATATCAAAGATCAAAAATACAGAGCAAAAATCAAAATTTTTAATTGTCATTTTGATTTTTGATATTTAATTCTTGATTTTTATCATACCGCCTGATCTCGCGATAAAGCGTATCCCGTTCCACCGGGACCTTGCCGGCTTTTTGAATCATCCGGACCAGGGCCTCCCGGGAGAGGGCCTCGGAGGTCATGGCCCCCGCGGCATGGGTGATCTTTTCCTCCACCACGGTGCCGTCTATATCGTCCACACCGAAAAGGAGCGAGACCTGCGCTATTTTTTCTCCGAGCATGATCCAGAACGCCTTGATGTGGCTGAAATTATCCAGGAAGATGCGGCTGACTGCCATGGTCTTGAGGTCGTCGAACCCCGTGGTCATTCCGGTCTGCGGGATGCGCGTATTTTCAGGATGAAAGGCCAGCGGGATAAAGGCCTGGAATCCGCCGGTACGGTCCTGCAGGTCCCTGAGCCTTGACATGTGGTCGATCCGGGCCCTGGTGTCCTCCACATGGCCATAGAGCATGGTGGCGTTGGATTTGAGGCCTGCGGCATGCACCGCCTCCATGATCTCGAGCCACTTCTCCCCGGTGATCTTTTCCGGGCAGATGGACTGCCGGACCCGGGGGTCAAAGATCTCTGCGCCGCCTCCGGGCAGGGACCCGAGGCCCGCCTGCTTGAGTTCCCGCAGCAGGTCCCCGATGGGGAGTCCGGTGATCCGGCTGAGATAGTCGATCTCCACCGCGGTGAAGGCCTGGATGTGGATATGCGGGAAGCGCTGCCGGAGCGTGGAAAGGAGATCCAGGTAGTAGTCCAGGGTGAGGTGGGGGTGGAGCCCTCCCACGATATGGAACTCCGTGGCCCCCTCGGCCGCTCCCTGCTCTGCCTTCTGGATGACCTCGGAGAGGTCCATGGTATAGGCGTCCGGATCCTTCTCATCCCGGCTGAAGGCGCAGAACGTGCAGCGGTTCACACAGATATTGGTATGATTGATGTGGCGGTTGACGATAAAGTAAGCCAGGTCCCCGTTTTTGGCCCGGCACCGCATGGAGGCGATCTTTCCCAGCCGGATCAGGTCATGCGACGCCATCAGGGCCAATGCCTCGTCAGGGCTGATCCGCAGGCCTTCTTCCACCTTGTTCTGAACAATGTCAAGCAGGTCCATGGTTTGCTCCATTCCGGGTGGAACCATACCACAGTTGGAGAGGATGAATCAATGAAATGAAACAAGGCATGCTTACGGGGTCAGCATAAAATTATAAATATAAGGGAGGCGGCTTATTGTAAAATGGGTGTGGAATAATTTTCTCAAAAGTGGAAAAACTTTTCCTGCATCTATGGGGTCAGGTCTTGCGGCTTGCTTTTGGTCATCGCTCACCCTTTGCGATCCTGCTGATCGTCGAATAATGAAGACCCAGATGGGAGGCGATTTCGGTCTGCCGATACCCATATTGCTCCACCGCTTTTATGATCAATAGCTGTCTCATCTGTCGGCTCATACGAGTCTCTTCCCGAAAGAGCTTCTCCAACGATGGACGGTGCGCATAACGCTGACTCCGGGGGATCTCAGGAATATCCTTGCATTTTTTAAGGTAGTCCGACAGCTTCTCGACAAAGCTTTCCTCTCCCAGGAGTGTCTGACCCCGGACCTCGTTCCACATTGTCTTCTGTCCAACACCCAGGGATACGAACTGCCGGTACCCCTTTCCCGCTTCGCCTCTTTTCCCGTCAAACTGGCTGAGCACCCAGTCTGTTGTCAGGCAGGGATGGGGTTTTACCCGTCCTGCTGTGGCAAGGTAACTGGAGAATGCATAGTCCTCGGGCTTCGCAACCATTTTTGCACGAACCGGATTGAGCACAACATATCGGCACACTTCAAGAAGGTGGCTGTCCTTCTGGATCAGGATGGCCTTGTACCGGCCCTGAAATATATGGCCTGTTTTTCCATGCCATTTATTAAAGCGTTGCGTATAGAGGCCGTTCAGTTGGCGCATGCCGATGGAGAGATTTCCGTCCGGGGTTTCGATGAGGAGATGATAGTGGTTGGTCATGAGGCAGTAGGCGTGACAAAGCCAATGGTAACGTTTATTCACATGCTGAAGGGCATGGAGAAAGTTGTTGCGGTCCTGATCATCCTTGAATACCGGCTTTTTATCGTTGCCCCGTGAGGTCACGTGATAGACTGCGCCGGGATATTCTATGCGGAGGGGACGGGCCATAAAAAGACAATAACAAGCGGGAAGGGAAAAGTCAAGCAGCAAGACCTGACCCTGGGTTTTCGAAGTGAAAAGGGCATTGACGCGGCACAAGAGCCGTTGTATGGTGATCATGAAACCGTTCAACGGTTTAAACAGTTTAAACGATTTAAATGGTTTTTCCCTATGATCGATATTCACTGTCATATCCTTCCGGGACTGGACGACGGTCCTGAGAATTTTCAGGGGACTCTCGAGATGTGCCGCATGGCCGTTGACTGTGGGATCACATCTGTTTTTGCGACCCCGCATCTTTACAACAGCCTATTTACGACAAACAGGGCATCGATCCTTGATGTATATGAGGAGACCCGGGCGGCCCTTGAATCTGAAGGGGTTCCCTTGAGCCTCTATCTGGGCGCTGATCTGCACCTGGTTCCTGACCTGGGGGAGAAGATATTGAAAAACCAGGCGCTGACCTTGAATAACAGCCGGTATTTCCTGCTGGAACTTCCGTCTACGATACTCCCGCCGAATTTGGACCAGGTCGTCCAGAAAATGATCTCAGACAGTTTTGTGCCGATCATCACCCATCCGGAAAGAAACCCGGTAATCCTGAAACGGGAGGAGATTCTTTTTGACCTGCTGGAGCAGGGGGCCCTGTGCCAGATCACGGCCATGAGCCTGACCGGGGAATTTGGAAAAGATTGTGAACGTTTTGCCTGCAGGATGCTCGAGGCCGGCGCCGTGCATTTCATTGCCTCGGATGCCCATTCCACGGGCTGGCGCAAGCCCGATCTTTGCCCTGCGGTCAGCGTGGCCGAACAGATCATTGGAGCAGAGGATGCCCGGCGGTTGGTCAAGGACTATCCGGAAGCGATCCTTTCCGGGGGAGGCATAGGCCCGGTTTCGGTAAAAAGGCCTCCAAAACCCAAAAGGTTCTGGTTTTTCTGAGGATTCCTGTTTAATTTTATTATTTCAGGCCCTTGCCTTTTTTACACTTGACAGATAAAAACATGTTGTATAAGATCACCGCGTTTTCGGATATATAGCCGTAGGTATACGAGAAAGAAGGTCTCAACCATTAATAAGGAGGTGCTGGGGATGTATCCAGAGGATCTGAAATATTCGAAGGACCATACCTGGGTACGAGTTGAGGATGACGAGGGGACGATCGGGATCACGGATTTTGCCCAGGAGAGCCTGGGAGATATCGTCTATGTAGACGTCCCCGAGGAGGATGAGGAGTTTGAGGCAGGGGATGAGATTGCCGAGGTGGAGTCTACAAAGGCCACATCTTCGGTCATGAGTCCTGTCAGCGGGACGGTCATCGAGATCAACGAGGATATCGAGGACTCCCCGGACACGATCAATGAAAGCCCCTACGGGGACGGATGGATCGTGCGAATCAAACTTTCCGATCCATCTGAGCTCAAAGGCCTGATGAGTGCCGATGCCTATCAGAGTTTTCTGGAGGAAGAAGGCCAGGAATAACGGACGGCATCTCTGTGGTATCAAAGGGATTCTATAAAGAATCCCTTTTTTTCTGCCATGGCGAAGGTTTGCAAAGCAAGAGGGAACTGAATGTCTAAACGAATCGTGGTAATCGGCGCCGGGCCGGGCGGGTATGTAGCCGCAATCCGGGCCGCTCAGCTTGGGGCTGAAGTGACGGTTGTGGAAGATCAGGAGGTGGGCGGGACATGCCTGAACTGGGGATGCATCCCGACCAAGGCACTGGTCTATTCGGCCGAGGCCCTCGCTATGGTCCGTCATGCAAAGGATTATGGTGTTGAGATCAGCGGGGATATCACTTTCAGCCTGCAGGCCATGATGGACCGGAAGAACAAGATCGTGGCCACACAGGTCAAGGGGATCCGCTCCCTGCTCAAGAGCAGCAAGATCCGCCTCATGGAGGGCAAAGGCTCACTTGAGGACGAACGGACCGTGAGGGTCAAGCTCCGTGACGGGAGTGAAGAGAAGGTTTCCGCAGACTGCATCATTCTGGCCACGGGCTCCCGGCCGGCCAATATCCCCATGTTCCCGTTTGACGGGAAGAGGATTATATCGAGTGATGAGGCCCTGCTGCTACAGCAGGTTCCAAAAACCCTGCTCATTATCGGAGCCGGTGTGGTCGGCTGCGAGTTTGCCTTTATTCTGAACGCATTGGGGGCCGAGGTGACCATGGTCGAGATGATGCCCCACGCCGTCTCCCTTGCCGATGAGGAGATCTCCATCCTCCTGGAAAGGGAGTTGAAAAAGAGCAAGATCAAACTCCACTGCAATCAGAAGATCCAATCCGTGAAAGAGGGTGCTGACGGGAAAATGGTCGCAACCCTGGAGAGCGGGGAGAAACTGGTCTCTGACCAGGTCCTGGTTTCCATAGGGCGGGCATTCAACACAGAGGGATTGAACCTCGATGGTGTGGGTGTTGCCTGCGGGCCGAGAGGAGAAATCAAAGTCAATGACCGCATGGAGACCAATGTTACAGGGATCTATGCCATCGGCGATGTCGTCGGCGGGATCATGCTGGCGCACGTAGCCTCGACCGAAGGGATCACAGCCATTGAAAACGCAATGGGAATGGACCGGGCCATGGATTATCGGGTTGTTCCTTCGGCGATATTCACCATGCCTGAGATCGGGATGGTCGGGCTGACCGAGCAGCAGGCCAGGGAGCAGGGATATGAAGTCCGGATAGGGAGCTTCCCTTACAGAGGGCTCGGCAAGTCCCATGCCATGGGGAAGATCACCGGGATGGCCAAGATCATCGCCGATGCCAAGACCGACCGGATCCTCGGCATGCACGTCATGGGTGCGCACGCCTCGGACCTGGTCCATGAAGGGGCGGTCATGATGAAGATGGGAGGGACGGTACGCGATCTCGGAGAGACCATTCACTCACATCCCACACTTTCTGAGGCCGTGATGGAGGCGGCACATGACGTTCACGGGGTCTCCATCCATCTCCCAAAGGAAAAATGAACATTGGAGAAAAGTCTTGACAGTTCTTTCCTATTTAGGTATTTTACCAGACACTCTTTCGTAAAAATTGAATAAAATTAATAAGTTATAAGTAAATTCTAATATTAGAATTTATAATTAATTTTCAGAAATGATCATTATAATTTAATAAATTCAAAGCAATACCTTGTTCACCAGGAGGGAACGCTTACTCAACTCATTGATAAAGAAAGGGGGGAGAAGAGAAGAAGCAAGGGCATTGGAGAAAAGAGATGAGGGGAAAGAGATCTGATAATGAATTTTGGTTGAGCAAATCCGTCTTGTAGGATGATGCAATGATGAGTGGGATGTATCGAAAAATTTTATGAAACTTTTCAAGGGAGGGATGATTTATGAGACATTTTTTTAAAAGAGGGAGTATTGTTTTTCCCGTTGCATTGGCCCTGATGGTATTCCTTGCCTCTTCAGCTATGGCCAAGGAAGAATTCGGCAGCTTTCAGAAGGTGATCGAGGCGGATGGGGATTTCACTGAGGCTACGGCCGCCCTGGAACAGAGCATCGCCGGTTCCAAACTTGAACTCCTCGGTAAGATGGACATCACGGTTCCGGACAATGCCCAGAAGGCCAGAACCTATGTCCTGACCTCTCCGACATTCAATCAGGCGGCTACGGCCAACGGTTTGGCTTCGGATGCGATTTCTGTGCTGATCTTGAGGATCGGCGTCTATGAGGCCTACGGCAAGGTGAATGTCAATATCGCCAATCAGGATGCCCTGGCCAATGTCTACTTTGAAGGCGAAAAGAACAGGGATGCCCTGATGTCCGCTGCAACTGCGGCCAAAAACGAGCTGATCCAGGTAGTCCAGGCGGTTTCCGGTAAAGTTGTAAATAAACAGCAGGAACCGATTCGCGGTGCCAAAAAATATCAAGGCTACAACGGGGACTTTCCGGCCCAGATGATGGCCAAGTTCAGGGATTTCAGAAAGAGTCTTCTCCCGTCAAAAGAAGTGGAAGGGACAACGAGCCTTGATTCGGTCATTGATGACATAAAGAACAACGCCAGCCAGAGCCTTCAGGCCGACCCTGAAAAAGGGTGGAAGATCATAGGCGTGAAGAAATTCAACGACAATGTTGCATGGATGGGGATCACCAATACCTATACTGAACTCAAGTGCGTAAACATCAATTCTGATTTCCGGTTCGGCGATAAGACCGATAACACCAAATATCCGGGAGTGGACCATGCACCCGCCCTTCCCCTCGAACTCGTCATTTTTAAAGCGGATAACGGTAAGTGGCGGATCGCTCAGTACGGTGAGATGTGGAGGATGCAGCTTTACTTCTGGGATTCAGGATATGCAGCCTTTGCGAAGAACATGTTAATCCCTGAGAGCATCATGAATCAGATTGATGACATGGTTAATGGGAAAGTAAGTAAATAGGAATACTGAAAGTTCATTGCCGGTAAGCCCTGCCGTCTTTTGACGGCAGGGCTTTTTCTTTGGCCGGACAATCCACCCTTCGACAAATTTGTTGCACACCAGGATGAAAATAGTTTCTTGTCAACTTTGGAAGCTTGTGATAGATTGCATGAAAATGATAGAGGCCTGAATGATTCGGAGGGGTTCATGAGACAACTCAAATGGACATCGTTTTACCTGTTGCTCCTGTTCTTCTATCTGGAGACGCCATCGCATGCTTTTTTAGACGATTTTCGCAGAGACATCAAGGAGCGGCTGGATCCGGGACAGAGCTACGGTCTTTACCAGAAGGTCCTGGAGGTGGAGGCTCCCTTCGAGTTCGTCTGTTCAAGAATAGAGACCAATATCAGTCAGTCCGACTGGGAACTCATCTCCAACTGGGACCTGGATGCGCCCGATGTCTGCCATACCCGTGCGAGAGTCTACCTTCTTCGCAACCAGGACTATGATCGTACGGTCCTTTCCAAGGGGCCCCGTCACCTCATCTTCCTTCCTGTCCGGATCGGGGTTTATGAAGAAGGGTCCAAGGTCGTGGTGGTATTTACCAATCCCGAGTTCCTTACAAAAGTTTTCTTTGCAGATCTCCCCTTCTCGGAACAGGACGAGATGATCGGCCTGGCCAAGGAGGTCCGGGAGGATCTGGTCACCTTCTGTGTCAAGGGGATGGAAGGGACCATTCTCACGCAGCAGCTTCCCCCCTTTCGCAATGACCGGGACGTTCGTTTCTTCTGGAGCCGGTTCCTGGACCATCTGGATATCGTTCAGGCTGTGCCGGTTCGCAAGGATCCTGCCGTGACCCTGAAAGAGGTCTGTGACCGGATCGTGAAGACTTCATCCAAAAGCGAATCCGGGTGGAAGGTCATATCCCGCACCATGGTTGAAGACCAGGCCTGTATTCTTGGGGTGACTCAGAAGAATACCGAGGACCAGGCGTTGAACTTCAGCGGTTTAAAGTGGCCTGCGATCCTGGGCAGAGAACCCTGCAGCGGGATTTACCACCTGACACAATTCCCCATCGAGATTCTGGTCTTCGTGGAAGAGGGCGAGGTCCGCGTCGGGATCCTCGACCAGTTCTGGCGCATGCGGTTCTACCTATGGGACAACCCGTACAGAACCGGAAGCATCTTTCTTGCACGGGATCCCAATTTTTCAAGCAGGATCTACAAGTCGCTTCTGCAGTTAATCCAGAATCCATAGCTTTTAAATCTGTCAAAAAAATATAAATAAATCTTGACATAATCATATACCTGATTTATGATTTCTAAAGATGTATGTTTAAGGTTCTATCCTAACCCTTGAAATAAGAATAGTTTTTTCCGTTTTTCCTCGATGAAATAAATGGGCGAAAAGCCTGCTTTCGGAGTGGAAAAATGAGGCAAAGGAGGTGATCATCGGGACATAATTAAGATCCTGGTCTTCCAGGCGGAAGTTCGTCTGCATTCTAACCTTCAAGAAAGGAGGAAGAACATGAAACGAATACTTTTATCTGCAGGTCTATTTTTATTCCTGTTCTGTTTTGCCGCAACGTCCTTTGCCACCAATGGTTTTCAATTGATGGGTATCGGCTCCACCCAGAAGGGTATGGGAGGCGCCGTGACCGCTGCGCCTGAAGATGCCATGACCGCCATCACCAACCCGGCGGGTATGGCTGTAATCGGCAATCGGGCTGATTTCAACGGTGAGGCCTTCATGCCCAAACGGTCCATGGACTTTACAGAGTTGCCGGCCAGTCCTTTCATGGGGCCAGGAAAACAGACCTCGGGCGGATCCGAACTCTACGGGATCCCGGCTCTCGGTTGGACAGCACCGGCCTTCGGCCGTGATAATGTCTTCTTCGGCGGCGGCATGTATGCCACGGCCGGAATGGGAGTGGACTATGATATCACCAACGCAGGCAGTGGGTTTGGCGATGCCGACGTTTTCACGTCCATCCAGTTCTGGAAGATGCAGCCTACCTTGGCTTGGAAGGTGAACGAGCAATTGGCCCTGGGCGTGGGCGTGGACTTCGATTACCAGCAGGTGGAGATTAAAGAGGTCTTTGAAGCAGCCGCTTTTGGAGCGTACCCGAGTCTCGGCGCGGGCATAAGCATGGATCTGGGGCGTGCCATCGGGGTTTACGGAGGTGGTCTTTCTTTAGGCGCCATCTATAAGGTCAACGATATGGTGACCGTGGGTGCCTCTTATATCTCCAAGCAGTGGTTCCCGGACATGAAGTACCGTTTAGGTTCCGGCGCCGTTAACAACTTCCCCTACAAAGGTTACCTTGCCGATAATACCTCCGAAGGGACATACAAGCTGGACATGCAGTTCCCGCAACAGGCGGCTATAGGGGTAGCCGTGAAACCCATGGATGCCCTGACTGTGGAACTGGATGTAAAATGGATCAACTGGAAAGATACCCAAGACAAGGTCAAACTGTCCGGCGATTTTACACTCATTGATGCAAGTGATGCATTAGTTGAACGCATGGGTGGGGCGGCTCCAACTCCAGTTACTGCCTCAAGTATTGATCTTCCCTTCGGCTGGAAAAACCAGTGGGTTTTCGCAGTGGGCACCCGGTACGCTGTGAACCCGGACCTGACCCTCCGCATCGGGTACAACTATGCCAAGTCTCCCATCGACGAAAAAGATGTCTTCAACAATGTTGCTTTTCCGGCCATTGTGGAGCAGCACCTTGGTCTTGGGTTGACCTACAACCTCGGTTCCCATTGGGCCGTTTCCGGCTCTTATATGAGGGCTTTTAAAGAGGAGCTTTCGGGAAAGAAGGATAATCCTCAGGCGTTCCAGGATGTAGGGTTTGCTTCGGATACCACAAAGACCAAGATCTCTCTGGAAGAGAATTCTGTAGGCGTTCAGGTTAGTTACCGGTTCTAATTCGTATCTTTTAGTTTTCCGGTAAAATTTATAAAATCCCCGGGGGAGTTCTTCTTCCCCAGGGATTTTTATTGACTTGAGGCCGGTTTCCATATTATAGATAGCTCCGGGTAGGAATTACTTCCAGGGTTTAACCAAATCTTAAATCGGGACGGATATGAAAAATCTTGGCTTCAGGAATGTTGGGAATGTTTTCTGGAACCTTCCCACCGGGGCGCTTTATGAGGCGATCGTGAACCGGCGGGAGGGTCTGGTCGCTCACAAAGGGCCGATTGTGGTCCGGACCGGACATCAAACCGCAAGGACCCGAGAGGACAAGTTCGTGGTCAAGGATTCGGCCACAGACCAGCACGTCTGGTGGGGCAAGGAAAACCATCCCTTTGAACAGGAACGGTTCGAATCCCTGTACAACCGTCTCAAGGCATACCTCCAGGGCAAGGATATTTTTATCCAGGACTGCTACGCCGGTGCGGACCCCAAATACCAGGTCCCGATCCGGATCATCACGGAGAATGCCTGGCACAGCCTTTATGCCCGGAACATGTTCATCCAGATCCAGGATACGGAGGCGCTCAAGAACCATGTTCCCGAATGCACCATCATCAATGTCCCCCGGTTCCATGCCTTTCCTGAATTCGACGGCACCCACTCCGAGGCCTTTGTGATCGTCAATTTCGGGAAAAAGATCATCCTCATCGGCGGGACCAGCTATGCCGGGGAGATCAAGCGTTCGTCTTTCACGGTGCTGAACTTTTCGTTCCTGTCTGAAGAGAACATTCTTCCCATGCATTGTGCCGCCAACACGGGTACCGGTGAACAAGACGATACGGCGATCTTCTTCGGGCTCTCCGGTACCGGGAAGACGGCGCTCTCCATGTCGTCTGACCGCAGACTGATCGGGAATGACGAACACGGCTGGTCCGATCACGGGGTCTTTAATTTTGAAGGAGGGTGCTACAGCCGTGTGGCGAACCTGACCTCGGAGACCAATCCCTTCATCTTTCGGTGCACCGAACGGTTCGGCACCATTCTCGAAAACGTATCCATGAACATGGAGACCAGGAGGATTGATCTCTCCGATACCACTCTGACCGATAACACCCGTGCAACCTATCACATCTCTCAGATCGAGAATTCAGTGGCCTCGGGCATGGGCGGGCATCCAAAGAACATCTTCATGCTGACCTGTGATGCATCGGGCATCATGCCTCCGGTGGCCAGACTCAGCACGGAACAGGCCCTCTATTACTACCTTTCCGGATATACCTCGAAAATTGAATCGGGGAGGCCGACGGCCACCTTTGATTCCTGTTTCGGCGCCCCCTTTCAGGCCCTATCTCCGCTGGTCTATGCGAGGATACTGGGAGAGAAGATAGCGAAGCACAATGTCAAGTGCTGGCTGATCAATACGGGCTGGGTCAAGGGCCCCTGCGGCGTGGGAGAGCGGATCGACATCCGGCTTTCCAGGGCGGTTGTGAAAGAGATCCTCTCCGGGCGGATGGATAAGGCCCGGATGCGCAAAGATCCGGTCTTCGGATTTTCTGTCCCGGAGCATTGCGAGGGGTTTCCTGTCGAACTCCTCAATCCGAAACAGAATTGGAAGAATTCTTCGGAATATGACGCGCTGGCCCAGGAACTCGCCAAACAATTCAAGAAACATCTGGAACAATTTTCCTCGAAAATTCCCGTGGAAATTCGCAAGGCCGGGCCTTAGTGGTCCTGTTCGTATTTACGAATAGGGACACTTAGCTCCAATATTGTTCACTTAAGGATAATCGGTCACGAATTTTGTCATTCCCGCAACGATTCTGAGCGGGAATCTGGTTTAAACTGCCTGAAAAACCATATCCCCGATAGAGGCATTCGGGGATGACTTCATCTTAACTGAACGGTATTGCACTTAGCTCTCTTAATGGCCGAGGTGATCCAAGGCTTCGTTCTATTCCAGAAAGGCCGGGAGCATGAAAGAATCCAACCATAAAGAAAATGCACGGCAGAGAGGATCGATATCGGAAACCTTTTTCAAGACGGCAGGGGATGCCGTTATCCTGAGCATGGCTTTGAAAAAGGAAGAGTATTCGATCAATCTGTATAAGGCCATGTTCAGCTTTGTGGAGAGAGAAGACTCCAAGTCCATATTGAAAAACCTCATCGAAGAAGAGACGGAACATTTCAACCTCTTGCGCGAGGCCTTGGTCATGGGCAGGTATGATAAGATCGGTATCCCCTCGGAGGAGAAGAGCCTTGAGATGCCGGATTATCTAATCAAGGAAGAGCTTAAAAAGTTCTCCAAACCCGAGGAAATCGTGAAGCTGGCCATCAGGCGTGAAGAGGAGGCCGAGGAGTTCTATCTAAGCCGCATACATTTTATTGAGAATACCACACTCAAGAACCTCTACCAAAGGCTCGCTCAGGAAGAAACAAACCACCGGCAGAAACTGCTCAAGGGATACGATGACCTCATGTTCATGCACTTTGCCTGAGCGTATACAATGATGAAATGGTGTGACCTGCATTGTGAAGACGCATCATTCCCGGAAACCTCAGACGTGGACGGCTCCGGGAGCTGCAGGACGTTCCAGGCCCTCTACTGCAACAAACTCGGCCGGCTGGTCTACAAGAACGATCTCTGCCGCGCAGACCCTGCTCCAGAGGATGAAGGCGGCGAGTAAATTCCGTTTATCATTTTCCCCCCGATCTTGATAAGATTCTTTTTACTTCCTTGCTGTCGGTGAGCGGTTTCTTGCAGGTGTAATTCCTGCAGATATAGGCCGCGGGCTTGCCTGCCAGCGGGACTTTGCCTGCAAGGAAGGGGATGCCGTCCTCGAGTCCGGTTTGACCTTCCGGTGCAAATGCCACGACCTTGTTGGGGGCAAAGGGCTCCCGGACCGCCCGGACCATGGATTGCGTGGCCGATTCATCCCGTGTCCCGGTCACGGCGATCTCCATTGGATCGCTTACAAGGAAGTCCAGCGCGGCAAGACTCTGGGCATAGGCATTCGGCGAATCAGCCATGGAACCCGATATCCGCTGCAGGGTCTTGATCGCGGCCTCTTTCAATGGTGCTTCACCGGTGAATTCAAAGAGCCTGAGAAGGTTGAGCATGGCCACGGCATTTCCCGAGGGCTTGGCGCCGTCGTGGAACTCCTTGCTCCGGGCGAGGAGCGCAGGATCTCCATCCCGGGTGAAGAAGAAGCCTCCCTGCTCCGAATCATAGAAGTGCTCCATCATGGCCCGGTTGAGCTCAAAGGCCCTCCGGATCCATTCCGGGTTGAAGGTGGCCTGGTAGAGTTCAATCAACCCCTGTACGAAAAAGGCGTAATCATCCAGGTACGCCGGGATCCCGGCTTCTCCGTCCCGGTAGCACCGGAGCAGGCCCTGCTCTGTGAGGAGGCGCCGGACCACAAAGCGGGCGGCCTTTTCTGCAGCCTCGGCGTAACGGCGGTCATCCAGGACCTGGGCCGCATAGGCCATGGATCCGATCATCATGCCGTTCCAGGCCGTGAGGACCTTGTCGTCCCTGTGGGGCCGGACCCTTTGTGACCGGGCCTCCATCAGGAGCCTCCGGCCCTGAGAGAGGATTTCATTCAGTTCATTGAGGGGGATGTCCTGTTCCATGGCAAACGCCTCGGGCTCGATCCATTGATGCAGGATGCTCCGGCCCCCTTCAAAATTTCCGTCCCTGGTCACACCGTAAAACAGGTTGAAGATTTTTGCGTTACCGGGCCCCAGGATGGATTCAACCTGTTCCGGCATCCAGACGTAGAAGGCCCCCTCCTCCCCCTCGCTGTCCGCGTCCTCCGCAGAATAGAATCCGCCCTCGGGATCGGTCATATCCCTGAGTACATAATCGAGGATCTCCCGTGCAGTTTCTTTGTATTCGGCCTTGCCCGTGACCTGAAAGGCTTCAACATAGACAAGGGAGAGAACCGCATTGTCATAGAGCATCTTCTCGAAATGCGGGACCAGCCACTGTTCGTCCGTGGAATACCGATGGAAGCCGCCGCCGATCTGATCGTAGATCCCTCCCCGGGCCATGGACTCAAGGGTTTTCTCAACCATGTTCAGGGCCTCAGGCGAGCCGGTCCGGTGGTGATGACGAAGCAGGAAGGAGAGGGCCATCCCCTGTGGGAACTTGGGCGCAGTCCCGAAGCCGCCGTGCACCGGGTCAAAGTTTCTTGCGATTCCCATGAAGGCCCGGTCCAGCAGTTCCGGCCCGATCTTTGCCTGCGTTTCAGCCGAAGCTGAGCCTCGGATCACCTAGGTCAGCCGGTCCCCGCTTTTTACGACATCCTGGGGGTTCTCTTTCCAGAGTTTTACGATCTTGGGGAGCAGGGTCGTCATTCCGGCCCGTCCCCACTTGTCCCGCGGAGGGAAGTAGGTCCCCCCGAAGAAGGGTTTGAGGTCCGGCGTGAGAAAGACGTTCAGGGGCCACCCCCCGCCCCCGGTCAGGGCCTGCACCGCTGTCATGTAGATCTTATCCAGGTCAGGGCGCTCCTCCCGGTCCACCTTGATGCAGATGAAATCGCGGTTCAGCAGGGCTGCGACCTCCTCGTCTTCAAAGGACTCCTCTTCCATCACGTGGCACCAGTGGCACGTGGAATATCCGATGGAGAGGAAGATCAGCCTGTTCTCTTTGCGTGCACGATTTAGCGCCCCGGCGCCCCATGGATACCAGTCTACGGGATTGTAGGCATGCTGAAGCAGGTAAGGGCTCTTCTCCCCGATCAGGTGATTGGGCCGTCGGTGGTTTGGCTGCTTGGTCATGGGGTCTCCTTCTCTTTATTGAACCAGAGACGGCGGTTTCCGTCAATTTGAGAGATTATAAAATTTACGGTACTGTCGTAAGGAAGTTGAATGGCCATGGAAATCAAGAATAAAAAATCAAACATCAAAATGACAAAGTAAAAATCAAATTTTATATTTTGATTTGTGATTTTGATTTTTTATATTTGATTTTTGATTCTTAAGGCGTGCAAGAAGTCCTTTGATCTCCAATTTTTGCGTGGTTCAACTTAAACAGGAAAAAGGGAAATGTTATGCAGGTGTGACCGGTATCCTGAACTTAAAGCAGGTCCCTTTGCCGTTCTGCTTTTCCACCCAGATCTTCCCGCCGTGTTTGGCAATGATTTCTCTGGATATCGGGAGGCCCAGGCCGGTGCCCCCTTTGGCGAATTGAACGTCACTTTCGATCTGCTGGAATTTATCAAAGATCATCTCGTGAAACGCCTCTGGGATCCCTGGTCCTTGATCGGAGACCGAGATCTCGATCCATTCTGCCGGTTCTGCCGTACCGCCGGCCGGGCCAGGCCCCATGGGTGCTCCGGTCTCTTTGATGCACTCGGCCTCGATCCTGATCTCACCGCCCGGAGGGGAATAGTTGATGGCGTTCTTGATGAGATTTGAAAAAACCTGCCTCAGACGGTTGGGTTCCGCCAGGATGAGAGGGATCGTATTTTTTATCGTGGAGCTGATCCGGATATCCTTGATCCTGCATTCCCCCTGATTGATCTGTTCAAATTCCAGGACCATCTCCGAGAGGTTCACTTTCTGGAAGCGGTAATGGATCATCCCGCTTTCAAGTTTGGTCAGGTCCAGGTAGTCATTGATCAGGGAGGCCATACGGTCCGCCTCCTTGAGGATGATCTCGATGAATTCCCGCTTGGTTTTTTCGTCCTCATCCGGGAAGCGCAGGATCAGGTCCGCATAGGCCTTCACAGAGGTGAGGGGCGTCCGGAGATCATGGGCCACGGTATCAAGGAAATTTGTCTTTTTCCGGTCCTGTTCCTTTAAAGCCTTGTTGGTCTGTTCCAGCTCTTTGGTTCGTTTTCCCACGGCTTCGGCCATGATGTTGAATTTCTGCGAGAGGAGGGCGATCTCATCCTTGCCCCTGGACGTGAGCCGGTATTCATATTCGCCTGATGCGACCCGCTCCGCCCCGCGGCTTAGATCCTCGATGGGTTTCATGATCCGGTATCCGAGGATCATGGCGATCCAAAACGCGGCCCAGACTATCGCCATCCCGGTCAGGATCATGTTCTGTGACATGGATGAGATGATCGTGTCCAGTCCGAGATAGTTCGGTTCGATCAGGATCGGAAGCCCCAGGTCAGGGATCATGGAGCCGATATTCAGAAGCTGTCCCCGGTTGTCGATTATCTCCTCAGTGTAAAAAGGATCGTCCCTGTTCACCAACTGTTTTTTATACCATTTGTCCAAATAAGACGGGTACTGATCTGTGCGCTCTCTTACAGCCGGTTCTTCCAACGTGCCGTAAAGCAGGTTCCCGGACCAGTCCCGGATACAGACACAGGTTTCTTTTAAGGGCCCCCGAAAAACCAGATCGTCCATGATCTGACGGATCCCCAGGAATATGAACCCTTCTCCTGCAAGGGCCCCTGTTTCATCGTAGAACCTCCTGGATACCCGGAGCAATGAGCGTGTCGGATCTTTCCTGGGGATGATCCGGAATGCAAGGTTTTTGTCTGACGGGTCCAAATCATTCTCCTCCGGTTCGCTGGCCCAATCGGCTGAGGGATCCCCCGGGGCAAGGAAGGCGGCGTTCATGATGAATTTTGTCTGTAATATATCGAACATATCTTTTTTTTGTTGAAGTGCATTTGTATCGGGGTTCTTTATGTAAAGGAGAAAGTCATTAAGAGAGAGATCAGCGAGCTCATCTTTACTATTATTCATGATTTGGGTGAACTGTGTGACAATGAACCTGCTGTACTGCATCGTGGTTTTTTTCTCGAAGGTACGCATCGGCTCCACTATGGAACTGTATGCGGCCAGGCCGTACAGTAAAGCGGTGAGAATGATCAGGAAGATAAAAGATGTGATGAGTTTGGCGCGGATCTTCATAGCCATGAACCCATGGATGGTTCATGCACTTTCCTGCAGGCCCGCGCAATCAGAAAACCGGGTTGACTCAAGGCGCACTCCTTCCGGCGGTTTTAAATCCCGGCTCGGCTTTCACTTCTCAGCGTGCTTTTTATTGGCCGTGTTCACACCTGCGAACGGATAGGCCGGTCAATAACCCACCGAAGAGGTGATGACAAAGACCGCTCCCCAGAGGAGAAGAAAGATCCGAAGGGGCGTCACCAGTTGAGAGAGCAGGAAGCTGGCCGCGATGAAACAGCCCCCCAGAACGGTCCGGATTTCCCGGTCGATTTTTCCCATGTTTTTGACCATGATTTTTTCCGCGCCCTACCCCCGATCGGGCCTGTCCTCCGACTTGATCGGGGGATCGGAGGGCATGCTTGATCGGGCAATCCACCCTTCGACAGGCTCAGGGTGACAATTGTCATGGTGAGCTTGTCGAACCATTTAAATTATGGTTTCAAAGCCCTTTCAATGGCCCGGGGGCTGAAGCCTCTGAAAATCGTTCCATCGATATCAATGACCGGGATTCCCGTATATCCATTCGACTTCTCAAGCATTTCCTGGAGCCCTTTTCTATCTTTTTCTACGTTGACTTCGGTGTACTCGATCCCGTTTGTGACGAAGAAACTCTTCGCCTGTCTGCACGCCGGTCACCAGTCGGCCATATAGAGGATGACCTTGTGCTGCTTTGCCGCCCCTGCCTGCTGATCATCCTCTTTTGGTGTGCTTTGAAGCGACGGCACCTCCCCGGCCTGTTTTCCTGGGGCGCTCACCGGGGTTGGGTCGAATCGCACACTCCCCTTATGCTCTACCTTATCGAAATCCACGGCTTTTTCTTTAAACATTTCCGGAATTTTTTTAGGGTCGTCGGTGAAGTGGGTCTGCCCGGAATCATCCACCCATTGATAGATCGCAGTACTCGAAACCGAGGAGAACAGGCAAAAAAACACTGTAATGACAACGAGATCACGAAATTTCATAGTTTCTCCTTTTTTACTGGGAAAAGGAACAGACGATTTTCTGATTTATTATAACCTTGCCGGTGAAACGGAATCAACCGAAAAAGATGATTTCAGACAGGGATCCGGAACCGGTCCAGATCCGGGTCGGCAATCGGCGCTGAAACAGATAAAACCTCTTCTTTTTCATGGAGATAAAGCCTCACACTCCCCGCTCCCCGGGCATGGGCGTATTTGAGCATGATCCGGGCGATCAGCTCCCTGTCCTTATGCTCCATCCTGCCGAGGGCCGCGCAGCTTGGACCATTGAAATCCTCGGGGATAAAGAGCGGGTGTTTCCCTTTCGCGAAGGATTCGATCCGGTTGTTTTCTTCCTCGTCCCTGCCCACGATGATCTTGAGTTCCGGGCTGAGCCGCAAGTGCCGACCGGTCTTGAGGAGCCGGATCTCCTCCATGTCAAAGGTCTCCTGGTACAGGAACAGGTCCCTGAGCCTTGCCGCGAAGATGGCATCCGTGAGCAGACAGCCCCCGGCCGGGCAGGGATAGTCCTTGATCGAGAACTCATCCGCGAGCTGTATCTGCACCTTCCTGCTCCGGCCCGAGATGGAGAGAAGCCTGCTCCGGTCCACGATGCCTTGTTCTTCCGGGAGCGTGGGTTCCATGAACCCGGCGGAGAGCGGCCTTAAAATCCTCTGCTTGAGCCCTGACTCCCGGTCGATCAGGTTCATGGCGTCCCTCCTCTGAGACATGGGGCGCTGCCCCAGGACCTCCCCGGTGATCAGGAAGGTTGCTCCGATCTCCTCCATGAATGCCGCGGCCCTCTTGTGCATGAAGATCCGGCAGTCCAGGCAGGGGTTCATATGTTTCCCGTAGCCGAACTTCGGGTTCCTGATCATCTCGATATACTCTTTGTCCACGTAGATCAGCCTGGCCGGGATACCGAATTCCTTGGAGATCCGGGCCGCCTCATTGCCGCAGCCGTTCTTTCGGTTGCAGCAGCAGAATGGGGTCTTGAAATTGATGGCCGTGACCTCGATCCCCTGCATCAACATGAGTTTCACAGCGAGGGTGCTGTCGAGCCCCCCGGAAAGGAGGGCCACGGCCTTCTTGTTCATTATAAAGGCATGCTTTCCAGACATAAAAACTCCTTTTTCTTCTCATAACCATAAAGAATGGAGGCAGCAAAGTCAAGGATAAGGCTCGGAATTTATACCGTAACTATAAAAGATTAATTTTTTTGTTGACTTATTTTGAGAAAAGTAATAAGACTTCTTAAGTCACATCTATTCAGCATTATTTCTAGATATTTCATCTCTAAAATTGCAGCCGCTTTTCCAAAAAAGAAGTTCTGTAAAAAATACCGGGATCAGTCCGCCTTTTCTTAAAGAGGATGGATTGAAGAAATTTTTAACAATATTAAACGTCCTACGAGGAGACGGGAAATGAAGAAAAGACACACTTTGCTTGGTTTGAAAATATTCGTAGTTTACTTGCTGGTTCTCCTGAACACTGCAATGCCTTCCTGGGCTCTCGACTCGGATGGAGATGGCATTGATGATGGCCTGGACAACTGTCCCAATACCTATAATCCCTCTCAGATAGATCTGGATAGTGATGGGATGGGTGATGCATGTGATGACTATACAGACTCTCTCGATCAGTCCGTTTGGATGACTTTCCTTTCATCCGCCACAGCTCCGGAAAGTTCAATCTCTCCACAGGATATAACTTCCAGGATGAAGGACAGTTTGCTGTTTAATGAAGAATTTATCGTGCAGAAAAATAAGGGGAAATATTATACCTTGAGTTTTCGCTCCGACCTCGAAGCAAGCGGTCTTTCATCTCTTTATTTGAGTATCTATGTGAATATATACGGAGGGCCGACACAAACGGCGCACCTATATGCCTATAATGCCGACGGTGATTTAGTGAATACGTCCTTGGCATTGCAGTACACGCTTAACCAGGGGTGGAATGATCTGGATGTTGGCCCGTTTCTTCCGTTAATGCAAGGATTCGGGTTTGTGAAGTTCAGGGTCTACGCCACAGTCAGCAACGCTTTCGCGGTTTCCGAGGCGTACTTTACCGGAGACCTGCTTGTGCGAGAAGAACCAAACCAGGCCCCTGTGGCCGCCGCAAACGGTCCTTATAGCGGAATTTCCGGCGTTCCCATTTCATTTCGTAGTAACGGCTCGAATGACCCTGATGCGAATGCCATCACATTTCTTTGGGATTTTGGAGATGGTTCGACATCCACGGAAGCCAATCCGACATATACCTACACCTCAGCCGATACCAACACCGTCACCCTTACAGTAACGGACTCGAAAGGGCTGTCAGATACCGACACGACCACCGCCACCATATTCAACAGCTCCTTCGAAACCATAAAACCCACCGATGCATTCAACTCCGAAGGCTGGACAAACTCGTATAACGGCTATGACGCGGATATGAATTCTTACAGCTATGTAAAATCTCCCGCTGCAGTACCATCCATATCCTTCGGCGGATCTGCCTCCGGTGAATCAACAAACGCATGGCAGAGCAAGCTTAACTATTGGAATGCAGCATGGCTATCCATTACTTTCGAGGCGTCGTCCGCAGCCAAGAAGGATGACTTGATCGAGATTGTAATCACAGACCGGAACGGAAATATAAAACATACAATGGTTGCCCCAACGCCGCAAGTCTGGCCCAGACAAGAACTTGTTAAGAAACTGAATATGTCGGACTGGGGGGATGGGTTCAGTAGCATCGCTAATCTGCGGGTGCGAATCAATGGGTACAGAAAAAAAGGGGCGGACGGTGCGCAACCCAGGGTTTACGACGTTCATATCGATGGAGACGCTGCACCGGATACGAAGACCTATACGAGAGGCGTGTACAATGTGCTCCCATTAGACTCAACTGATTTATCAGTTGATTTTTCGCCCGCAGAAATCACGAATGTGGATTCCGATGATGATAAGAGGGTATCCCTATTTGCGCCATCCAATCAATACCCAATGCACCTCTTCAAGCAAAAGGCCCCCTCCCACAATGTATCAATTATGTGGAACGGTCAGATCAGTCAGGGAGGAGTTGAGGCTTATGCACAATCGTTTACGCCTAATCACTCGGGTGACCTCACTGCAATAAGAATATTTTTTGAAAAAACAGGGCAGCCCGGCGGGTTGTTGAGAGTCCGAGTGAAATCTGAATTGGGCGGCGTCATTCTTGCCGAGAGCAATCCTGTAGCAGAAGCTACTCTTGATATAACTGGAAGTTGGAAGGCATTCACTTTTGCTGATCCTGCACCATTGGTGGCGGGAAACACATATTATATAGAGATATGGCGGGATCAGGCAGACTTTATCAATTTTCCTGAATTAGTGATAAGGAGTTGTTCAGACATCCAGGCTTCTGCATGGCCGCGTAGTAATGGAGATTGGCCAGACATTACTACGTCCTCTCCCGACCCCATTTTGTTTGAGGTTGATTTAAATAATACTTTAGAGGTTAGTACCCTTGGGTGTATTATACCTATCACACCCGAGAGATCCATTTATGGCCTTGATTGGAGGAACATCTACCTGGAAGCTTATAACCGAACCACCTCTTCCTGGGTTCAGTTGGATACGGCCTTGTATGATGGTTCAACGACCGATGTTGACCTTTCCGGAACGGTGATTTTAGATGATTATTTCGATACGAACAACTGGATTGCTGTCAGGGTTTATTCGGATACCAACCCGCAGAGGGGATATAGCTTGGGCACGGACATGATAGGGATTGCTTCAGTAAGTGGAGAGATTAAAGTCGATCCTTTATTTTTGGATTTTGGATATCAGCAGACGGGTAGCGTGTCATCTTTGAACCTTGCAATATCCAATCTCGGCATGCTGGATTTGATGATCGGGACAATTTTCTCTCCTTCAGCACCGTTCTCGGTTTCCTCTGATGGCTGCTCAGGCCAGACACTCGCTCCCTTGGCATCTTGCACTGTCACGGTAGCATTTAATCCAACGTCTGAGCAGGCATTTTCAGATACCATGATCATCACTTCCAATGATCCCAATCATCCGAACATCACGGTGAATCTTAATGGGGTCGGAATCGTTCCATTGGCTTCTTTGACAGGAATGGTCACGGACTTATTGTCCGGCTTGCCATTGTCAAACGTTATGGTCGACGTGACCGATTCGCTGACCATGCATTCAGCAACCACCGATTCCAACGGCACCTACACCATGACCGGCTTGGCCGAAGGTAGTTTCACAGCAACTTTTTCAAGGTCCGGTTATGTGCCGCAGACAGCAACCGGCACATTGACCGCGGGGGATACACAAACGTTTGATGTGCAGCTGAGCCCTGTCCAGGCCCTCAGCATTTCCATCACATCTCCGGCGGACGGCTCGGTCTTCAACTCATCTCCTGCTGCCGTGACAGGCACAGTGACAGACAATGCATCCGTCACGGTGAACGGTATTCCCGCTGTGCTCTCCAACGGCACCTTTACGGCTTTGATTGACCTCGCCGAGGGGACGAATACCATCACGGCATCTGCCTCGGACACATACGGCCAGACCGCATCGGACAGCATCACGGTGACCCTTAGCATTTCGCAGGCTCCGATAATAAGCAATATTACGGTGACCGGCATCACCGCGGATTCAGCCGTCATCACATGGACCACGGACCAGCCCGCGGACAGCCTGGTGGACTACGGAGAAACAGTATCCTATGGAACCCAGGCCGCCGATTCAAACCTGGTCACGGCCCACGCCATCACTTTAAGCAGCCTGAATCCTGGTACGGCCTATCATTTCAGAGTCACATCCAAAAACGCAGAGGGCCTTTCCTCCTCATCCGGGAACAGCACCTTTACCACCCAAGGTGCTTTGTTTAATGCAGTAGCCCTTGGAGATTACGGCAATGTCACGGTCATGGAAGTGACCGGGAGCTATGATGCCGGTAATCCTGATGGTACCATAAACGATTCTCCGAGGCAGGCCATCGCAAAGGAGTTCTACAAGAATCATGCGGACTCTTATGACTTTCTTGTGATCTTTTCCAGCTTTGACTTCACCATGCCCGAACCTGCCGCAAAGGCATTCTATCTCGAGGTTAAAAATGATACCCAGGGGATCGGAAAACTGCTTTTTAATAACTCCGGCCTGTACGGGAGCTCAAAACTCCAGGGCATCATAGATATGGGCAATATCACAGCCATTATTTCGAATCCTGTTGACCCTATGTCCGATGATACCATTTCTACCCTTGCACATGAGCAGATGCACAGATGGGGTGCAAGTATTAAGTTCAGAGACGCATACGGTAATGATAGCACCGCACTTCTTGGAAAAGACGGGACCCACTGGAGCTTCCTGCTTAACTCCTATGCATCGGTTCTTTACGGCAATGACTGGATGGATAATGGAGACGGCACCTTCACATCCACAGGCGGCAGTAAATATTACAGTCCTCTTGATTTGTATCTCGCAGGTTTTTATGACAAAACACAGGTTCCTCAGATGCTTCTTATTGATAATCCATTGATTGATGCAACAGGATTGCCTGAGGTCGGTGCAACGATTTCAGGGATCGCACGATACATCACGATAGATGATATTATAGCGTCGGAAGGAGAGAGAATTCCAAATGTCTCCACATCACAAAAGCCCTTTAAAACAGCTTTTATACTGATAACAAGACCGGGGACATTCGACAGCAATGTATTGCCCGGCATTGAGACAATAAGGAGCGCATGGGCAGGAAGATTTACAGAACTTACACATGGCAAGGGTATGATAATGGATATTGCTCCATCAATTGCATTAGCTATCGGTTCTCCTTCGGATGGTGAAACGATAGCTGAACCTGAAGTGACAGTCAAAGGCGCTGTTATCAATAACACAGGGAATGAGACAGGAGTGATAGTAAACGGTATTCCTGCAACAGTATACGGCACGCAGTTCATAGCTGAAGATGTCCCATTGACAGAAGGATCAAATACCATTACAGTCACAGCGACAGATACGGCTGGTATTGCGGCAACATCATCAATACCCGTGAACGCGGTGACAACCGGCGATTATATAAAGCTCTATTCCAATATGGAATCGGGAATATTACCTCTTGAATCAACATTAAAAATTGACGGCTCCTTCAGTATCACAAACTCAGGCTTGAATATAACTGGCCCCGTACAGCCAACAATTCTCTTGTCAAGTGCTGATGAATATAGAGTTAAATTCATTGCTGAGGGAATCTATTTCATAACAGCGAGTACAACCGGACCTGATAATAATATCTATCAGGATACAATCGCGGTAATGATTTTCAATAAGACGCAGCTTGACGAACTTCTTAAAATGAGATGGGAGAGTATGAGGGGGCAGCTTTCAAGTCAGGATGTTGATGGCGCGGTAGGATATTTCGAGACAAATTCTCATGAAGTATATAGGAATCAATTTACGGAATTATCATCCATTCTGCCTATCATAGGCAATGATATGGGACAAATTCAATTGCTTACAATTAAAGATAATAGAGCCGAGTACGAAATAATTGTCACGAGGAATAGTGTTACATATTCTTTCAATCTCTTGTTTGTTAAAGATGTAAATGGATTCTGGAAAATAAGGAAATTCTAAAATAGTTTGAAATGGAGGATTAAAGTGCGAAACATATTTTTATTGGCTTTAATAATTGGATCTATGTTTGTAAATGGAGTAACAAAAGGTTATGCAGGTGGATGGTTGGTTTATAGCAAACCGGAATTTAAAGGGAAGGTTATAGACGCGGAGACGAAAGAACCGATAGAAGGAGCCGTTGTAGTAGCGGTGTACAGCAAGCAAGCTATCAGGGTTGCACCTGAGTCGGTGGGTATTACTATTGATGTCAAAGAAAGTCTTGCAGATAAAGACGGGAATTTCCGTATTCCGTCATACATAACAATAATAGACCCTTTTGCATGGAGTAAGCCGGTAACATTTATCATCTTTAAACCTGGATACGGCAGTTTTCCGGACTGGAGGGTACGTCCTCCCAAGGGCATGAGCATGGAAATAACCTTCGAGAAATTTTTCTCAGGTGAGGTAGGAGTTGAAAAAGAGGTATGGGTTACTACTGATCCATGGAAGATTGGCTCAGAGTCTAAAAAAGAAAAGGTTGTTTTTGGCGTTGTTGAACTGCCTAAATTGAAGACGAGGGATGAGAGATGGAAGGCAAGTATGGTAGGCATAACAGGTTATACTTCAAAGGAATTGCCGCTTTTATATAAGGCACGCGATGAAGAAGATAAAACATTAGGCATAAAATAGGGGAAAAACCATATGAAGAAGATATTCTTGAAAATATTTATTGCCTTAATATCTTTGTTTGTGTATGGAACAAATAGTGATGCATTAAATGTTATGACTCATAAAGCAATAAATACTTATATTTCACAAAATATACTAAATGGAGTTTCTTTGGATATATATTCAAAAACCCAATTAGGATTCGGAAATGGTATAAAAGAAGAGTTTAACTCTTTAATGATATGGGAATGGCTTCGTGACGGTGGTGAATACGAAGACATTCCTTACTGGTACACTCCTTATTTTCGTTCTGTTAATCACTTCCATAATCCGTTGAACGATCAAGGGTATAGTGGTTTTTGGGGTACCGGGATTATGTCCGGTATATCTTCCATGCAATGGGCATTATTGCCTCAGAATACTCAGAGTACTCTTTGTTTATTGGGCTGTTACTCGTGGGATGACGTGCGTAACTATTATTATCAGGCGCTCAAATCCATGGACAAAAGTACAAGAGAGAACTACTTTGCACAGACATTCAGGGGAGTGGGTCAGTTAATGCATTTAATTGAAGATGCTTCTGTCCCTTCCCACGGCGGTGTGCTAAAGTTAGTTGAAATTTAAAGTAGCGGCTCCTAAAATGGTTGT
>CAKKPE010000139.1 GCA_919901565.1 bacterium
TTAAACCCTTTAAACCCTTTAAACCCTTTAAACCCTTTAAACCCTTTAAACCCTTTAAACCCTTAAACCCTTAAACCCTTGAACCCTTCTTATTACGGCCCCATCACAACCTGAAAGGCCTGTAGCGGCTCGATCAGGTGCTGCACCGATGCATTGAGTATATCCAGAAACGGGGCCGGATAAAAACCGATCCAGAAGACCAGGATCAGAAGCGGGAGAAGCGTAGCGAACTCCCGGAGGTTGAGGTCGGTGAGCTTCTGGTTTTCCTTGATGACCATGGGGTTGAAGATCACACGCTGATAGAGCCAGAGCATGTACGCCGCTCCCAGGATGATGCCGAAGGCGCCCACCACGGCCGCAATCCGGTAATGGGACGTAAAGGCCCCGACCAGGATCAGGAACTCGCCGATGAACCCGTTGGTCCCGGGGAGGCCGATGGAGGCCAGGGTAAAGACCGAGAACAGTGCCGCGTAGACCGGCATGACCCGGGCGATCCCCCCGAAGTCGGCGATCATTCGGGTGTGCCGGCGCTCGTAGACCAGTCCCACGATCAGGAAGAGGGCGCCGGTGATAATCCCGTGGTTGAACATCTGCAGGATCCCGCCGGATACCCCCTGCATGTTATAGGCAAAGATCCCGAGCATGACGTACCCCATGTGCGAGACCGAGGAGTAGGCGACCAGTTTCTTCATATCCTTCTGCATCATGGCGACCAGAGCGCCGTAGATGATGGCCACAGAGGCGAGGATCATCATGATCTTCACGGTCCCCGGTCTGAGTACCATCTCCGGGCACATGGGGATGGCGAACCGGAGGAAACCGTAGGTCCCCATCTTCAGGAGGACCCCGGCCAGGATCACGGAGCCGGCCGTGGGCGCTTCCACGTGGGCGTCAGGAAGCCAGGTGTGGAAGGGGAACATAGGGACCTTGAAGGCGAACCCGAGGAACAGTGCCCAGAAGACCCAGAACTGCATCTTCGGGCTGAAGCCTGCGGCCGCCTGCGTGATGCCCTGGATATCAAAGCTCTGCGGGTCCCCGCTGTGGACATAAAGCGTGAGGATGGCGACCAGCATGAGGACCGACCCGGACAGGGTGTAGAGAAAGAACTTGACCGCGGCATAGAGTTTGCGGCCCCCGCCCCAGATGCCGATCAGCAGGAACATGGGGATCAGCTCCAGCTCCCAGAAGACATAGAAGAGGAAGAGGTCGGTGGAGACAAAGACCCCCAGCATGGCCGTCTCGAGCACCAGAAGGGCGATCATGTACTCCTTGACCCGTTCGGTGATGGCCCTCCATGACGAGAGCACGGCGATCATACTGAGAAGGGTGGTCAGGAAGACCAGGAGCAGGCTGATCCCGTCAACGCCCACCGAGTAATGGACCCCCCACGTGGGAATCCATGGGGCCGATTCCGTGAACTGCATAAGGTAGGTGCCCCGGTCGAAGCGGATGACCGGGTAGAGAGAAAGGCCAAAGGTGATCACGGAGGTAAAAAAAGCCATCTGGCGTATCGCCTCCGCGTTGCGTTTGGATGTCAGCAGGATCAGCAGCACGCCGAAGAGCGGGAAGAACGTGATCAGGCTGAGAATATGATCGGTCATTGATGCTCCATTATGCAAAGAGATAGAACCCCAGAATGATCACCACGCCGATCACCAGGAAAAGGGCATAGTTTTCCACATGTCCGGTATGAAGCTTTCTGATCCGTTCCCCGAAAAAGTTGGACATTCCGGCCATTCCGTTCACGATCCCGTCGATCACCCAGGCGTCCACGAACTGCCAGAGGAAGGTAGCGAAGCGTTTGCAGGGATTTACGAAAAGAGAATCATAGATCTCATCCATGTACCACTTGTTCAGCACGGCCCTGTAGAGGCCGCCCAGTCCTGATGCCAATTTTCCGGGAAGCCCGGGGCTCACGAGGTACATGAACGCGGCCAGCCCGATCCCGGCCAGGGCGATGACCACCGAGACCCCTGCCATCATGCGTTCAAGATGGGTAGCACCCTCGGCCGCTTCATGGCCGTGCCCTAATACAGGGCCCAGGAAGTGGTGGATCCAGTTGCCCCCGCCCCATGCCTCGGGCACACCGGCAAACCCTGCGATCGCGGAAAAAACGGCGAGCACCACAAGGGGCCCAACCATGCTCCAGGGGGATTCATGGAGGTGATGCGCGGCTTTGGCCTCCACACGGGACTTCCCGTGAAAGGTCATGAAGACCAGGCGGAACATGTAAAAGGCGGTCATCAGGGCGGCAGAGGCGCCCAGGACGTAAAGAACCGCACCGTAGTTCGTGCCGTGGGAGTAGGCCTTCCAGAGGATCTCATCCTTGCTGAAGAAACCGGCAAGCGGCGGAATACCGGATATGGCCAGCGTGGCCACTATGAAGGTCCCGTAGGTCCATGGGATTTTGTCCCTGAGCCCACCCATCTTTCTCATGTCCTGCTCCCCGGACATGGCGTGGATCACCGAACCGGAGCCGAGGAAGAGGAGGGCCTTGAAGAAGGCGTGCGTCAGAAGATGGAAAACGGCGGCCGTATAGGCCCCGATCCCAAGGGCCAGGAACATATAGCCGAGCTGGCTCACCGTGGAGTAGGCCAGGACCCGCTTGATATCGTTCTGGGCGAGGCCGATGGTGGCCGCGAAAAACGCGGTGAACCCGCCCACGCACCCCACCACCATCAGCGCCGTTGAAGATTCGGAAAAAAGCGGGTTGGACCGCGCCACCATGTAGACCCCGGCCGTGACCATGGTAGCGGCATGGATCAGGGCCGAGACCGGCGTGGGGCCTTCCATGGCATCCGGGAGCCAGACATGGAGCGGAAACTGTGCGGACTTGCCCATGGCCCCGAGGAAAAGAAGAAGACAGATTACCGTGACCAGATCGGCCTCAAGGTTCGTGAAGTAGAGGGGAATCGTGATGGTTTGTCCCACAATATTATGGACCGCGCCGAAGACCTCGTGATAGTCCAGGGTCCTGAATGTGAAGAAGATCAGCATAACCCCGAGGCCGAATCCGAAGTCTCCGATCCGGTTCACCACAAAGGCCTTTTTCCCTGCGTCCGCGGCCGACTTCTTTTCATACCAGAACCCTATGAGCAGATAGGAGCAGAGCCCGACCGCCTCCCAGCCCACGTAGAGGAGCAGGAAGTTGTTGGCCATGACCAGTATGAGCATGGAGAATGTGAAGAGGGAGAGGTAGGCGAAGAATCGTGCGAACCCCTTGTCTCCGTGCATATAGCCTACGGAATAGATGTGGATCAATGACGCCACGAAGGTGACCATGGCTATCATCGCGGCGGTCAAGGGGTCGATGTTGAACCCGATATTCACCCTGAAATCGCCCGATGAGATCCATTCATATACCGTGCCGTAGAAGGTCTCCCCGGAAAGGACCCGCCCCAGGGTGATGAGAGAGAGGATGCAGGACCCGGCCACGGCGCCGATGGAGACGGCGGCCGCACGGTTCTTCAGCCACTTGCCGAACAGGCCGTTTACCACAAAGGCAAGCAGTGGAAGTAATGGAATCAATATATGCAACCAGGTCGGCGCGTGTTCCAAGCGTTCCTCCTCCAAAAACCTCTAAAAAGGATTCGAGGGGTATAGGGGTCAAGGGTTCAAGTGAAATACCCAAATACCAATAACCACATCACAAGCCCTTGGGTCCCCAGAGCCTTTTGTTTTCTTCCTTTCACTCGACCCCTGGAACCATGGACCCCTTGGCCCCTTTGTTCTTCATCCTTGTATCCTTCTCTTTCACGTCCTTTCACTAATGCTTCATCAGATGAAATTCGTCTGCATTCAGGGTCTCACGATTGCGGTACAGGATCAGGATGATGGCCAGGCCTACGGCGGCCTCGGCCGCGGCCACGGTCATGACGAAAATAACAAAGACCTGGCCGGCCATATCATGGTAATACCTCGCAAACGAGACAAAACAGATATTGACGCCATTCATCATCAACTCGATGGACATGAACATCAGAAAGATATTTCTCCGGATCAGGAAGCCGGCCACGCCGATCAGAAAGAGGAGTGTCCCCAGGAGGATATAGTGTTCGAGTGTGATGGTCATTTAATAGGCCCTTTTGTTCTCTATAATTAAGAATGAAACCCACAATTAAATTCTAAATCTTAATATCTAAATCCTAAATTTTCCTGCTGGCGAGCAGGACCGCTCCCACCAGCGCGACCAGAAGGATCAGGGAAGCCACCTCAAACGGGAAGAGGTACTGGGTAAAGAGCGCCTGTCCCAGAAGTTCCGGATTGCTCATTTGAGTTGCGGCCTGGACCGCTGCAGGCGAATCTTTGAAAGCGGTCTCCTGTATCAGAATGCCGACCACGCCGGCGCAGAGCAGGCCAGCGCTCACCAATGCAAAGGGGAGATGGCCGAAAAGCTGCTCCCTGAGTGTTTCAAGCTGACGGATGTTGACCAGCATGATTACAAAGAGATAGAGGACCAGAATGGCCCCGGCATAGACTATGAGCTGGACCGCGGCCAGGAATTCCGCTTCCAGCAGGATATAGAGCCCGGCAATATGGAAGAACATCAGCAGCATGTAGAGCACGGCGTGCACGATATGCTTCCGGGTGATCATCAGCACAGCCGATGCAAGGATCATGACAAAAAGATAATAGAAAAAGAGTGTGGCGAACATCCCGTCCCCCTCAGAAATCGACTTCATCCCGGAACAGCGGTTTCTTGTCCCCTACCTTGAGCAGCCTGTCCATCTTCCATGTATAGAGTCCCCGGTCATCATAGTCGGCCATCTCGTAAAGCCGGGTCAGGACAATGGCGTCCTTGGGGCAGGCCTCCTGGCAGAAGCCGCAATAGATGCACCGGAAGGCATTGATCTCGTAGCCGGACACCACCTTCTCGTGGTGCTCACCTTCTTCTGTATAGACACTGATGGCCTTGGCCGGACAGATCCCCACGCAGATCCCGCAGCCCACGCACCGGATAGAACCGTCTTCTTTTCTCAGCAGGGCATGATGCCCCTTGAAGGCCGGGAATGCCGGGCGCTTCACTTCGGGATAGGGCCGCGTGACCAGGACCTGGCTGGGGGTGATGATGCTTCTCACCCAGACGCTTCCGGTCAGGGCCAGGCCCTTCAGGAGATCAATCAATGTGATGGTTCGAATGAATCTTTTCAGCCTTCCGGACAAGTCAATCCTCCCATTTTATACAGCAACTACCCCACAATTGCAAGCACGATCCCGGTCACAACGATGTTAGCGAGGGCCAGCGGGATCAGGACCTTCCATCCCAGCCTCATGAGCTGATCGTAACGGAAACGGGGGAACGTGGACCTTACCCATACAAAGCTCACAAGGATCATCATCATCTTTCCGAAGAACCATAAAACCCCGGGGATTATTTTTAAAATATGCATGGCCTCCCATGCCTGGAAAGGAGGATTCCAGCCTCCGAGGAAGACCACCGTGGCCATGGAGGAGACGAGCATCATGTTGGCATATTCCGCAATGAAGAAGTAGGCGAAACGCATGCCGCTGTACTCCACATGGAACCCGGCCACCAGTTCGGTCTCGGCCTCGGGGAGATCAAAAGGGGACCGGTTGGTTTCGGCCAGCATGGCCACATAATAGACAAAGAAGGCCACAATCTGCGGCAAAAGAAACCAGTGACTGGTTTGGGCTTTGGTGATTCCGACCAGGCTGAACGTCCCCGCGAGCATGAGCGGGCCGACTAGGGCCATGCCGATGGCGAGCTCGTAACTGATTACCTGCGCAGCGGAGCGGAGCGCTCCCAGAAGGGCATACTTGCTGTTGGAAGACCACCCGGCCAGGATGATCCCGTAAGTCCCTACGGACGAAACGGCCAGGACATAGAGGACCGCTATATTGATATCGGTGATATAGAACCACGTGTCAAAGGGAATCACGGAAAAGGCGATCAGGGCCGGGACCAGGGAGATGATCGGCGCCAGGATAAAGATGGACCGGTCCGCTCCGGAAGGGACGATGTTCTCCTTGAGCAGAAGTTTCAGCCCGTCGGCGATGCCCTGAAGGATACCGTGATATCCCACGCGCATGGGGCCCAGGCGGACCTGCATGTGCCCGATGACCTTCCGTTCAACCCACGTGAGGAAAGGAACCATAATGAGGGTAAATCCCATAACGATCACAATCTGGATGATACTGTACCCCCAGAGAAATTTCACCATCTTCACGAGATCGGATTCCATCTCATATCTTCCTTATCTTGACCTGCACATAACGGCCCATGGGCGCCCTGGTTACCGGATCCAGATCATGGGAAAGCAGGCCCTTGGGGCTGGCGTTCGCGAACCCTTCGGGCATCTGCAGTGTCCCCTTGGAGACCGAATCGCATATCCCGGCCTCGTCGTGAACCTCCCCGTTGCGGGAGGTCAGGATGATCTTGTCCCCTTGCGTGATCCCGAGCTCCGAGGCGTCCAGCGGATTCAGGCTGATACCGGCCTTGTCCTGTGCCATGGCGAGTCCCGGAGCCAGATTGGACATGGAACCGTTCCGGTACAGGGAAGAGGTCAGAAGGAGCAGAAAGGGGAATTCAGGATCGTCCGCCGGCCCCCAGTGCACCCCGGCGCCGGGACAGGGAAGATCCATGTCTTCGCCGGAGATCTTCCTCTTCCAGCCCTGGACCGGGACCAGGGAATGGATCTCCTCCCGGACCTCTGTGAGGCTCTTGAAGGGGAACCCCTTGCCCATCTTCCGTGAGAGTTCCACTATGATCCGGCTGTCCGGCATGACATCCACGGATGAAGGGATCAGCGGGGTAAAGGACTGGACCCTGCCTTCGAGGTTGGTAAACCCGCCGGATTTTTCCGCAAAGCTTGCGGTCGGCAGCACCACATCGGCCATGGATGCCGTACGGGTCATGAAGAGGTCCTGCACCACAAGAAACTCCAGAGAGTTCAGGGCATCCTCCACGAATTTCGTATCCGGGAAATCAACCATGGGGTTCTCTCCCATGATGTACAGGGCGTGCAGAGTCCCCTCTTTGGCTGCATGAAGCATGTCATAGGCGGAGAGGCCCGGCGCCGCCGGGATCTTGTCTCCCCAGATCTTTTCAAACCGGCCCCTGTCCGAAAGCGGGGCCAGGCCGGGAAGGCGGTCGGGCAGCACACCCATCTCGCAGCTTCCCCGTTCATTGTTGCGGTCCATGGTAAAGAGATAGGACGCTCCGGCCCTGGCGGCGGCCCGGAGAAGCACGGAAACAGCGGTTGCCCCGAAGGGGGCCTGCATCACCCCGCGGCCCATCAGGACCACGCTCTTCTGCGCTGCGGGCCCGGTCAGGACCGAAAGGATCTCATCCATGTCCGGGGCAAAGATCCCGCAGTTTTTCATGACCTCCTCCCGGGTGAATCCGGAAAGCGAGGGTTCTTTCAGGATCTCAAGGCCGAGTCCGAGGATCAGGGGGACCTCGGTGCCGGGGCGGATCCGGATGTGACGGGTCGCGATCCTGCCCGTTCGTGTGCTTCTCGGGTCTGCAAGCACCGCTCTCCCGCCCTTCCATAGCATCTTTTTGATAGCCAGGCCCAGGATCGGGTTGGTCTCTACGGGATCTGCGCCGATGATCAATATCCTTGAGGCATTTCGCACGTCTTCCAGCGTGGCCTCGCTCACCTCTGCCTTTACGCCAAGACGTCCGATTAGCCCGGCCGTGTAGTGCAGCCTGGCGCTGCTGTCGATATGATTGCTCCCGATCACGCGCCTCATGAAACGCTGGAACAGGTAGTTGGCTTCGTCCGATGCCCGGGCCGACCCCAGTCCTCCCACCGCTGCCCCCCCCTTCTCCTTGATGATTTTCTGAAGGCGGGTGGCCGTAAAGAGAAGGGCCTCATCCCATTCCACTTCAAGCAGTTTTCCCTGCTTCTTGATCAGCGGGCGGACAAGCCGGCCCGGGTGATGCACGATCCCCCATCCAAACCGGCCTCTGGCGCAGAGGCTCCCCCGGTTCACTCCCTCTTCCTTGCCGCCGCGGACCCGCATGAGCATGCCTTCCCGGGTGTTCATGGTGAGGGTGCACCCGCACCCGCAGTAAGGACAGATGGTCTTTCCCTTTTCCATCTGGAAGGGGCGGCCTCCGTAGGTGAAAAGGCGGTCCAGGTTGGCGCCCACGGGGCAGACGTCTATACAATGGCCGCAGTGTTCGCACTCTCCCCCACCGGGGACCTCCCGGATGGTGGTCAGCCTGCCCCGGCGTGTGGCGCTCAGGGCGTGCGCCCCCTGGATTTCCTTGCAGACCCGGATACAGCGTTCGCAATGCACGCAGCGCTCCAGAGTCCTCTGTATCAGTGGGTTTTCATAGATGATGGTCCCCTTGCGCTTCGGAAAATCGTGCCGGTGTTTGATCTCTCCAAACTGATAGGTCAGGTCCTGCAGGTCGCACTCCGCCGCCTTGTCGCAGTAGAAGCAGTCGAGGGGGTGCTGGATCAGCTGGAACTCCAGCATGGCCTTTCTGGCCTTGTGGATCTCTTCGGATTCGGTGATGATCGCCATCCCTTCTCTGGCAGGGGTGGTGCAGGCCGTCTGAAGTTTCGGGATCCCCTGTATGGAGATCAGGCACATCCTGCATCCGCCCAGGGGGGAGAGTTTTTCCAGATAGCAGAATCTCGGAATATAGATCCCGCAGCGGTCCGCGGCCTGGATCACCGTAAGTCCGGGCTCCACTTCAAATTCGTGATCATTGATTCTGATCTTTATCATAAGAATGGATTCCCAATCTCAAATCTCAAATTTCAAATTTCAAATCTTCATGGGGCATCCCTTGATGCGGATATGCTCCCGGTACTCTTCCTCGAAATACTTCAGCGTGCCCCGCACAGGCCCGAGGGCCCCTTCTCCGAGCGGGCAGAAGGTCTTTCCAGCGATGTTGTCACAGATATCGCGCAGCAGCTCGATGTCCTCCTGCTTTCCCTCTCCGGCCTCGATCCGTTCAAGGATACTGAGGAGCCAGTCGGTCCCTTCCCGGCACGGGGTGCATTTGCCGCAGGATTCATGGACAAAGAACCTCATGAGGCGTTCAGCCACCCTGACCATGCAGGTATCCTGGTCCATGACCATGAGTGCGGAAGATCCAAGCATGCTCCCTGCTTCGGCCAGGGATTCATAATCCATGTTCACACTGAGATGCTTGGGGGTCAGGCAGGGCGAGGACGCACCACCGGGAATAAATGCCTTGAGTTCCTTTCCGCCCCGGATGCCGCCGCCGTGCTCATAGATCACTTCACGGAAGGTCACACCCATGGGAAGCTCATAATACCCCGGACGGTTCACGTGGCCCGAAAGCGAGATGATCCTTGTGCCTGGGCACTTGGCCGGGCCGATGCCCGCAAACCATGCCCCGCCCTTGAGAATGATGTGAGGGACATTGGCCAGGGTCTCCACGTTGTTGATCACCGTGGGGAGCCCGAAGGCGCCCACGTTGACCGGGAACGGCGGTTTAATGCGCGACTGTCCGCGTTTGCCTTCCAGTGACTCGATCAGAGCGGTCTCCTCCCCGCAGATGTAGGCCCCGGCCCCGCGGTGGACCCGGATTGTGAAATTAAACCCGGAACTGCATATATTCTTTCCCAGGAAGCCCTTGCCTTCGGCTTCGGAAATGGCCTGTTCGAGGATTCCCTCAAGCCGGGGGTACTCGGCCCGCAGGTAGATGTACCCGTATTCGGCGCCGAAGGCATACCCCGCTATGATCATTCCCTCGATCAGTTCATGCGGGTCCCCTTCCATGATCTGCCGGTCCTTGCAGGTCCCGGGTTCCCCTTCATCGGCATTGCAGAGGAGGTATTTGGGCCGCTTCGGGTCCGCAGCGGCGAAGCCCCATTTCATGGCCGCGGGGAACCCCGCTCCGCCCCGTCCCCGAAGATTGGCGCGCTTGACCTCATCGATCACACCGGAGGGGGACATGGAAAGGGCTTTTTTCAATGCATCATAGCCTTCGTTCGCCGTATACACGGAGATGGATCGGGAGTTTTCAAGGTGTACGCGATTTAAAAGGATGGTTTCCATTTATCTATACTTCTCCAGCGCCTTGTCGATAGTGCTTTCTGTCAGGGCCTCATAAAAATCGTCATTGACCAGCATGACCGGGGCCTGCCCACAGGCGCCCAGGCATTCCGCATTCCTCAGCGTGAACCGTCCGTCTGATGTGGTCTCTCCCATCCTGATTCCGAGTTTCCTCTCCAGGCAGGACCGGAGAGATTCGGCGCCGAGCAGGGTGCAGGCCAGGTTATCGCAGAGATGGATCACGTTCCGGCCCATAGGGCTGGTGCTGAACATGGAGTAATAGGTGGCCAGACCATAGACCTCGGCCCTTGATATGCGAAGTACGAAAGCCACAGCGGAAAGCGCCTCATCGTTGATGTAGCCGAATTCCTTTTGTGCCAGGTAGAGAACCGGAAGCGCCGCCGCCTGGGGCGTGGGATAGCGTGATATCACCGCTTCGACCCGCTTCAGGGTCTCTTCTGAGAATGCTGCTCTTGCTATGTTTGGGCCACGCATTTTTGATTCTTCTCCCAGTGGGTGGGGAAAAGGGTTTAAGGGTTCAAAGGTTTAATCGTTTAAGGGCTCAAGGATTCCAGGGTTCGAGCGGTTCACTTGACCCCTTGAACCCTTGAACCCTTGACCCCTTGAACCCTTGAACCCTTGACCCCTTGAACCCTTGACCCCTTGAACCCTTGAACCCTTGAACCCTCTGTCTCCCTTCTCTTACCTATCACATTCTCCCAACACGATATCAATAGTTCCGATTACGGCAATGACATCGGCGATGAACCCTCCGCTGACGAGGCGGTTGAATGCCCCCAGATTGACAAAGGAAGGGGCCCTGATCTTCATGCGGTACGGCCTGGAGGACCCGTCGCTCACGATATAAAAACCCAGTTCTCCTTTGGGGACCTCGGTGGCGCAGTAGACCTCGCCCTCGGGGACCTTGAACCCCTCGGTCATCAATTTGAAATGATGAATCAGGGATTCGATCTCGGCGTTTATTTTCTCCTTTGAGGGAGGAACGATCTTGGGGTCATCCACCAGGATCGGACCGGCCGGAAGCTTGTCCAGGCATTGGCGGATGATGTTCGTACTCTGGTGCATCTCCTCAACCCGGATCCAGTACCGGTCATAGACATCCCCGTTATCCCCGAGGGGGACGACCCAGTCAACCTTGTCATAGGCGCCGTAAGGTTCGGCCTTCCGGATATCCCAGTTGACCCCGGAGCCGCGGAGCGAAGGCCCGGAGAGGCCGTAATTGATCGCCTCCTCGGCCGAGATCACGGCCACACCCCTGGTCCGGCCGATCCAGATCCGGTTCTCCCGGATCAGGATGTCGTATTCCTTGATCCGGTCGGGAAATTCATCGCAGAACTTGTACAGGGTTTCGATAAAAAAAGAAGAGAGATCCCTGCTGACCCCGCCGATCCGCATGTAGTTGTTGTTCAGTCTCGCACCGGTCAGTTCCTCAAACAGGTCGAGGATGGTCTCCCTTTCCCGGAAGGTGTAGAGGAATACGGTCATGGCCCCGATGTCCAGGGCGTGGGTGGCCAGCCAGAGCAGATGGGACGAGATTCGCTGCATCTCGGCCACAATGGTCCGGATATATTCCGAACGATCCGGAATGGTGATTCCGAGGAGTTTCTCCACGGTCCGGCAGTAGGCGAATTCATTGGTGATGGCCGAGATATAGTCCAGACGGTCAATATGGGTGATCACCTGCTGAAAAGATCCGTTCTCACCGAGCTTCTCGATACCCCGGTGCAAATAGCCTACCTTGGGCTCGGCCTTGACTACCCTTTCCCCGTCTACGTCGAGCACCAGCCTCAAGACCCCATGCGTACTCGGGTGCTGGGGGCCCATGTTGATCTTCAGCTCTCTGGTCTCCAAAGGTTCCCGCTTTCTTTCTTTATAATATGTTTATTGACCAACCCGAATTACCAGGATTCACCCCTAACCCTTGGTGTCCGGGTGGGCTGCCGGTCTTCTTTGGGGACAAAGGAGAAATCATCCCGCTGTCCCTTCCCCTGCAGGGGATAGTCCTTGCGCAGGGGGTGCCCTTCCCATTCGTCCGGCATCAGGATCCGTCTGAGATCCGGATGCCCCCGGACCTCGATTCCGAACATGTCATAGAGTTCTCTCTCGTGCCAGTTGGCGGTTTTCCATATCCCGCTGACCGAATCCACATATACATCCGCTTCATCGATATCCACTTTTACCCGGAGCCGGTGGTTCCGCTGGATGGAATATAGATTGTAGACCACCTGGAACCGTTTTTCTCTTTTCCCGAGAAAATCCACACCGCACAGGTCGGCAAGGTAGTCAAAAAGCGTGGCGGGGTGCTCCTTCAGGACTTTGCAGACGGGTAAAATCATTTTCTTGTCCACGAGGATGGAAAGCTGGCCGCAGGTCTTCCTGATCTCCATGGCAAGGTCCGGAAAGCGGTCCCTGACGGCGCCGAGAATGGCCTGTTCTTCCTGTGTGAATCGGAGTTCATCCATGTTTATTTCCGGATATATTTTTCTTTTGCGATCTTTTCCTGGAGTTTCAGGATCCCGTACATCAGGCCTTCGGGCCGGGGAGGGCAGCCGGGGATATAGACGTCCACCGGAACCACCTGGTCCACCCCCTGGACCACACTGTAGGTATTGAAGATGCCGCCCGATGCGGCGCAGCTTCCCATGGAAATCACATATTTGGGTTCGGGCATCTGGTCATAGACCTTGCGGAGCACATGGGCCATCTTCCAGGTGAGGGTCCCCGCAACGATCATCAGGTCTGACTGGCGCGGAGAGCCCCGGAAGATTACGCCCATCCGGTCCAGGTCGTAGTGGGCTGAGCCTGTGGTCATCATCTCGATGGCGCAGCAGGCAAGGCCGAAGGTCAGGGGCCAGAGCGAGGATTTTCTGGCCCAGCTGATCAATTGGTCCACGGTGGTGGTGATAAAGTTTTCTTCAAACCGGTGCTCGATCAATCCCATTCCAGCGCTCCCTTTCTCCATGCATAGGCATACCCGACCAGCAGGATCAGGATGAATATCATCATCTCAATCAGGCCAAAGATTCCGATCCTGCGATAGACCACAGCCCATGGGTATAGAAAAACAGCTTCGAGGTCAAACAGGACAAAAAGTACAGCAACCATGTAATATCGCACAAAAACCCGCTGCCTGGAATCCATGAACGGCGGGTTGCCGCACTCATAAGCGGAGAGCTTGGCCTCATTCGGCCGGTTCGGTCGGATCAAGGCGCCAAAAAAGAGCGTTACCACGCCAAAGGCGAAACCGATAAACGTATAGAAAAGGATGGGGAGATAATGATGATAGATTGAGGGTATAGCCGTTCCAGTCATATCACACGTGATAGATGAAAAATGTTATCAGTCTTAATGTAAGACCACTATGTTATCTATAATCCAGAATATTAGGAAATTAGTATGTCCTTGTCAAGATAAATCAGGAAAAAAACCGGGCGTTCCCCGGTCATATCATGAATCGGCCTTCGAGGAAGAATCTTGATTATAACAGGCTTTACAAAGACAAAAACCCTGTGTTATGATCTCAGAAACCCACAGGAAAGATTGACGGCTGCATGAATCAGAAAAAGACCATTCTCATCGTAGACGACGAACCCAAAAACATACAGATCATCAAGGATCTCCTGGAGTTCGAGGGGCATCATGTCCTTGTTGCCGAGAACGGAAGAGTGGCCATGGCCCTGATCGAGGAAACCCCCATGGACCTGGTCATCACCGACTATGAGATGCCGGTCATGGACGGGTTTGAACTCCTTAAGCACTTGAGCCGCGGATATCCGGATCTGCCTGTCATCATGATCACCGGCCAGTACCGTGAGGACATGGACAAGGCCATTGATACCATCAAACAGGGGGCATACGACTATCTGACCAAACCTGTGGACCTCACCAAACTCCGGCGGGCCGTGACCATGGCGCTTCGTATCAGCCAGACCCGGAGGGAAAGCCACGCCCTTACCGCAGCCCTGGAAACCGCCCACGCCGAACTCAACAAGAAGAATGAAAAGCTCGAGGAACTCGCCCGCATTAATAACGATCTGCTGAACATTATATCCCAGGACCTCGAGTCCCCGCTGACCATCATGACCGGAAGCTGCAAGCTCCTCATGAAAGAAGCCGCTTCAGACCTTCCCGAAAAACAGAAAGAACTCATTGGGCTGATCTCCCGGCAGGGTGAGAAGATCCTGACGATCATCAACGAGCTCCTGGACCTGGTCAGGATAGAGACCGGTCATATCCGGATCAGCAAGGTGGAGACCCATCTTCACGGCCTCATCGAAAAGTGCCGGCACAACATCCAGCCCGTGGCCGTGAACAAAGGGATCACGATTGCTTTGCAGCCGCCCATAGGAATCAGGCCGGTCTATGCCGACGAGGTCAGGATGAAACAGGTGATATTCAACCTGATCCACCAGGCCATCCTGTTCAGCGGAAGGAACCAGACCATCCGCATAGGCATCATACCCCTTCAGAACACCCAGCAGGTGGATATCCTGTTTCGCAGTTCTATGGTTTTATGCGGGGATATCCAAAGGGTATTCTCAGGAGAAGAAGATGTGCCCGGCATAGACAAACAGACACGCTACCGGCTCAACCTCTGCCAGGAAATCGTGGAGCTTCATCAGGGGAAAATCTGGGTGGAAGAGGGTGTTGAGAAGGAGACGATTTTCTGCCTTCAGATTCCGAACCTGTTTCTGCAGCAAGACAAAAAATGACCCCAAACATTACTCCATGCGTTCTCCAAAAAATGCATATTTGGGTCGATTAATCTTGATAAAAATCCAAGAAGGTTCTATTATTGGAATCATTGAAAAGCATCAGATGGAAGGGGTTTTGAAGAGTTAGAAAAAGGAGATCTTATGTCCGTGTATAAAGTCGTTTTAGAGCCATGCGATGAAGGAGGTTATGTCATCTCCTGTCCGGCTCTTCCTGGATGTCATTCCCAGGGAGAGACCAAAGCAGAAGCTATGGCAAACATCAAGGAGGCGATTGAAGGATGCCTTGAGGTCCTCAATGAGCAGGTACAGTCGGATCGAGACGATGCCGAGATCCTTGAGGTGGCGGTGTGACTCAACTCCCCTCTGTCTCCGGCATGAAGGCCCGGCGTATCTTTGAAAAGAACGGCTGGGTCTTCAAGCGCCAAAAGGGAAGCCACATGATCCTGACCAAAACAGGATTTCGAGCGACTCTTCCCGTCCCCAATCACAAGTCCCTCAGGGTCTTTGGGGACGTTGTGAAAGCGCCGGGATAAACCGGCATAGAGCAGAGGGTGAAAGTCCCTTGCATGAAAGGATGAGCTGATCCATCATGGCCCCGAGTCATGCGCGGGCGGTCGTGAGATCGCACGTGAAGCGTTGACAGGGGAAGCGCAGGCCAGCCATTGAGCTCCGAAATCACC
>CAKKPE010000140.1 GCA_919901565.1 bacterium
GGCACGGTGAAGGAAAGCTCTCCCTTCGGCCCTTTCACCTTGATCTCACGCCCCTTTCGGCTTAAATAATTGGTAAAGAATAGGAAACCCTGCGGATCAAACCCCTTTAGTAAAACAATCCGCGCGGAAGGGATTCCCTGACTCGTTGCCGTGGCCAGCGTCATTGCCTCCGGATGATTGCCCTTCAAACGCAATTCTTCCTCATACCAATTGGAAAATTGAACCAGCGGATCCGAAACCGCTTCCTGCTCGTCGAGCCGGATAACCGTCTCCTTTTTTTCCACGTTCTGACTCATCTTGTTTCTCCTTTTTATTGAAGTGTATTTAAGTCTGTTTCTTCTTCCTCATCGCGTAAGAGTGTGGGTCATTCCCCCTTAGGAAAGGGGGGTAGGGGGTTGTTTTAGTGGAGGGGAATAAGGACAAAGTGGCTCCTCACTCAAGAAGTCGCCGGTTGCCGCGTAGGCCCTCGCGCGACATCCCCCACAAATATCTTTGTAGCCGCATTCACCGCACTTTCCGGCCAGTTGATCCATGTCTCTTAACTGTGTTAAAAGAGGCGCCTTCTGCCAGATGGTTTTAAAGGAGGTCTTGCGAATTGATCCAACCGGAAGCGGGAGAAACCCGCATGGTTGTACCTCGCCCCGATAGGAAATAAAACAGATCGTCATTCCAGCAACACACCCCTGCCGCATACGGCTAACGTCATCCTCCTGACCTCCTTTCCGCTCGAGCTTGATTCGGAACAATTGCGGGGCGCAGGTTGCCTTCAGGTGAAGGTCGCGTATCGTTGCCGAACGATCTGCAAACCACCGAAGGATCGTCTCATACTCCTCTCCCATCACCCTTTGTTCTTCCGGTATCGTCAGGCCACAACCCACCGGCACAAGGAGAAAGAGATGCCATGCGGCGATCTTCAGTGAACGAACCATGTCTAGCATCTGCTCGAGTTGGTGGGCATTGTGTCGGGTGACCGTCGTATTGACCTGAAGAGATACCCCGACCGCCTTAAGACGGGCAATTCCTGCAAGCGCGGCATCAAAGGCGCCGTCAACCCGCCGGAAGGTGTCGTGGGTCTGGGCGTCAATACCATCCAAGCTGATGGCAACCCGATTAAACCCCGCATTCAGAATTTTTTGGGCAATCTTGGGAGTGACCAAGGTTCCATTGGTTGCCAGGGCCATCGTCAATCCCTTTTTAACCCCATGCCGGGCCAAGTCGAAGATATCTTCTCTTAATAGAGGCTCTCCGCCAGTCAACACCAGAACCGGTTGGT
>CAKKPE010000141.1 GCA_919901565.1 bacterium
AATGCCCAGTAGCCCTATGCCCAACATGACCTGCGGTATCCTTGCAACTGTTTTGATATGCTTAACTTCATTTGCGGCTCTCAAATATTCTCGTTTGGCGGTTAGCGATTCGACCATTTTGTTGATATTCAGGCGCAGCTGCGACGCTTTTACCATTGTATCCGAGTCCTGGCTAAACGCAAAATTCAGGGAAGGTTCAGTGGACATGGAGGCGTTCCAGACTACTACCTTGTCTTTCTCAAGGAGAGAGCCAAGTGCCCTGTGCAGCTGTACAGTTGCACGCAGCCTTTCTTTTTGTGCCCTGACTGCAGAAGTTCCTGCGTGTCGGGCCGTGTCATCTGCGCCATAAGCCTTTGCAGCCCGGACAAAAGCTAGCGCGATTTTCCCGGCTTGGCGGTTGCTTGTTTTGATGCTGGATTGGGTGACTTGTGCTTGAACTGCCGGGCATCTCTAAGCTGCTTTCCGGATAGAAAGTGTTTTGCTTTTTTTCCTCCTAATTGACCTCGGCGATCATAAGTGCAGCCCGCCTGGCGAGGCGGGACTGCTTTGCCACTTGCACTGAAACTGCAAGAGGCGATGAAATGGCAGAAACAGAAAAGAAAAAGCCTTCTATTGGCACCTACCTGCTTGCCACGTTGCTCTCTATGCTTGACCTTGAATTTCTGCGGGAGCACCTCAAGAAATTCTACGCTGAAGAATGGCGTTGGAAGAAGTTTGATTGCATTTCAGTGCTCAAATTGGACATTTTCAGAATATTCAGGCAGGATGACTTTACAGGCGTCATAAGGTATCTCGCAGCCAACCCAAAGGAAGCGGCACTCCTTGGATTTTCAGAACTGCCCTCCGAAAAAACAGTCTGGCACTGGGAAAAGGTCAGAATTGGCGGGAATGGCTGGAAGCACCTGTTCCTGGTTTGCGTCAGAAAGATACGGTTTCTCCTTGTTCCCATTGGCATCATTCTGGGAAAGCATCTTGGGCAGGATTCCACGCCGATAGCTTCCACAAGGGAAGACCCAGATGCCAAGTTCAATCCGCACTACAAGCTCAAAATGCACAAGGGCCACCTTCTGCTTGATGTTGAGCACAACCTGCCGCTTAATTATGACGGGTCAGACGGGCTGGCTTATGACGGAGATTATCTGCTCCCACTCATAGATGAATCGGAAAAGAATCTGGAAACTGTTGCAGAGGACTGCGTTGCTGACGGACATTATGGCAGCTTTGAAAACCATGCGCACATGCACATGAGGGGCTGCGGTCTCATAGTCAAGCCTTCAGATTCAGACGTTTATCATCCCGAGGCTGATGAGGAAGGATTGAAGGCAGAGTATCAGAAATTGAGGGGGGCTGATGGCTGGTTGCCGCCCAATCTTATCAGCCTGCGGCAACTTCTGGAATTTTTGTATCTTCATGGAAAAGTTGAGCTTGTTGGGATGCACTTCAGAAACGCCTTGGTGAAAATCAAGGATGCAATTGATTTCCTGGAGCACTATCACCGCCGTAGCGTTAATGAGGGCTTTCACGGCGTGGTGAAAGACAACACTGGTTTTGGAAAGATGAGGGTCAGCGGCAGCAGGAATCTTGATGTGCATCTTGGTGTGCACCTACTGTCCGTCCTTGCTGTTGGGGCGTTGTTCAAGATTCAGAATGGAGTGACAACAGAGCTTATGGGTCTTGGGCATGTGATTGTGTAAATGAGGCAGGAACTGTTTTTGCGCTATTTCACTTTAGAGAGCCCCCGGCAGCCCGCTACAGAAACCAATATTAAACACAACCCCGAAGTTTACTTGCGACCAATCTGGAAATGTGATGTAATGGTTACCTCTACTGAAAAGATATTCTCGGAGTTCAAGGAGCACTCGGTAGCTGAATTTTTCAAGAAGAACCAGCAGATGCTCGGCTTTTCCGGCAAGACCCGCTCGCTCACCACAATTGTGCACGAGTACGTTACAAATAGCGTGACATGGGGCACGCCAACTGTTGTAAGAATAAACGGTAGCATAAGCATTGAAAAAATCGGCGAAATCATTGATGGAAAGATGGATAACGGGAAGGTAGAGCGCCTATTGGAAATGGATTCTCTGCGCGACTTTGAGAAGTTTGAGGTTCTCTGTTTTGACAAAAAAACAATGAAAACGAAATTCAAGGAAGTCAAATCACTCCACAGACACAAAATGGGAATCGGGGAAAAAATTTACAGAATTAAGACTGTTGGAAACAGGGCTGTCGAGGCGACAAGGCACCATGGCCTCTTCGGGCTGAAAGGAGGGAAAATAGCCGAAGTGAGGGCGGGAGAATTGGACGTTGGGGATTACCTAGTAGTGCCAAGAAAGCC
>CAKKPE010000142.1 GCA_919901565.1 bacterium
ACTACATTATTCAGCCAAGAAAAGTCCGTAAGTTGTAAATGTTATTTATTGACACGTGCTTACTTCACCAGAAATCCATTTTAGAGCGTTTTCGGTCTTAAATAGTTGCTTGAGTTGTTCATCTTGTAGCAACATGCGCAACCATTCAGCGCTGGCCAATTTGGCATTTCGCGCGGATACGAAGGTCCCGTCGTCGGCTGGGAGCAAGTCCTCTTTCATAAGCGCCTCGCGAACCGTGACGACGATTGGATCGAACATGTCGTCCGAGAAATCATCCATCCTGATGGGTAGTGCTTCAAGCAGAGCGACCGTTAGAAGCCCTATCTCTTTCAGGTACCGCAATACTTCAGTGAGTAGGATAGCAGTTTCTCTAACTAGAGTCGTATTCCAATCATCATTCTTGGGAATATTGTCGCGGGACGGCGTTGTCTTATATGGTCCTTGAACAAGGAAACCAAACCGGGTCGCCTTTTCCGTCGGAAAGGAGACAACTAACGGAGAGTCTTTAATCTTTGCGATGTTCTCCGTCTGATCTTTTTCATTTGTTTCAAGCAGGAACCCAATATCGACAGGTACCCTGTCGGGGCAACCATCAGGAGGGGTAGGTACTTTTACATATCGATCAAATACGAGCCAGTTTTCGTCCTCATCCTTACCGTTTTTTTGCCCTATAACGGTAACCTGCCTCGCAGGACCCCGAACTACTTCCTCACGCAGATAAACACCGCCCGTCAGGTCCGGCAATTTGTATTCAATTTCGTTGATCTTTCGGAGAAACAGAAGAGTCCTGGCACTCAAGTTGCGCAGACGCGCGCCGATCTCACGGCATGCGGTTTCCGGATCGATGCCAATTGCATCAAAGGCGAAGACAAAGAGGGTGGTCCATGAATCTCCAGCTATCCTTGATTCTACAGGATAGGGACGAACATAATTCTCGATTCTGAAGCTTTCATCGCCTGAGTGAACTTCCGGCGTGGACGTATAGGCGTAGACAGATTTAAAACCAATTCCGAATTTCCCGATTTGTGTCAGGTCCTCCGCCTTCGTGCCCTCACCGACCCCACATACGCCTCTGACGTCGAGCTCATTAAAAGGACGACCATCGTGAGTCACTTCCAGCCTGTCATCAAAAAGTCTGAACAGGATTCGAGAAGCTCCGGCATCCTCCGCGTTCTGCAAGAGTTCAAAAACAAAGTGCGTCCTGTCTGTGTAGAGCCTGCCCAAGAAGGACAAATGGCGAGTCCCCTGGCCGTATTCCAGGATGTTATCCGCTCTGATTCTGTCGTAGTCACTCGGCATTGGATGCATCTCCAAAGACCTGTATTACACCGTATGCCACCGGCCCGGCGGTGACGTCGGCCCTCTCCATGGCAATGTCCAAATCCTGAATACGCCGAGCGTAATCGGCTTCGGCCGCTGCAATTTGGGACTGGCGCATTTTTTGAATCTTCTCATTGCCCGCCTGTTTGAGCTGTTCGTCCAATAGCGAGATCCGCGCTCGGTGGCTCGTTGCCAGGCTCTCCCTCCGATACGCGGCCAGTTCTTGAGTCCGGTGCCGATGCTTGGCGCGGGCTTCGGACCACAGTTTGTAATGCTGAGCGTCCAGATCGTCCCACACAGGAGAGCCGGCACCTCCGCGTTCATCTGTCGGGGCCTCCTCCGCTTTTTCAAGCAGACCGGCAAGATGTGCAGTCACGTCCTCTGACGAAGCGACCGGGCGTAAAACTAAGTCCTCCCGAATACCGTGGAACTGCCATTGATAGATGGCGAATTCGTACCTGCCCGTTGGAACTTTGTTGCTGGTTACCTTCAATGCCGTTACAACGCGTTTCCCCTTGTCGAAAGACATAGCCGCTTGTTTGACCAGAGGATGCAGCGGCATGATGAATGTGGTTTTAGGATATTGTGAAGCGCATGCAGATTCAAAAGTGATTGACAGATGTTGATCATTACCCTTTAACCAATTTTCCCATTCTCGATACGTGGAAGTGTTCTGCCGGTGGAGTTGTTGAAAGTCACGCAACAGACCACTTCGTGCCTCTTGCGAAAGACGGAGTGTTTTCAGGGGTTTTTCCCCGAGTATGAATTCCTGCTCTTTCCCACAGGTCTGCTGAAGATAGAGAGTGATGAGCCTGCGTATCGAAGCGGGAGATAACCAGAAGCTCGATGATTCTTCGATCTCCTTCTTTATTTGGTCTTGAGGCAAACGGATGCCAAAGAGCTCCAATTGACGCTGTTCGAGTTCTTCCTGCTCCTGTATCAAGCGAATCTTGTTATCAGCCAACTGCTGGAACTTTGACCTGCGCTCATCTTCACTCAGTGAGAAGTTCTCAGCGATGTTTCGGATTTCCCTGGTAATTTCCCCGAGTATCTATTCGCCGCCGCCCAGTGCGCTATTGAACACTCCTATGCGAACCAGACAGCGTTCATAAATGTCTGCATCGACGGTTCCCGGCGTGATCAGGTTGAATATGGCGACGCTCTCGCTTTGCTGCCCATGGCGGTCAATTCTGCCAATCCGCTGCTCAATGCGCATCGGGTTCCACGGCAGGTCATAGTTTACAATACAATCACAAAACTGGTAATCCAATCCTTCGCAGCCGATTTCAGAAAATAGCAGGACGTCGAGACTCTCATCGAGGTCTCGCTGCATCTCAAAGCGCTTCCGGAGTTCGACGCGTTCTTCATCCGGCGTCCCGCCATGAATCATCCTTACGCGGAAACCGTCTGCCTTAAGATGTTCGTAAAGATAGTAAAGGGTGTGCCGAAAGCTGCTGAAGAGCATCACCTTGTTGTTTGGCAGGCTTTGCTTGTCGCGGATGATGTTGCGGAGAGCCTCAAGCTTCGGATCATCCGGGTCGAGAGTACGCGCTTTCTCAAGGATGGTTTGGATTTGTAATTCGATGGGACCAACAGCGTCGCCTTGTGGGACCGGTTCAGTGTTGTCGATTTCCTCCCATGATAATTCGTCAAGATGCCGGTTGAGGATATCATCGAGGAAAGGGGCAAGGCCGTAAAGGCAACTCGCCGCCTGACGTTTGATCGTGGTCATCATGAACTTGACATTGATATCCCCGTGAAGCCTGCTGAGTATCTCTGCCTGCACGAGGAGCAGCTCGTCATGTAGATGTTGCTGGGCTGGGGTGAATTCTACGACCACTGTTTCCGGTTTTCGTATCGTAAAGTCCCCGATATCGCGGCGGCGTGTTCTGTTGATTATTCCTGAAAAAGTATGCAAGGCCTCGATGTCGGTAATGAGCTGGACACGATCTTCAAATCCGACGGCGCCCTCCCCGACCCGAGAACGTATCCGAATGAATTCAGGATTGTGCCTAAGAATGGCCTGACCCCATGAGGTAGCTGCTGCCTGATCGAGAGCCTCAAGTGTTCGAGCAGGCCATTCCAGTTCTTGTGCACGCGCCAGGGATACCGCTTGGTTAATAAACGGATTCGGCTCTGCCATGTGCTCGAAGCTCTCTTGGTCGATGATGAGATCGGGGCGGAGCGTATTGAGCAAAACAAAGAGGTCATATCTTCCAAGCTGTATGGGTGTCGCTGTCAAAAAGACAACGGCTTCGGCGTGGTCACAGAAGAACCTCACCGCCTTATGGCTGAAGGTGTCCTGATTTCGGATGTGGTGCGCCTCGTCCACGATGACGAGATCAAAACGTGGAGGTGGGTCCAGATCCAGGAGCCCTTTTCTTCGTTGTCGCCTGCCATCCGGCCCCGAGCCGTAAAGGAGGACCTCGTCGAACAAGGAATATGGAACAATCACTCTTTGGTGCTGCTCGGGCCAGATCCCTTCCATGTCCATCTCGTTGATGCAGTACCGTAATGTGCCGTCGTCGAGATGAGTAAAGCGTTCCTCAAATCGCTTCATCTCATTCTGCCATTTGCGCTCGGTAACCAGCGGGCGTGGGCATATGATGAGAATGGAACGGATGTCGCGCCTTGCCTGCAGCTCACGAAGAATCAGCCCCGCTTCGATAGTCTTGCCCACGCCCACACCGTCGGCGATCAGCAATCGCGGACGGTCTGATCTGATGAATCTCAGCACAGGTCTGAATTGATAAGGTATGAAATCAACGCGCGCGGCATTGAGCGAGTAGAGCGTGGACAGTCCCGGATAGCGAATCTGCAGAGCAGTAAGGTAGGAGTGAAATTGGTCACAAGGAAAAAACTCGAAGTCGTCACCCAGCCGATCTTCAGCCTGCAACTGAGATGCATAGTATATCTGCGTCTCACCATCTACGAAAACCATGAAGCGGTTCTCCGGCTTGCCAGGCAACACTGCGACAACAGCACCCTTGATGGTAGGATTGGATTTGAGAAAGACAATTTGTCCTGGCTCAAATTCGGTGGCACGATCTTTTCGCTCCTGTGTCGGTTCATGCTCGTTTTTTTCGGTACGAACTGAGAGCGGCATTCCCTTGGCAAGCAAGGAGCTCTTCGTGACGCGTATTTCTTGGAGCAACTCCTCTTTAGCGTTGATGACTGAGGCAAAGCGCTGGAGGGTATCCAAGTCACGGTATACGTCCTCGACAGGAAACTCCTCGGTGCCGGCATGCGCCCACCGATTACGGACTGTCTGCATTTCCTTAACAAAATGGCGAGATTCCGAGGTCAGGCCCAACTTCGTCGATATCTGATACCAGTTTTGGTCGAGCACTCGAAGCAGAGCGGCAAGGTCCAATGCGCCAAGGGAGCCTATGTTACGTTGTTCCATACGCCGCCGTTGCTGGAACGATAGGCTATTGAGGACGGCTTGCTTCCACCAACCCTCAAATAGGGATGGCAGCACCTTCTCAAGAAATAGGGCAAGCTGTCTGGCCACCTCGCTTAGAAGCTTCGAAATAGTGACCTGGATATGCTGATCATCAAACTGGTCTGCCATGTGCCTTTCCCATTTCAGAACCCTTGAGGGGTTGATGTGTCTGCCGACATCAGTTCATGAGCTAACCCATCAAGCTCTTCCTTGGCCTTCTGAAGAATCAGGACCGCGCATTCCATGCAGTAGTTGTGCTTTGTCATGTTCTCCTTGATAACCAGGCACTTATCGCCTTGGCAGATCTCGTGCTCTTGGTTCCGTGAGCAGTGTCTCCGCCGCTGGGCGATTTCGAAGCACGCGGACACGAGAAGGCGCTTTAGCTTGGGCATAGGTTCAGCATCATCAGCCTCCGCGCTGGGTTATCCATTCCTGCCGTCAGGTGTCTGGCCCTGCTCGTTATCGCCGGCTCCGCCTGTCTTCACCCACTCGTCCACCTCTTCCTTGCGGAACTTCCACAGGCGGCCCATCCGGTGCGCCGGCATTTGTTTCTCGGCAATCCACTTGTAGACCGTATCCCGCTTGATGCCGAGCCAGGCAGCAATCTCATCTACGGAAAGTAAGACCTAAATTTTATTTATAAAGGCTCAAGAACTCTTCAACTGTTATTCCAGCTTTTTTGATCTGGCTGAGAAGCAGTCCCTTCTTGATCGGTTTTCCTTTATGCATCGGGATGGAGAGAATGCTGGGGTTGTCATCCTTTGTGAGCTTTATATGGCTGCCTTTTTGACCCCTGGCAGTCCACCCCGCCCTTTCGAAGGCCTTCACGACTTTTTCAGCTTTTAAGTTATGGATTCCTTCCATCTATGCAGAAGCCTTCCTGGCTTTTTTATTCTCCTCCACAATTTCCAGATGGCCCTCGATTGCATCCTTTATCAGTTCAAGAGCTTCCTCAACCGTATCTCCTTGAGAGTCGCACCCGGAGAGCGCTGGGCATTCGACCCAGTAACCACCATCTTCCAGATCCGGATGCAAAAGAACCTCATAGTATTTCTTTTTGGCTTTAACTTTATATTTCCTCTCTTCACGAATATTCTCTACGGCTCCTTTAAGCCCCTCAATAATTTCACCTATTGCAATACTCATGACCAACTGACCTTTGGCAAGCGTATCAAGGATAACTTTTTTATTTCTCGTTAAAATAAAGATCGTTTTACTGTCCGTAATAAACCTCAACTCAGCTAACGGTTTCCTTATCTCCGGAAAGTTCTTTTTCAGATAGGAAATAGATTTCCTTACTTTTTGAAGACTGATTCCCTGGTCAATTAATGTTTTAAGAACCTTCAGTTGCACAAGGTCAACAAAAGAGTATAACCTCACAGAACCGTAGCCAGAGGCTTCCTTGACTGAAGGTTTGATCAAATGTGTCTTGTCCCAATAGTCAATCTGCCTTTGGGTCACTCCAGTCAGTTTACAGGCTGTTTTTGAATTGAAAATCATATTGTCTCCTGTTTAATTTTCACATGTCTACCCATAGGATTATAAATACAATAGTGTATTTATAACAGAATTTGACATAAATAAATAATTTATAATTTTAATAGCCAAGATAAGGATTGCTAATAACGGATTTGAATTAAACGGTATAAAAATTGGTCCGGTTGCGCTGAGAGTTGTCCTGAGCGAAGTCGAAGGAGAAGGAGGGTAAACTCCCTTATCTTCTCTTTGATTTGGAGATCTCTTTCAACAGGTTGATATCGCCCAACACAAGGGCCTCTTTTTTTGCTCGAGTCCAGCGCTTAACTTGCGCCTCCCGTCTACGAGCTTCCGAGAAAGAACTGAGGGCTTCCGAATATATAAGAGCAACAGGTGGATCAATTTTCGTGGTTCGGCAGGCCCTGCCTGATCGATGATCGTGATATCGCTGCTCAAGATTGGCTGAAGCACCAATATATAGCTTCCCTGATTTCAATCTGAGAATGTAAAACCAGGCTGACATAGGTGAGTTCATTAGAAGTTATTTAAAGAAAATAATTTTTTGGCCTTTCGGCTCCGCTCAAGGCCATTCGATGCAAAAGGTTTGTCTGTTTGGAAATTTCCTGGCCACGGGCCATGAGGCATTCGACCTTGCTCATGCCCCTGAGTTTATCGAAGGGTAAGAAAAGGGTGCCATCGCAAGATGGTCACCCTTTTCGCATCGAATGGCTCCCCGGGCCGGACTCGAACCAGCGACAGGGTGGTTACAAGTGGTCCCCACGTTTCCGTGAGGCTTGGACTATCTCATTACCCTTTCCATTTTCATGGAGGAGGGTATCGGGCGCTTATGAGGCTTATCGGCTGGGCTCCTCATCCTCTAGTCTCTGCACGTTCCCGCCTACTTTGATACCCTTGGGCGGGCTTCGCTCAGGATTACCTTATGGTTCGACAAGCTCACCACTTAGGCTTCCCTGAATTCACCCGATTTTTCAACCACAGTCTCCTGTGGAAGCTGCATTCTTACAGCCACCTGCTCTACCGACTGAGCTACCGGGGATCGGTGTTTTCTATTTATTTGTTTTCTCTATACTTTTTCCTCCTCCAGCAAACAATTTTTTCTTCGAAACCACAAAAAAAGTGTACTGAAAATACTAAGAACCGCCGAAAAAGTCAAGGGAATATTGGATGGTGGATGAGAAGAGGAACAAACCGCGGAGCGTTTGAATATCACCCGGGAACAGCCAGCCGGGCATCCACACCTCTCCTGCCTGTGCTGAGAGCATTTGCCGCTGTTTGGGAGTTGACATTGCTCCCGTTATTGTTCAATAATACGACAATCATAAAGGACGGAAAGGGATATTTGACGGTTTCCGGTTGACCGGGGCCGTTTTACTTTTGACTATGAAAAAACGAATCATCCTTGCCATCGTCGGACTGATTGTGGTGATCGGGATTCTGGGCATCATCAAAGGCCTGCAGATCGGCCGGATGAAGGCAATGGGCCAGTTTGCGCCGCCCCCCGAGACCGTGACCACGGCCGAGGTACACGCAGAATCCTGGGAGTCCCTGATCACCTCTGTGGGGTCCCTTGTGGCGGTCCAGGGGGTTACCGTATCCGCAGAACTGTCCGGTAAGGTCGCAAAAATCGCCTTTGAGCCGGGCTCGATGGTCAAGGCCGGGGACCTTCTGGTGAAGCTGGACACCTCCTCGGAGGAGGCCCAGCTCCCCGGGGCTGAGGCCGCACTCGCGCTCGCCAAGTCCAATCTCGAGCGGGCCCGGGAACTTCTGGCCGCCGAAATGATCTCCCAGTCCGACCATGATACGGCCGTTGCGAATTACAAACAGGCCGCGGCCCAGTCCGAAAACATCCGCGCATCCATCGGTAAAAAAACCATCCGCGCACCCTTTGCCGGCCGTCTCGGGATCCGCCTGGTCAACCTGGGCCAGAGTCTCAAAGAGGGGGAGCCCATCGTCTCGCTCCAGACGCTCGATCCCATCTTCGTCAATTTCCTCCTGCCGCAGCAGGATCTTGCACAGATCCAGCCCGGCCTCACCGTACGGGTGATGACCGACGCGCTTCCCGGCAGGACCATTGAAGGAAAAGTCACCGCGATCAGCCCCGAGATCGACAGCGCCACGCGTAACATCCGGATCCAGGCCACGGCCGCAAACACCGAAGAGCACCTGCGGCCCGGCATGTTCGTCAACGTGGCCGTGGTCCTGCCCGCGCAGGAGAAGGTACTTGCCATCCCGGCCACGGCCGTGCTTTACGCCCCTTACGGCGACTCGGTCTTTTTGGTTGAGGAAAACAAAGACGGAAAAGACGGCCAGGCCGGTAAAATTCTGCGGCAGCAGTTTGTGCGGTTCGGGGAAAAGCGGGGTGATTTCATCTCCGTGGTCTCCGGGCTCAAGGAACATGATACCGTGGTGAGTACCGGTGTCTTCAAGCTGCGGAACGGCCAGGCCGCGGTCGTGGACAATACCCTGTCCCTTGAATTCAAGCTCGCACCCAAACCCGGCGACAATTGATCCGGAGATGCATATCCCTGGCGGATGTGCATCATGACCTTAACCGAGGCTCCATAGCGTTCGCACTATGAAATTTACCGACCTCTTTATCCGCCGTCCCGTGCTCGCCCTTGTGATCAATCTCTTAATCATCATTGCGGGCCTGCAGGCGATCCGCTCGCTCAACGTCCAGCAGTATCCCCGGAGCGAGAATGCCGCGGTTACCGTCACCACGGTTTATGTGGGCGCAAGCGCCGACCTCGTGCGCGGTTTCATCACCACGCCGCTGGAGCGCGCCATTGCTGCAGCCGACGGCATTGACTATATCGAATCGCAGAGCGCCCAGGGCCTCTCGACCATCAGCGCCCGCCTGAAACTCAACTATGATCCGATCCAGGCGCTGTCGGAAATCAGCTCCAAGGTCGACCAGGTCCGCCGCGACCTCCCCCCGGAAGCCGAGGTGCCGATCATCAACGTGGAATCGGCTGACAGCCGGTTCGCATCGGCCTATATCAGTTTCACGTCGGACGTTCTCAAACAAAACGAAATCACCGACTACCTCGTCCGGATTGTCCAGCCTCGCCTCTCCGCCATTGAAGGGGTGCAGCGCGCCGATATTCTGGGCGCCCGCACCTTTGCCATGCGCATCTGGCTCAGGCCCGACCGCATGGCTGCATTCAACATCAGCCCCCTGCAGGTGCGCCAGGCCCTGGCCGCCAACAACTACCTGGCCGCCGTGGGCCGCACCAAAGGCTCTCTGGTCCAGGTCAACCTGACCGCCAACACCGACCTCCGTTCCGTGGAGGAGTTCAAGCGCCTCGTGATCCGCGAACAGGACGGCGCCATCGTGAGGATTGAGGACATCGGCGACGTGGTGCTGGGCGCGGAGGACTATGACACGGAGGTGCACTTCTCTGGCCAGACCGCCGTGTTTATGGGTATCTGGCCATTGCCCAATGCCAATTCGCTCGACGTGATCCGGCGGGTGCGCGTGGAAATGGAATCCGTGCAGAAGGGATTGCCCAGCGGCATGCAGGGGCGCATCGCCTACGATGCCACGGCCTACATCAGCGATGCCATTCACGAGGTGCTCAAGACCCTCGGCGACACCCTCATCATCGTCATGATCATCATTTTTCTTTTTCTCGGATCGTTCCGTTCGGTCTTCATTCCGGTGGTGGCCATACCCCTCTCCCTGATCGGCGCAGTCTTCCTGATGCAGGTCTTCGGATTTACCATCAACCTGCTCACCCTGCTGGCCGTTGTGCTCTCCGTGGGCCTTGTGGTTGATGACGCTATCGTGGTGGTTGAAAACGTGGAGCGGCACATGAGTGAAGGGCTTTCGCCCCTGGATGCCGCTATGCTCGGCGCCCGGGAACTCGTAGGGCCCATCATCGCCATGACAATCACCCTGGCGGCGGTCTATGTCCCCATCGGCCTGCAGGGCGGCCTCACCGGGTCTCTCTTCCGTGAGTTCGCCTTTACCCTGGCCGGCGCGGTCACCATATCCGGGATCGTAGCCCTGACCTTGTCGCCCATGATGTCCGCCCACCTGCTGAAGCCCGGGATCGAGGAACACGGGCTGGCAGGCCGGATCGCCCGTGATTTCAAACGGCTTCGCGGCCTGTACGGACGCCTGCTCGATGCCACGCTCAATGCCAGGCCGGCCGTCTACCTAGTCTGGGTAATCGTGAGCCTGCTCGCGGTCCCCATGTTCATGATGTCGCCGGTGGAGCTTGCCCCCATGGAAGACCGTGGGGTGATTTTCGGAATTATCGATGCGTCGGCCAATTCCACTCTGGACCAGACCAGCTTCTATGCCGCAGCGGCAAACCGGATCTTTATGAGCGTACCGGAGACCCGGTTCACCTTCCAGATTACCTTTCCCACATCCGGCTTCGGCGGCATGGTCACCAAGCCGTGGGGCGAGCGCAAGCGGACCGTCTTTGAAATTCTGCCCGAAGTACAACAGAAGCTCCATGCCATACCTGGCATCCAGATGTTCCCGGTGACGCCTCCTTCGCTCCCGGGCGGCGGCCAGTTCCCGGTGGAGTTCATTATCGCTTCAACAGCCGAGCCGGACCAGATCCTCGAGTTTGCCCATAAGATCCAGCTCAAGGCCATGGAGAGCGGCATGTTCGCCTTCCCGCCGATCATCGATCTCAAAATCGACCAGCCCCAGTCCGAGATCGTGATTGACCGCGACAAGGCGGCCGATCTGGGCCTCAATCTTCAGGAGGTCGGGGCCGACGTGTCCGCCATGGTGGGCGGCAATTTTGTCAACCGTTTCAGCATCTCCGGCCGAAGCTACAAGGTCATCCCGCAGATCAAGCGCCTGGACCGCCTCAATCCGGACCAGATCAGGAAGATCTACGTCACCGGACCGGACGGAGGCCTCGTGCCGCTCAGCACCATCGCCACGATACGGAACTCCACGGTCCCGCGCTCGCTGAACCGCTTCCAGCAGATGAACGCCGTCAAAATCAGCGGCGTGTCCGTCCGTCCACTTGACCAGGCGCTTCGCTACCTGGAAGGCGAGGCCGCCCAAATCCTCCCCAAGGGCTATGCACTGGATTACACGGGTGAGTCGCGCCAGCTCCGCGCCGAAGGGAACAAGTTTCTCCCGGCCTTCGGGCTTGCCGTGATCCTCATCTTCCTCGTGCTTGCTGCGCAGTTTAACAGCTTCCGAGATCCTTTCGTAATCCTCGCAGGCTCGGTACCCCTGGCCATGTTCGGCGCTCTGCTCTTCACCTTCCTGAAGATGCCCGACCCGAATATTCCGTTCTTCACACACGGGTGGACCACCACGCTCAATATCTACTCCCAGGTGGGCCTGGTGACCCTCGTGGGCCTGGTCTCCAAGAACGGGATCCTGATCGTCGAATTCGCCAACAAACTCCAGTTGCAGGGACGGTCTAAAATCGAGGCCGTGCGCGAGGGCGCCATGACCCGCCTGCGCCCCATTCTCATGACCAGCGCGGCCACCATCGCCGGCCACTTCCCCCTGACCCTTGTTACGGGCGCCGGCGCCGCTGCCCGTAACTCGATCGGTCTGGTACTCGTCGGCGGCATGGCCGTCGGCACCCTCTTCACGCTTTTCGTCGTGCCTTCGATCTACATGCTCGTGGCCCGCGACCATTCCAAAGACAGTGGGCGGTAAAAGAGCGGAGGACGGCAAGTGATAGATGACGGAAAGAAAAACGAAAAAAAAATCTGTCCCCTTTTCCTGTCCAAGAATTGGTGTCTGACCCCAATTCCTCTCACGACTCATCTATTCATGTTGTCCGAGATCTGTGGCAATCTCACGGAACTGTTCGAGTGCGGCTGCTAAATCATCGACAATTTCCTGTGCCAGGATATCCGGGTCAGGGAGATTTGCAGAGTCTTCAAGGGATTCATCCTTGAGCCAGAAGATGTCGAGGCTGGCTTTATCGCGGTTCATGAGTTCTTCATAGCTATATGCACGCCAGCGGCCATCTGGTTTCTTCTCTGACCAGGTAGCTTTGCGCTGGTTTCGGTTTCCGGGGTTGCAGCACTTCACGAATTCGTCGAGGTCTTCACGCTTGAGTGGGTCGGTTTTGAGAGTGAAGTGCATGTTGGTGCGCAGGTCGTAGATCCAGAGCTTCCTGGTCCACGGCGTTTTGGAAGCAGGTTGTCGATCAAAGAAAAGAACGTTTGCCTTGACGCCCTGGGCATAGAATAGGCCGGTGGGCAGACGCAACAGGGTGTGGACATCGCATTCGTGCAGGAGCTTGCGTCGTACGGTCTCTCCTGCCCCGCCTTCGAAGAGGACGTTGTCGGGCACAACGATACCGGCACGACCGTTTATCTTGAGAAGTGACTTCACATGCTGTACAAAGTTGAGCTGTTTGTTTGAGGTCGTGGCCCAGAAGTCATCTCGTTCGACGATCTCTTTTTCCTTTGAGACCTTGCCATTTTCCGCAACAATGGTTGTGCTGCTTTTCTTCCCGAAGGGAGGATTCGTGAGAACCAAGTTGAAATGTTCACTCGGGGTGGCTGCCAGGGAATCAGCAACGGTGAGGGGTAGCTTGCTTCCATTGCCCCCGATACCGTGCAGCATCAGGTTCATGGCGCAGAGCCGAGCCGTATTCTGTACCAGCTCCCAACCCCAAAGTGTTTCTTCTTTGAGTTTCTTTTTCTGATCCTTGGTCATATTGGGGTTGTGCCGCACAATATAGTCGTGGGAAGCTAAGAGAAAACCGCCTGTACCGCAGGCCGGGTCACAAATACTTTCACCGGGTTTGGGCTGGACCACATCTACCATGGCCCGGATCAAAGGTCGCGGCGTAAAATACTGCCCCGCTCCGGACTTAGTATCCTGGGCGTTCTTTTCGAGAAGGCCTTCGTAGGCATCCCCTTTTACGTCCGCGCTCATGGCCGACCAGTTTTCCTTGTCGATCAGGTCTACGAGCAAGCGCCGTAGCTTGGCCGGGTCCTGGAATTTATTCTGGGACTTATTGAAGATGAGGCCGAGCAGACCTTTTTCGTTACCCAGTTCCTCCAGGATGTGGCGATAGTGATCGAACAGCTCATCCCCATCCTTCTTGATGAGGCTTTGCCAGTTGTACTTGTCCGGAACAGCGCTCTTTTGATTGTATGGGGGCTTGGTACGCTCGTAGGCCATTTTGAGAAACAGCAGATACGTCAACTGCTCGACATAGTCGCCGTAGCTCATGCCGTCGTCTCTAAGAACATTGCAATAATTCCAAAGCTTGTTAACGATATCCGAAGGACTCATGTCTTTTCATTCACTTTGTCTCAGCTCTTTTCTTCCACAACAATATCTTCCGGCTGAATCCAGACAGTTTTCCCATCCCGCCAGGCAGCAACGGGATTACCAGCTTTTTTATGTTGAAGCAGAGCTTGCTGTACAGCCTTCCGCAAGGCCTTATCGATTTCTTTGCCCTCACGGAAGAGGTCGTCAATCGTTTTCTTTTCCGCTACGCTCATAGGGATTCACCTCTGATCATGCTCCATGTTTTTGGATCATAAATGGTTTCACTTGCAGCAGCCCCGCCGTCAGCCACCAGTCGCGGCCAAGTCGGTTCTGAATTGTCGTACATCCGCCATGTATTCGACAGCGGCCGATATAACTGGAAAAAGTTCATGATACCCTTTTTATACCGCCTTCTGATGGTTCCCTCAGGCACGTCATGTCCGCCCATGCGGACACGCTCGGCAATGCGGGCAACGGCAAAATCCGCGCTCGGAAGCCACAGGAACACCAGATGGAAAGTATACCCGGTTTGCTTCAGTTTTGCAATCCAGGGCGCAAATGACCTGCTCGCCAGCGTTGTTTCAAAAGCAAAGTCCACCCGTTCGCTTGCGAGATAATGCAGCCGCTCAAGCATGACCCGGCCTGCATGAAACGCGGCTCTCTCAGGCTGAAATGCGGAAAGCCCCTGTGCAATTACGTCCGCATTCACGAATTCCGTCACTCCCAGTGTCCCCTTGAGCAACACCGGAGCAGTCGTTGACTTCCCAGCCCCGTTCGGCCCGGCTATAACGATGACATGGGGTTTCATTTCCGGCATGAGATAGTCCCCTCTTCAATCTCCAATTTCCCCATACCCCTCTTTGCTAAAGAGTGAATTAAATTCCCCCCTTTAGTCAAAGGGGGATACAGGGGGATTTGGCGGTTAGACTGCACGATAGTTTATGCGCAGAAGTTCACTGATTCTATGAATTACTACACACATACTGTACTCTATTTTCACTTCACGTTCAGTCCTCAGGCTCATAATCTTTCTCGAAGCAAATTGACGTAATGGCCGCACTTCCATGATAGAGTATCTGGCCCGAAAGAACAAGGGCCTTGATCTTACCCGCTTGAATTAAAAAGCAAAGCGTGTGCAAGACATCTAAGGGTACTGAACCAATGAATTTCGATTGTTTGCCTCGCACCCTCAACCCACCCAAGGCTTTCGGTTCCTCACTGCACTCCTCCGGATGCTCCATAATGCGGACGATCGTGCGACTGCCCAGGATAGTGACTTCAATGGCCCTGCCTTCCAATACATTTGGTTGGAGGAATTTTCCTGTGATATCAAGACTCGCATGCTCCCAAAACGGCCAGGGCATGTTTTTCATATCACCCGTTAAACGCAAAGAATACGACAAATCCCAATCCAATATCTCGATATAGTATGAACAAAATTCTCTCCTTGCAGATTTGCTGTTCTTTTTCCTTGCCTTCTTCTTCATGAGAGATCATCGCATCATGGCTTAGTACGCTCGTCCGCCATTTTGAGAAACAGCAGATACGTTAACTGCTCGACATAGTCGCCGTAAGACATCCCATCGTCACGCAGGACGTTACAGTAATTCCATAGTTTTTGGACAATTGCAGAGGAAGTCATATGTTGTGTCTCACACGTTATGAGCTAAATATTTACCGTCTCATATTTTTCGTCTCATGAGACACAAAGCTGATAGCCAATATTTCATGTAACTCAAGCTCCTACTTCTGAGCAATCTCAAGAAGTTTCGGGAACATCAGAACGCCCGCCCGCCTACCTTTGCCCTTACGGATGGGTAGAATAACTTTCGCTTTTTCCAAGGCATTAAGTATGCGCAAAGCTGTTGGCTTGGGGATCCCTGACCTCTCGATGAAATCGGTCGTCTTAAAAATCGGGATCATAAAGAGACAATCAAGGGCTTGAATCGAAAACTGCGACCGGGTAATTCTGCTGATCTCTTTCTTCATATCATCATAGACCTTCAATATTTCCTTCGCCTTCTCGCTGTTTCTTTTTGCCTGTTCCATCACTGCGGTAAGGAAAAACAGTATCCATCCCTGCCAGTCCTTCGACGCAGATATCGACTCCAGTCTATCGTAGTACACGTCTCGATTGGCTTCAAGATACGCACTCAAATAGAACACAGGACTGGAAAGCAGACCCTTTTCAAAAAGGAACAGGGGGATCAATATTCTGCCGACCCTGCCGTTTCCATCGAGGAAGGGATGGATGATCTCAAATTGGGCATGGATCACGGCCAGTTGCACAAGCCGGTCCTTTTCATCATAATGAACATATTTCTCCCAATTCGAGAGATGCTCCAGTAACTGTAAAGGCTCAGGCGGAACATACATTGCCTCCTCGATCTTGCAACCGGGCTTGCCGATCCAGTTCTGATCGCTCCTGAACTCCCCGCGCCCCTTGTTTTTTCCTCGTACGCTGGCCAGAAGGATCGCGTGGATTTCCTTCACCATGTTCAGGGATATCGGTAGCTTCTCCAGCAGTTTGACCGCCGTCTGCAGTGCAATGCGATAATTCACGATTTCCCTGATGTCTTCCGCCTTTCTTCCCTCCGGCGTCGGTGAGGCCTCGAATTCCAGAACCTCCTGAAGCGTTGCCTCCGTTCCTTCTATCTTCGAAGACAGAACTGCTTCCTGTGTCGTCAAGGGAGAGAGCAGAACGCCGGGATTAATGATGCCCTGCAAAATGCCGTCGAAGCGCGCAAGCGCAGCGTTGGCCTCGCCGACAAGGCGGACCAACGGTTCCCAGTCCAATGTCGGCAGCGGTAAGGTATCCGGCACAAATGGTTTCATGTCATACTCCAATCTCATATTCAATAAGTGACAACCTTGCTACCCCAAAACACTCGCGTTCATCGGCCATCTTGAGGAACAGCAGATACGTCAACTGTTCGACGTAATCGCCGTACGACATTCCATCGTCACGCAGAACGTTACAATAATTCCATAGTTTTTGAACAATGTCCGCTGGACTCATATCTTCTGCATCCTTAATATCTGGTATTCATCATATAATCAATTGAGCCCTCCTTTGCCCACGTCGAAGGTACCCACAACCTCCATCGCGTTGCGAGCCTATCCGCCGGCAATGCCGGGTCAAGCTTGGAATTTCCTTTTGTAATTCTCGGCAGACAAGCTGAGATCACGCCTTTTTCGTCAGGGGCCAATCGTTCCATTAAGAACCCAAGCCTCTTGAACACAGCGCCATTTTCCAAACGTGCGGCATAGTCAACAAGCAGGTCCGCGTTCTTATGATCAGATCTTAAATAATTGAGCAACACATCCACGGTCGGGCGCAACCCGCCGCCCAAACCAGGCTCACTCAACATATCGATAATTGTTCGAGTCGGATCAGATACAGAAACCTTCACCTGCCCTCGCCAGACCGGCTTAAGTCCGAACATGGCTTTTTCCGAGACCGTACGAAGCCGGAAGCTGGTGCCCATGATCACAGGGTTACGATCTCTCGGCTTTAACGTCGTCATCACCAAAACGGTTCGAAAAATCTGTTCCGTCAGACTCCAGTGTTCAGCCGCGCTCCATCCACCGATATAACATGGGGAGTAGAGACGCCCGGCAATAACCCAGGGATCTTCCAGTGCAACATCCGCAGTCCGAGATTCAAGAGCAACAGGGACATAGAATCCCTGACGTACACGGGAAAGCCACCCCTTGCTCGCCCAAAGGGCCAGCATCTTTGCCGCACTTGTGGCCTCAATCTTCAGAATGCTTGCCGCCTCGGCAACCGAAATCGTCCCCTTGGTGCGGCGAATCACCTCGGCAAGGCGTTTTCTCTCAACCTTGCCTATACCTGAAACAGCTTTCATAGTATATCCTGTACGCAGAAGTTCATTGAATCATTGAAATATAACATATTCAATATACTCATTACCAAATTCAAAGTATATTATATACGCAGTAATTCATAGAATCAATGAAAAAATGCATACTGGATATACTGCCTTGTTTCAAAGTTATTGCCTGGGGAATTCACACTTTCGGTCTGTTTATCTGAACCTGACTACGTTACGGAGCTTTATATCCAATCCTCTCTACGAGCCATCGGCAGGATCGTACTCTTTGGAAAAATGGATGCCTGTGATATCTGTGCTTCCGCGATAAAGTGACTGACCGGAGAGTTCATAGAATTAAGTATTGTGTCCCCGGAATTCATCTTGACTCGAGCATATTGCTAAAGGACCGCAATCGGCTGAAGGTGTGGATGTTAAGTTCACATCGGTCTATCTCTCTGGGAAGTTCCGTATCCTCGTCATAGGACAGGTTGTCACATCGCTCCATCTGCCTGTCAATCACTTTGAGGTAAACCCCATTGAAGCTGTAACAGCAGTTCTCAATATAAGATGCAAAAGGGTCATCGTAGAGAAAAAGCTCGAACTCCACCTGAATGATGAAGCGAAGTTGCGAGACGATGGAACCAAATGTCTTCTCATACCAAACGAATCTTGCGGAATCCGTCGTTTCCTCATCCCGACGATTGTAACCACTCTTCTGAAGGAACTCCGGCTCCTTTGTAACCTCTCGCAGATCATTCATTTTTTTCTTGGTCGAACTCTAAATTGAACGCAATGAAAGTCATATTATATTGGAAGATTTCCAATGCTGTTAAGTCTTGGGTGTTCACTTAAACTCAAATGTCATACGTTAAGACCTATCACCCCAAATAATCTGCACCGTATGATTTGTCTTTAACGTTGGGTATCCATATATAGCATTCCCTACGCCGTGGAGTTTATCAAGGGCTAACCCCACAGAGTTTGTTATTCTAGTGTAGTGTCTCAATGACAGCTTTACAATGACCGATCTTTTTGAGAATTTCATCGACCTTCTTGGTCCAAACGAAAGGTTTCGGATTCTTATTGTTGAGCCGAATGAACTCTTCGATGACGGCGATCAGTTCCGGCACGCTCTTGAATACACCTCGTCGAATCCGCTTGCGCGTGATTTCAGCAAACCATCGCTCCACCAGGTTCAGCCACGAGGAACTTGTCGGTGTGAAGTGCAAATGGAATCGTGAATGCTTATCAAGCCACTTCTTCACATGGGGGTGGTTGTGAGTCCCGTAGTTGTCCAAGATCAAGTGGAGGGCCAGACCTTGCGGTGTTTCTCGGTCAATTTTGCGCAGGAACTTCAGAAACTCCTCGTTTCGATGACGCGGGTAGCAGGTGCCGATCACGGTACCGTCCAGCACATTCAGTGCCGCAAACAGGCAGGTGGTTCCGTTGCGTTTGTAATCGTGCGTCATGGTTCCGCATCGACCCTTTTTCATCGGCAATCCAGGTTGCGTCCGGTCCAGCGCTTGTACCTGCGATTTTTCATCCACGCACAGCACCAGCGCCTTGTCCGGTGGATTAAGGTACACGCCGACCACGTCCGTCAACTTCTCAACAAACCGCTTGTCCTTCGACAACTTGAAGGTTTCGATCCGATGCGGCTGCAAGCCGTGGGCGTCCCAGATTCGCGCCACGCTGGCATGGCTGACCCCCTGTTTGATCGCCATTGTCCGCGTGCTCCAGTGGGTCGCGTCTTTCGGCAGCGTATGCAGCGTAGCCTCCACGATGGCCTTGACTTTATGGGGAGAAAGGCGTTGTGCACTCGGACCGTGCGGGGCGTCCTCAGACAGACCTGGAGGACCCTTCTTTTCGAAACGTTTCCGCCAAAGCAGAACGGTCGGGCGCGACGTTCCCAATTGATGGGCAATGGCGTTATTGGAATTTCCATCGGCGGCAAGCAGGCAAATCCGCGACCTCAGGACGATCCTCTGGGGTGTGGTCTTGGCGCGGATCCACGATCCCAATGTATTTCGTTCTTCCGTACTCATTGGCAAAGAGTCGGTTGGTTTCCACATGAACCGGAATATACCATAACAGGCCTCAATTGTAAAGGTATTACTGAGACACTACACTAGGACACACCAATAAGATATACTGCGATTCATGCATTACCTCCCCCTCTATTATTTTTTATCTAGTAAATATTCAGAGATATATCTTTCAATAACTTCCAGCTATCAATCGAGTGAACAAAATCAACAACTTCCCCTCAGGGTTCCCTTACATATGGTGTCCCCACAATTTTTACGCTGACCCCATTTGCTCTGCTCGACGTTTCAGTTCAGCACTTCGACCAGTTCGGCGAGGACCTGGAATTGTCCTTCGTCGGCGCCGGTAAGGACGATTGGATCAAAATCGAGGTTGACGGGCTTGAGGGTGATCATTGTGTGGCGCCAGAGATCGCCCTCTCGCGCCTTCTCGCTCTCGTAACGCTTGACGGTGTAGCGCTCACCGGTTTCAGGGTCGGTAGCGTCGCGCAGTTGGACGAGGACGGTCTTGCCCTGTCGGGTGCCGGTGACCGGTGCGGCGAAGAGGCAGTACGAGCCGTCGGGGATGGCGGGCTCCATGGACTTGCCGACGACCTGGGCGACGAACATGCCGGGCCGCAGGTGGTGCCTCGACTCGATGGCGACCCACTCGAAGCCGTCGTCCTCTATGTGCTGCGGATCGCCGAATGCGCCAGCGGCGGCCTTGAGCGGGACGAGCGGCACGCAGGTGACGTAGTGCTCCTCAGGCGTTGGCTCGACGGAGCGCGGCCGGAAGGGAATGACCTTGGCGGTCACGGCCTTTGCCTCGGCCGTTTGGAACGCTCCCGGCCAGCCGCCGTGCTGCTCGATGACCTCGTCGATCTCCTTCATCAGGCGGATGGTCTC